>WAOO01000113.1 GCA_015521195.1 Pyrolobus sp. | reverse complement strand
ATATCGGCCACCGTCGGGAGCCCGGAGAAGGTGCTCCGAGTCTACACATACGGGTCGCGGAGGCCGGGCAGCGTCGTATCGGTCGCAAGGAGGAAGAAGATAGACATTACGATAGACGTTGTGCCGGATAAGGATGGCTACTGGAGGAAGGCTGCCGAGAAGATAGCCAAGTATATAGAGCCGGTGACCCTGATATTCGTCAACTCTAAGTACGCGGCGGAGAGGCTCCACGAGGAGCTTGCTAAGCTAGGCCACCGCGACATAATGGTTCACCATGCCAGCCTCTCGCCAGAGGAGAGGGCGCTGGCGGAGAAGGCGCTGCGAGAGAACCGGGTAAAGGCGGTAATATGCACCAAGACCCTTGAGCTCGGCATCGACGTCGGCGACGTTAAGAGGGTAATCCTGTTCCGTCCGCCGAGCACAGTCTTCAGCCTGGTGCAGAGGCTCGGCAGGAGCGGCCACCGGTACGACATAGAGGTCTTGAACGGCGTCATAATCGCGAACGACGCTATGGAGGTTCTCTACTCTGCCGCCCTCGCCTGGGCGGCCGCCAACGGCAACATAGAGGAGCCTAGGATACCCGAGAAGCCCCTCGACGTGCTAGTGAAGTCGCTGGTGGGCATGGCGCTACAGAACCCCGTAGACCTGGACGAGGCGTTCGAGGTGTTCAAGTCCACCTACCACTACCGTAGCATGACGCGAGAGGAGTTCGACGAGGTGGTGGACGTGCTCCTCCGCAACGGCGTACTACAGAGGGTCGATGACAGGCGGGTGAAGGTCGGACAGCTATTCTACAAGATATGGAGGTTCGACCGCGGCGGCGATAAGAGAGCATGGTGGGTTAGGAGCTTCTCCTCGTTCTTCTCGACGATAGGCGAGAGGTCGACCTACACAGTTAGAACTGAGGACGGGCGCGTCGTGGGAGAGCTTGACGCAAGCTACGTGTACAAGCTGTACCCCGGCGCCTCGATAAAGCTCGGCGGGAAGACGTGGACTATAGTCGATATTGACGAGCTTTCCGCAAAGATAATCGTCAGGGAGGCTCAGGGGGCGCCAGCGATAATACCGATGTGGAGGGGGCTCGGCCCCGAAGCATCCAAGACGGCGCTAGAGGCGCTAGACCACGTGCTCCACGAGGTGTACGAGAGGGGCGTGGACGGGTTGACATGGGTGAGGCTGACCGATGATGCGAGGAAGACTGTCGAGAGGTTCATAGACGAGTATAGGAGGTATAGGAAGCCCCTGCCGAGCCGCGATAGGCTCGTCTTGGAGCAGGTCGGCGACGATATCGTACTACTCGGGCTCATGGGCGAGGCCGCCGCCAGGACCCTGGGGTATGTGGCGCTGTACGCCGCCCGCAGCTACACATCCGCGATAAAGACGAGCTATTATGGCGTCGCTATACGCTCGAGCCCCGAGTTCAACCCCTTGGAGGTCCTACTAGGGGTAGACCCCTCTGAGCTAGACGAACTAGCCCTCGAGGCCATAATGAAGACGCCATACTATCTCAACATGCTGCGCGACATACGCCTAGCCTTCGGACAGATATCCAAGATGAGCGGCGACGATAACCTAGTCAAACGGGAGGCGGCGAGACAAGCGCTTGAAGAGTTCTTCGACCTCGAGGAGGCTAGGAGGGTGCTGAAGCTCCTGCAGGAGGGCCGTGTAGTCAAACACGCCGTCGGCGGAGCAACGCCACTGGCACGCATGCTGGTATCGATGCCGGAGGAGAAGCTCTGGAAGGTTGACATCGAGAAGGAGATAGCCGAGGCTATGAAGGGGCTCGCATTCACAGTCGAGGAGTTAGCGTCTATGACCGGGCTGCCGGAGAAGCTGATAACCTCTAAGCTGCGAGAGATGAGGAAGCCCGGCTCACCCTACCGCGTCTTCCAGTTCATAGACGTTGACACCGGCGACTGGAGGTGGGCCCTCGAGGAGGATGTAGAGGAGATAGCCTCCTCCGAGGAGTTCCGCGAGAGCTTCCGGCCGCTGAGGCTCGACGAACACTTCGTGCTGATGGTTAGGGCTATGAACTCGGAGGACTTCGCCCACGTCCTGATATCCGCGAGGGATGTTATCGAGAAACGGGAGGACTTCCTACGCCGCGTGCCATTCGAGGAGATATACGAGTTGAAGGTAATCCCGTTGACAGACGACGATAAGACGGGCATACCACGCTACTACTATGTCTCGAGGCGCACACTACCCTACATAGTATTGAACGCTATAGCAGTTATCCAGAGGCTCAGGAGCTTCTACTAGCCGTGTTTTAAAAAGAGGCTCTTACGCTGACAGCCCGGGGGGCTGTGACGACCGCCACGGAGAGCTGAAGGGTGAGGAGGGCTCGTGTTCCCGAGCCCCCGTGATGTAATCGAGGTAAGCTGATTTCCCTATGTGATGACGTTATCCCCGGCTGAGGGTATTGGCGAGACTATACTGGTATATACTTGCAACGTCTACCCTGAAACCCGAGGCTTCCCTCACGTCGTTCATAGCCATGTTGAGGAAGAGCGGCATAGAGGTGGTTGACTACGAGGAGGAGACTAGGAGGGTGTTACACCGGGTGCCTCTCTCAAAGCTGGGGGATGCAATGGGACTGTGGGACAGGTATGCGGCGACAACGGTGCTCGAGTATAAGGCCTCGGGTAGAGCGCCAGATGCGCGTCTCAGTATACTCCGGAGGACCTTCGACCAGGCAGACGAAACTCCATCGGCTAAGCTGATACTCGCCAGATGCGGGGTTTACGACGCGTACGCCGTGTTCGCGGAGCTGAGGCGCGGCAGGTTTCTGGCGAAGCTGTGTAGGAGGGAGGCCCTCGAGAACCTGGTTACACAGCTGCCCGCAAGCCTCTGCACATGGGTATACCCTGGGGTAGACCCGGAGTCCCTAGTCAAGCCAGCCGTGGGCTGTATATCGGAGGTTTATGAGAAGCTGTTGAGGCTCACGCGGGGCAGCCCGAGCGCTTAAAAGGCTTGAAGTTGTGCGTGTGCGGCGGGGGTAAAGATGAGGGTAGAGGACAACATGGTTATCATCGGCAAGAAGAGCATCCCCGAATACGTCCTCGACGTAATCCTAAAGTTCAACGAGGGATACGACGAGGTTGTTATAGTTGGCCGTGGCCAGATGATAAGCAAAGCTGTAGACGTCTACAATGCTCTTAAGAGTAGGCTCGCAGACTCCCTCCAGCTCGTCTCCGTCAAGATAGATAGTGAAATTGGGCGCAACAACCGCCTCATACCCTTCATAGAGATTAGGGTGAAACGGACGATCTAGCCTCGTTCTCTCCGATGGCATCTCTCACCTCCTCGGCCATCCTCACCGCATTCACAACCTCGTCGTGCAGCTGCAGTAGGAGCGTTGCTGCGTCCTCCTCGCCGCGTTCAACCAGCTCCATAAGCTTCTCTATCAGGCGGGTTCTCTCGAGCGAGACTAGGCTACTGAACCTGCTTGACAGGTAGTTATACACGCGTATCCCCGTCCTGGTTGGTATCAGGTACTTGCGGTACTTGCTCTCCACGACGTACCCGTGCCGCTTGAGAGCGTCTATTATCTTGGCGTATGTGCTCGGCCGCCCAATCCCATTCCTCTTCATCTCTGCTACAAGGTCGCCATGCGTGTAAAGCTGCACTGTCGAGGTACGCACCAGCTTAGCTTTGAGCGGCTTAACCCTGCCAGGCCTGAGACCCTCTGCCACGCGGAGCGTGTAGGGGTAGAGGGTTGCGAAGCCGGGCTCGTATATCTTCGTGACAACCACATCCTCGTACTCCACGCCGTTGAGCATCAGTCTCACCCTACTCTTCTCGACGTGGGCCGGCGGCATCTGGCTTGCCATGAACCTCTGGAAGACTAGCTGGTATAGCCTATAGTGCGACTCCCTGAGCTTAGAGGCTACTCTCACCTCACCCTCCGCTATAGCGTCTCTCAGCTCGTCGGCATCAAGTGGCATTGTCGGCCTTATCGCCTCGTGCGCCCCGCCCTCCCCCCACCTGCGCGGCACGAAAGACAATCCCTTGCGCGTCAGGTAGGCCTTTGCGACTCCTAGGCCAACGTCACTGACCCTCGTCGAGTCGGTGCGGTGATAGGTTATGAGGCCGTTCTCGAAGAGCTCCTGTGCTATCCTCATCGTCTTCTCTGACGTGTAGCCAAGTATCCTCGACGCATCGTATATCAGGGTTTCTGTCGTATAGGGGGGCAGCGGCGGGATATACTCCTCGCGCCTCTCGACCACCCTGAGCTCCACACCCTCCTCTAGAGCCTCTCGGAGGGCCTCCCTGGCTGCATCCGCGTCACGATAGCATATCTTGACGCGACCCCATGGCATCTCGAGCACGACGGCGTAGCATCTGCCCTTCTTCCACTCGTGTAGCCTTTCAACCAGGAAGCCTAGGGTAGGTGTCTGAACTCTGCCCGCCCCGAGCCACCTAGCGTTGAACACTCTCCACAGGTGCTGGCTGAGGGCGAAGCCAATCCACCTATCCTCTACCCTCCTGACAACCTGGGCTTCGACAAGCCTACGGTCGACGCTCCTAGGGTTGGCCAGGGCCTCGAGGAACGCGTTGCGCGTCACCTCGTGGAACTCTATCCTGTCTATGCGCCTCGCGTGTGGAGAGAGGAGCGCGTAGATGTCCCAGGCTATCTTTTCACCCTCATAGTCGGGGTCCGTCGCTATATAGACGCGGTCTACGAGGGGGGCTATCCTGCGGAGAGCCTCCACTATACTCCTCTTATCCTCGATGTTGTCGGAGCCGCAGTCGGGGCACTTTTCGAAGAGGCCAGCGTGCTGGGCGCCGCAGTCCCTGCACCTCACTATCGGCGCGTATACCGGTTTCACCGTATCCTCCTCGATTATGACGCCATGCTCGCCCACATCCTCCTCGGTAAGGTCGTACACATGGCCTTTGACGGAGGTCACCATCATGAGGTGTGTCTTGCCGGTCTTCGGATTGTATACCATGGTCTCATAGACGTTTACCCCGTTGTACTCTTTGCGCGCAGGCCTACCCCAGAAGCTCGCAATCATCCTCGCCTTGGTCGGCGACTCGACTATCACGAGCGAGGTCTCAATCTCGACTTTTATCGAGGGAGGTGAGCCCGGGTAGCGTCTACTCCTCCACGCGCCCCCAAGCTCCTCTACAACCTCGTCCTCGTCATAGTCGCGCAGGGATACAGATGGCAGTATGCGTCGAAGCCTCTCTTCGAACAGTTCGAGGAGGACCGGGTTCGAGGAGATGACGATAACCACGCCTCTACTCATATACCCCTTTATCAGCCTCGACGTCCGCCCCGAGGCCTGGATGTAGGTGTAGACGTCGGGCGCCTGTAGCGAGGGGGGCTCCGGCACAAGTATACCGGTGCTCGTTCTCACCGGCCCGCTGAGCCCCGCTACCGCCTCCTCCACCTGCTTGGCGAGTTTCTCGGCCTCCTCGACGACCTCTGCAAGCCTCCCGCCAGCCTCGATGCGGCCGGATAGCGCGAGGCGTACGAGCTCAACCTCGTCGGGCGAGAGCCTCGCAAGAAGCCTCGCATACCTTTTATACTCTAGGCCGAGCGCCTTGGCGAGCGCGAGTATCCTCCGCGGGCTCTTCAACGCCTTGCCGAGCTCGACACGGGAGAAGGGAGGCTCAACGAACACCGCGTAGGCTATGCGGTAGGGGAGGTCGAGGCCCCTCACCATGACCCCATAGTAGGTCGCGACGCCGACCAGCACATCCACGTCTCCCCTCTCAAACCTCTCTACGACCCTCCTCCCCGCGAGAGCCGCCTCAGCCCTCACGCCCTCCTCGCGCAGCATAGAGGCTATCCTCTTCGCAGTCTCGGCGCCGAGAGGCTTCGCGACGAACACTAGGCCCCCGGGCCCAAGCCTAGACGCTATCTCGACGGCGCGTCTAACAGGGTCTGGGTCGAGCAGCTTATACTCGGCGATGTTCCTGGCATAGCCCATCACGCTGCCGACGCTCAAGCCCAGCAGCTTGGATAGTACTAGCTTCTTGAGGCCGCGGGCTCTCCCCGTCGCAGACGCGACCACCAGCTGGCCTAGACGCCCCCTGACACCCGCGACTAGACGCGAAAGCTCCTCAATCTCGCCGCGGAGCCTCTGGTAGAGCGCGGGGTTTGCCCTCACCCTCAGCTGTAGCCTTACAAGTCTCTGAGCGGCTTTCACCTCCTCCCACGTGGCGCCCAGGAGGACTAGTATCCTATCGACGTTCACCGAGTTCCTAAGCACCGCGTCCACATCGTCGACGAGCACGGTGTCGAAGCGGCGTCCTTCGAGTAGGCCCCAGCGGCGTGATAGGAAGGCAGTCGTGGTCACGAGGATGTCGTAGTCGCCCTCTTCTATCGCGCCTATTGCCTCCTCCTTAGCCCTCCTCCCCATCATGCTGTGATACTCGACTATCCTCCTCTTCAGCGAGGCGTTGGAGGCCAGAATCCGGAGCTTCTCGGCCACCTGCCTGGCGAGGTTGCTCGTCGGGAGCAGGTAGTAGACCCTGCGGCCGAGGGATGCGGCGTAGAGCGCGTAGACCGAGAGGAGGGTCGTCTTGCCGACGCCCGTCGGAGCTACTATCGCGAAGCTCTCCCTGCGCAGCAGTCTGCGGGCCCACTGTCTCTGAGCACTCCACGGCCTGGAGCCCGTAGCCCTCTCGAAGAACCTCTCGAAGACGTCCAGCTCCTCCTCCTCTCGTGCCAGCCAAGCCCAGCCGTTGAGGCTCCCCGCCTCCTCGAGCAGCCTTGCAACCGCGAGCACGCGGTCACGGAAACCCAGCCTACTGAGATACTCGACTCCATCCCTGCCGAGCGGGAGGCACCTGGCGCACGGCAGCCCCGAGATAAGCCTATCCTCGCCTATAACGCCTCCACAGTTTGGGCAGCCAGCCTCATAGACCAGCAGCAGCCTCGCCATGAGGATACCATCCAGGGTGATGCTTATGGAGGACTGGTTCGCGGTAGAGGCGCGCGACGAGATAATACCAGAGGCTGTGGCGAAGGGCGAGCTTAGGAGAGCCGATAGGCTAACGAGGCTCGTCGCGCTAGACGCCCTCCACTATATAGTCGAGAGGCTCGGGTGGCAGAGGCTCGTACGCCACGTTAGGGGTGTCACCGGCGGCCTGGGCGACAGGGAGGACGACCTCTTCGACCCTTTCAGGATGGGGCTTGCGGGCTCCGTGATAGCATGGCCCGAGGCCGTACCGGAGGCTGGGAGGGTGCTCGAGATAGGCACCGGGATAGGGAGGACGAGGTACGCGGTGCACGTGACCGTAGAGACGAGCCTCTATGTGAGCATCGACGTAGACCCCGTCATACACGCAATCGCCCTCTACCGTAACCCCGTCCCCGCCTACCAGGAGGCGCTCTGGAAGAGGGATGTAGTCCTCCTCCTCGGAGACGCTGTTAGGCTCACAAGGCTGCTCCCAGAGGCGAGCTTCGACCATATCATCCACGACGGGGGGCCGAACCCTAGGCGCAACCCCCGCCTCTACTCTAGACGGTTTCTCGCCACGCTCGCCAGGCTGTTGAAGCCAGGCGGCAGCATCTCCGTGTTCGCTGGCGCCGAGAGGAAGTGGGTCACCCGGATATACGAGACCCTGAAGAACCTCGGCTTTAGAATAGTGGAGACCGTCCACCTACCCGGCTCGCGGGCGCGGGTTATACACGCGAGGCTTGAGAGCCGTGTACGGCTCCAGGTGCACAACTCGGGAGATGAGAGCGTGGGAGGTTAACTCGGCGGCCCTCGGAGTCCCAACACGCCTCCTAATGGAGAACGCCGGGGCGGCGGTTGCGCGTTTCGTCTACGAGGAGTTCAGGCCGAGAAGAGTCCATGTGGTCGCGGGGACCGGCGGCAAGGCCGGAGACGGGTTCGTCGCAGCCAGGCACCTTGCGACATACGGGGTGGAGGTGCGTGTATACCTACTCTACCGTAGGCAGCTGGTACACCACCCTGACGCCGTCGATGCGCTGAGGGCGTTGGAGGCCAGCGGCGTGGAGATAATCGAGGATTACTGGAGGTGGGGCGGCGGACGAGAGTGGCTCGAAGCCGACGTCGTCATCGATGCGTTGCTGGGCACGGGGGTTAAGGGCGAGGTTAGACGCCCCTACTCCGACGTCATCGGCGCCCTGAACGAGGCGAAGGCGAGGGTAGTGTCGATAGACGTGCCTAGCGGCGTAGACCCGGACACTGGCAGGGTGCTCGGCGTCGCTGTACGAGCGGAGGCCACCATTACAATGCATTGCGTTAAACGCGGGCTCGTCGAGGGAGAGGGGCCTAGATATGCAGGCCGGGTGGTCGTCGCGAATATAGGCGTGCCGAGGGACGCCTGGCTCTACATAGGACCCGGCGACCTCGAGGTGTACACGCCGAGGAGGAGGGAGTGGGCGCGGAAGGGGGAGGCTGGGCGTGTCCTCGTTGTGGGAGGGAGCATCGACTTCTACGGCGCCCCCTGGATAGCTGCCCTCGCAGCCTTCTACTCCGGCGCGGACCTCGTCTACCTGGCGGCACCCGAGCCCGTCTTCTCGACGATATACTCGCCGGAGGTCATACCGGTTAGGCTTGGAGGCCAGAGGCTCAGGGTGAGCCACGTCGAGGAGCTCGAACCCCACCTGGAGAAGGCTGACGCTGTGCTCGTAGGGCCGGGTATAGGGCTGCACCGCGAGACACTGACGGCCGCGAGGCTGCTGGTGAAGACCGCATTGGAGAAGGGTAAGGTAGTGGTGGTCGACGCTGACGGCTTGAAAGCCCTGGCTGGTCACGAGACGCCACGGGATAGAGTCGAGAGTCTAAACGGGCTCGGTATACTGACGCCGCATCTCGGAGAGGCGTCGCTCCTCCTGGGTAGGAGGATTGACGACTCGCTCGAATCGAGGATAAGGGCGGCAACCGAGCTCTCAAGGAGGCTAGACGCGTTCACAGTGCTCAAGGGGCGCGTCGATATAGTAGCATACCCAGATGACCGTTACAGGTTGAACAGGAGCGGGACGCCCGACATGACGGCCGGAGGCACGGGCGACGTCTTGGCGGGCGTCGCGGCAGGCCTCGCAGCTCAAGCCAGGAGCCCCGAGCCCGCAGCCCTGCTCGCACCGTACGTGACGGGGCTTGCCGGCGAACGGAGCGTAGAGGAGCATGGCAGGGCCGCCCCGACCCTGCTGTTAAGAGAGGTTTCCCGCATCCTAGCGGGGATAAGGTATAAATAGGCTTGAGGAGGTGCTCGCGCCACACGAAGAGAGCGAGGTGGGTGAGCGATGGTCGCCCAGGCCGCCCAGAGCAACGTGGTCCTCGTAGGCAAGAAGCCCGTCATGAACTACGTGCTAGCGACCCTAACCCTGCTAAACCAGGGCGTCAAGGAGGTCGTCATCAAGGCTAGGGGCCGCGCCATCAGCAAGGCCGTCGACACCGTCGAGATCGTGAGGAAGAGGTTCCTGCCCGGCAAGGTCGACATCAAGGAGATCAAGATCGACAGCCAGGAGATACAGAACCCCGACGGCCGCCGCACCCGCGTCTCCACCATCGAGATAGTGCTCGAGAAGAAGGGCGAGTAACGCGGGTGAACCCCCAACGCGGATAAGCGATTTTTTAGAGAGGCTCATGCCGCAAGCACCACAGTGCAGCGTCGAGAAGCTAGCCTCGCTCCTGGTATCGTGGCATTCCTGGAGGGATGCTCCTCCCTACGCGCTGGTAGCCCAGTCTCTCGAAGCAAACCCGAAGCTCGTCGTCATGCTCCTCAGACTATGCACGCTTTACAACCTTCTCGCAAGGCAGGCTGGGCTACGCGAATACTTATAGCAGGGGTTGAGCGCGGGGGTCCACCGGGTAGGGGTCTATGCCAACGCACGGTTCGATCACGAAGGCTGGTAAGGTTAGGAAGCAGACCCCTAAGATACCCCCAAAGCCTAGGAAGAACCCGTGTCCTAGGGTGCGCAACCGTAAGGAGTATCTCCGGCTGTTGAAGAGGATGCAGGAGCAGGCTGCCCTAGCCTAGGCCTAATGGTTTTCCGCCACCCAACCGTATATCCTAGCTTCTGGTGGTGGTTTTGCAGCCCAGGATTGATAGGAGTCGTGCAAGGGACATGGTAGTCCGTGTTATGGAGAATGCCGGGCTACACGTGGAGAAGAAGAGGGTCGAGACCCGGGGCCTACTAGGCGAAACCGTCTACGAGGAGAAGGTCGTGGGGTTCAAGGAGGGGAAGTATAAGGTCACGTGGAGCGCGTCTCAGAACGGTAGGATTGTGGTTAGGGTTACTGTGCACGCGAGGAGCAGGGATAGGGCGAAGAGAGCCGCTGAGCAGCTGGAGTCTCTCGGTGCAAACGTTGACGTCAGCGAGGAGCGTGTACATGCTGTCTTCAAGGTGAGGGGTGACGGTGTTAGGGTGGTCATCGATTCGATTAGCGTAGCTGAGGATGCAACCCGCGGTGGCAAGAGTTGAACAAGATAGTCGAGTATACGCCGCGGATAGGAAGGGCGGAGAGGATTGAGCTTTCGAACCTGGAGCTCCTAAGGCTCTACGAGCTCCCCCAGCTTGTACTCCTGGGGGCTGCTAGGGTAGAGGTGCTGCCGTCGAGCAGCGTCGAGTGTATACGGGCTTATTCGAGGACGAACGGGTTGTGTATAGAGGTTGGCGGCGGGAGGTGTGTATCCTCGTATACGCCGCTGGCGCCTGGCCTTCCGCCCGCGTGGATGCCGCGTATCGAGTATAGGCTTGAAGCGGGGAGTCGAAGGCTGTTTGCAGCCGCCTCCCTCAGGGAGGCTGAGCCTAGGCTTCGCGACGTATACGCTCCGCTCATACTATACCCTGAGCCTCTAGCGGTGAGGAGGGTTAGGGTCGAGTATGGAGAGCTGCAGCTGTGGGCCGGTTGCATAGAGACACCGGGCGGCGGGGTGGCGTTCCTAGCGTCGGGCGGCGAGCCTCTACTCGTCGACATAGAGCCTGGGGTTGTGAGGGTGGAGGGGGAGGCCAGGTCCTATAGGGTGTCCAGGTGTAGGCCCGGCTTCATCTCCACACTAATCCGCGCGGCATTCAACACGCTGAAGGCCAGGGTGAGGCTTCAGGGCGACGTTGTTGTGCTGAACGCGGTGGAGGATGGGGATGCGATGCTCTTCACAGTATGGAACCCCCACCTACACCCAGTAAAGCTCGAGCTGTACTCTGACGCGCCTGTAAGAGAGGCTAGGGTGTGCAGCGCCTGCGGCTGCGAGGAGCTAGAGGTTATACAGGGGTCTATGGTTGCAGCTGTTCTGCCCGGCTGGTGTACTGCAGGTCTAGAGATACAGCTAAAACGCGCATCACCACTCTTACGTGGTAAACGTTGAGGTATGAGGGTGGGGTCTTGGCCGCCCGGAAGCCGCTCGACTATGTCGAGTTGGCGTTAGAGGTTGCAGAGGACCCGGAGGAGCTATTGGAGAAGATACAGGAGTTCATCTCGGTGATTGACGAGCACCGCGAGGAGGGTGCAAAAGGCGATATAAGGATATACAATCACATCGTTATCGCTAAGCCCCACGAGCCGGCAGTCATAATAGGCGATATTCACGGTGACTTGGATACGCTGCGCGCCATACTAGAGGACCCCGACGTCGAAACTGCGCTCGAGAACGGCTATGTGATATTCCTCGGTGACTATGTCGACCGTGGGCCGAAGCAGCTCGAGACCATACTTATACCGATGCTGATGTACACTGAGCACCCAGACCGAGTCATAATGCTTAGGGGTAATCATGAGCCCCCGCCGGAGCTCATACCATACCCTCACGACTTTCCAATCTACCTGAAGATACGGTACCCTGAGGCTAAGTACAGCGGGTTTGCAGAGAAACTATACCAGACTTTCCTCGAGGAGGTGTTCCCGAGGCTCCCCGATGTAGCCCTCATAGAGGGTAGGGTGTTTCTAGTGCACGGCGGCCCTCCGACCACCTTCCTCGAGGCCAACGACTGGAGGGAGGCGCTCGCAGCAGACCAGTATCCGACCCCCCTCGGCATCCTCGAGGAGCTGCTCTGGAACGACCCCTGCCCGGACTGCGACGACTACGGCCCCAACCCGAGGGGGGCGGGTAAGCTGTGGGGAAGGAGGGTAACCGAGAAGGTACTCAGCCTTACAAACACGAGGCTGATAATACGTGGACACGAGGCTGTAGACGAGGGGTACAAGTTCGACCACAACGATAGGGTTCTCACCCTCTTCTCCAGGCTCGGCGAACCATACGGCAACGAGAGGGCAGCCTACCTGACACTCCGGTTCATGGAGGAATGGTATAAGCGCGATAACCTCGAGAAGATGATACAGCTTATCGAGGAGTAGGCCCATTAGCATAGAGCCCGCGTAGCTTCTCTAGCAGCTCGCCGGGCGCAAGCTCCACGGGCGACACCGTGTATAGCCCGTTGGGGAGGCGCAAGGCTTTCACGTAGACGGGGAGGGCCGATAGACGTTCAGCTAGTCGAGCAGCGTATACGAGAGGGTTGGGGACTGTTTTGAGCGTAGCATCTCCGCATGGCACCCATCTTTCGACGAAATCCTCGACCCGCCTACACCGCCTCTCGGAAAGCAGAACGAGCCTTGCACCCCTCCTGGCAGCGAGCCACGCTGCAAACAACTCGTCGTCGCTACATTCGAGTAGCGGCACTACCGCTAGGCCTTCAACCCCGTAGGGTAAGCCGCCCGGCCCCTCAACCACCCAGGAGTCTAGGTATGCGTAAGCCCGCCTAGACCGGACCTCGACTCGTATAAGCACATCCGGTTTCTCTAGGTCGACGCGAAGGTGCGGGTAAGCCTCTTTCACAGCCGCTCCGACAAGCTTCTCAATCTCCCTACTGGTGACCGGATACACCTCGACGCGGCGAGCCCGGATTGCGAAGCTTGAAGCCCTCGATAGATGGTCGCCGAACAGTCGCGGTATCATGCTCTTCAGGTCGTCGATGCCGTTTGGGATGCGGTAGGCTGGCGTAGAACTGTGCACACCGAACGCCCATGCAGCTGCAAGAGCTGCCCGTCTAGCCTCCTCGAGGCTCCCCGCCTCTATGTACACCCTGCCGGGCGTAAGCCTGGTCGGGAGAAGGAGGCCGCGGGAGGCGATGTGGCAGCGTATGCCTCTAACGAGGCTCTCTTCGAACAAGCGGCGAGCCTTACCCAGCTTGACGCCTATCTCCGCATAGCGGACGATTGCAACAAACCCTACTCGCTTCAAACTCGCCCCTTATCTCCCGACCTAAGCTTGGATATCAGCTCGGTGCGTATCTCTCTGCAGAGGAGGCAGGCATAGACCGTTATCTCCTCGGGGCTCGCCCCGCTAACCAACCTGCTTGCAATCTCCTCGACGATCTTCTTATACTTCTTGTTGTTTAGGAGGATGTCCACAAGCTCAGCTCCACGCCTCCTGAAGAGGTAGTTCGAGACGGCCGCGGGGGTTAGCCCCAGCAGCTTGGCCGTCCTGTAGGTCGTGAAGCCATACTCGTTGACGAGCACTATTGCTGTGGCCGCGCGGAGCGCTGGCAGCACCTTCTTCGTCGCGACCTCACAGGGCATTAGAAGCACGTGCTCATTAACGTTACTCACAGTCTCCACCCTTGTTTAACACCGCTAAACCTCCTCTTATATCTTCCAGTGCACGATACTTGACACATGCAAAACTATGCCCGGCGTCAATAGCATCTCGGTCCTACACAATAGAGGGGGATAACAACCCCCCGGGGCCAGCGTGAGAACCTAACGGCTGGTAGCCGTGAAGCCGGTGGAGGTCAAGTTCACAGAGGAGGAGAAGCAGGAGCTTAGAGAAGCACTAGAGGACATGGAGAAGCCCGTAGAGCTGCACGTGTTCATAGGGCCTAACTGCGAATACTGCGACGAGATGCTGAAGCTCGTGAAGACGCTTGAAGAGGCTGCCCCGGTGCGCAACGGCCAGAAGCTGATAAAGGTGCATGTATGGGAGAAGGGCAAGCACGACGAGATGTTTAAGAAGCAGAAGGTTGAGAGGATACCCTCGCTCACCATGCTGGACGGCGTGATAAGGTACACTGGCGTGCCGGCCGGCGAAGAGGTGCGCGGCCTGGTAGAGACGATTATCAGGATATCGACGGACGACAGCGGCCTCGACGAGTCCACCATCGAGAGGATTAAGAAGATAAACGTGCCGGTCCACATCGAGATTGTTGTGACACCCCAGTGCCCCTACTGCCCCTATGCCGCGCTACTGGCCAACATGTTCGCCTTTGAGGCTTGGAAGGCTGGGCGCCGCGACTTCATAGCCGACACTGTCGAGGCGTACGAGAACCCGGACATCGCCGACAAGTACAACGTTACGAGCGTGCCCGCCATCGCGATTAACGGTGTACTGGCCTTCGTCGGCGTCCCCTACGAGGAGGACTTCATAGACAGGATTGAGAGGGTGGCCCTGAAGCACGAGAAGGTAGAGACGCAGATAATAAGCGAGAGCGCAACCGGCCTCTAAAAGGCTCAGACAAATGCCTTTACATCACGCCTCAGCGCCGGAAGTATACATCATCGCCTCCGAAACACCTACCTTTTCCCGACTCCGAGTTTTTCGAGCCTCTCCCTTATCCTTCTCTTCACTATCTCTGCGACAACCCTACCCTCAACCCTGCCCCTATACTTCGCCATGACCCTGCCCATCACCTTGCCGAATATCCTCTCGCCCTTCTCCCGCAGCTCGCCTTCAAGCTGGTCGAGTATCTTTTCGACCTCACGCTCCACCTCCTCTAGGCTGACGCCGCCCAGCCCTAGCTTCTCTATAGCCTCGGAGACGTTTGAGCCCGGGTTCTCTGCCAGGAACTTCAGGACGTCGGGTATCGCGTCTTTCGCTAGACGACCCTCCGCTATCATCGAGAAGAGCTCGCGGTATGCATGCTCGGGTATCGCCTCAACGTCCACACCCTCATGCCTAAGGCTGCGAAGTATATTGGTGAACGTCGATGCTATCAGGGTTGCCGGCACTCTGCCGCGGAACTCCTCTATGAGCTTCTCGATGAGGTCCAGGTGTATGTCGCGTAGGACCTGCTGGGCGAGCTCATCGCTAAGACCATAGGACTTTAGCTTCTCAAGCTTCTTCTCGGGGGGCTCCGGGACCAGAGCCTCCGCCTCTTTCAGAACATCCTCCGTTATCTCGAAGGGCGGTATGTCGGTCTCGGGGTACATCCTTGCCGCTCCAGGCTGCGGCCTCATATACCTCGTTGTTCCATCCTCTAGCGCAGCCCTCGTCTCGCGAGGCACACCGATAAGCGCCTGTTTAGCCCTCTCGACTACAGCCTCCAAGGCCTTCCGAGCCTTGCGCTCCTCGTCGGCCACGATGACTATCGCATCCCATCCCTTCCTGGCACCTAGCTTCTCGTAGAGCTTCTCGACCTCCTCACTCGTTATACCATAGGCGGGGAGCTCGTCAGTATGGAAGAGGCCGCCCACGCCACCCCAGAATCTCGCATAATCCGCGAGCTCCGTGCCAAACCTCCTACCCGGCTGTACTTCAACGCCCAGTATGCCGTGGAAGCCGGGCAGCTTTACAGCCAGAACCCTCCCACCCCTGCTCAACGCCCTGCGGATGACCCGGCTCTTTGTACCCCGGAACACATCTGTAACGTCGACTATCTCCACGTTGTCCAGGTCCTCCGGCTTAACCCCGCGGGAGCGCAACTCATCACGTATCTGTAGAAGGCGGTACTGGCGGAGCGCTTCATACGCGACAACCTTTGCTATCAAGTCGAGCCTCTGTACACCCTTAATCTCGACCTTCGCGCCGCCCTTTATCGAGACGTTTAGATCCTGCCTTATGGTGCCTATACCCCTCCTAACCCTGCCCGTCAGCCTGAACAACTGGCCTATCAGGTAGGCCGCCTCCTGGGCCTCCTCGGGCGTCTCGAGATCCGGCGCCGTCGAAACCTCTATAAGCGGGATCCCGAGGCGGTCGAGCTTATACTTGACCCTGACGCCCTCCTCGCCTATCTTCCTCGCAGCGTCCTCCTCGACGCAGATAGTCTGTATCCCTACCCTCTTTCCACTCGAGAGGGTCACATACCCGCCCAGAGCGACTATGGCAGTCCTCTGGAACCCTGTGGTGTTAGAGCCGTCGATGACAATCTTCCTCATCACGTGGACCTCGTCGACCGGCTTCGCGTGGAGCGCCTTCGCTACCGCAAGTGCGATTACCAGGGCCTCCCTATTGATCTCGTGGGGCGGCTCCTCGTCGGCCTCCACTAGGCAGCTTGCAGCCCTCGGAGCGTGGTACTCGTACACCCTCCCCTTCCTCCACTCGAAGAGGGCTGCAACATCAACCTCTCCTATCTCGCTGCGCGTCGGGCGCAGCCTACGAGGGAATACATCCTCGGGCCCCTCCTCGACGAGCTCGACGGGGCAGCTGCAGAATAGTTTATGGCGTGTGGCGAGCTGCTGGTGTATCTCAAGCCCCACTTTCAAACCCAGCTTCCTGAAATCTATGCCCTCCAGGCTCGCCTTCGGGCTGAGGGGCAAGCCTGCTCACCCCTCGTGCGGCCACCTCGGGTAGAGGTTTACCGTGTGCCTCGGGTTGATCTCTCCCGCGAGGTTTGTCAGCATAAGCTTCTTCGCCTCCTCCGGGCTGCTCGTATGAGCCAACACCCACGATAGTTTCACGAACGCCACTTCGGGCAGCATGTCCTCGCCGGGTATGACCCCGGCCGCCAAGAGCTTCCTACCGGTAGTATAGACGTTCATGTTGACCCTTCCGAAGAGACACTGGCTTGTCATAACCACCACGACGCCCTCCTCTACAGCCCTGCGTATACTGTCTACCAGCCACTCGCCAACATGCCCCAACCCCGTGCCCTCCAGGACAATGCCGCGATACCCCCTGTCGACGAGGAAGTCGATTATCTCGCTACTCATCCCGGGGTAGTACTTGACGAGGGCGACACGCCTCTCAAACCCGTTTTCCACGCGAAGCTCCTCCTCGCCCCTCTTCCGGAACGAGTTGTCGATGACCTCGATTCGACCCTCCGAAGGCCATATCTTCGCAAGAGGCAGCGCGTTTATCGACTGGAACGCGTCACGCCTGCTCGTATGCATCTTCCTAACCTTTACCCCACGGTGCGCAAGTGCATACGTGTCGCCAGTCTCTCCATGCATGACCACAACTACTTCCGCGAAAGGCGCCCTAGCCGCCGTCAACACAGCAGCGTGGAGGTTGAACGCCGCGTCGCTACTAGGCCGGTCACTGCTCCTCTGGGCTCCTACAAGGACGACCGGTACCGGCAGCCCCCGGAGGGCGAAGGCGAGGGCCGCGGCAGTATAGGCCATAGTGTCGGTGCCATGGGTCACCACTATACCGTCATACCCTGCTTCGATCTTCTTCGCCACCTCGTCCACAATCTTCTCCCAGTGCTCGGGCGTCATGTTCTCGCTGAGAATGTTGAACAAGACCCCGGCGCCAACATCAGCGACAAATGCTATTTCAGGGACAGCTTCTACAATCTCCTCGGGGCTCATAGCTGCACGTACAGCTCCCGTCTCATACTCTATCTTACTCGCTATTGTCCCCCCAGCGCCGATAATGTAGACCCGGGGTTTCGGCCCCGGCGGAGGAGACTCTTCGAGAAGGGGAACTGTAACCCTGCCGCCAACAACAACCCTACGCTTCTCTACAAGCTCTATCCTCGTCCCCGGCTCGTAACGAACACCGATATTGTAGCCGTTATCGAGCTTCAACACGATAATAGGCCTCGAGGACAAAGCATAACGTGGCATCAAGAGACCCTCATAGACGCTACCATCGGGCTTCACAACTCTAACCCTGTCACCAACCCCTACCCCAAGCTCCCTCAACACCTTAGCAAGCTCGCCACTATACCCGAGATACGTCTCGCTCAACGCACCACCCCTCAAACGGCACCGGAACCCAGGATAACATAGCCTACCTGCTCAGCCTCCGCCATACAACATCACAACTCAGCCCTAGCGAACCTCATCAACGCGAGAGGACGAGTGGCGCCGGGGGCGGGATTTGAACCCGCGCGGGGGTAGCCCCCCACCGGCTCTCCAGGCCGGCCCCTTGGACCGCTCGGGCACCCCGGCACCCGGGACCATGGGTAGATGGAAAGATTCCGGTGTTTAAAAGTGTCGGATGCTTCCTCACCGGCCTCTCGCTCTAGGCACCTTTATCTCGATGTGGACGTTCTCGGGAACCCTAATCCTCATCAACTCCCTCATCAGCCTCTCATCGAGCCTTACGAGTATTAGCCGCGAGTGTATTCTCAGCTCCCACTTATCCCACACCTTAGAACCCTCGCCGTGCGGGAGTCTAAGCGTTGGCACAATGAGGCGCTTCGTCGGCAACGGTATGGGGCCTCTCACTTCAACGCCCATCTTCTTGGCAATCGCTACTATCTTCTGAGCCACGTCGTTCAAGCTCTGTACATCTGGGCTCCAGAGCTTAATGCGGGCCATCGGCGCGGCTGACATGGTGAAGCCCCCGGGAGGACGGGGAGGAGAAGCGTTCCTTTAAAAATAAGAGTGATACGCCGGGAGGACAACCTTACTTGCTGCGTATCTCGACCTTCTTCGGCTTAACGTCGATGACTACACCGATGCCAACAGTCTTGCCCATATCCCTCATCGCGAACCTGCCTAGCGCTGGGAACTCGCTGAACTTCTCAATGACCATCGGCTTTATCGGCTTGAACTTGACGATAGCGACCTCACCCTGCTTGATGAAGCTCGGGTTCTTCTCGATGACCTTGCCCGTCCTCGGGTCTAGCTTCGCGACAATCTCGGTTATCCTGCACGCGACGCTGGCGGTGTGAGCGTGAACGACCGGCGTGTAGCCCGGCGCGATGGCAGTCGGGTGCCATACTACGAAGACCTTAGCGGTGAACTCGTCGGCCACCGTCGGCGGGTTGTCAAGGTGACCGGCGACGTCGCCGCGCTTGATGTCCTTCTTGGAGACACCCCTCACGTTGAAGCCGATGTTGTCGCCAGGCTCAGCCTTCTCCATCCTCACATGGTGCATCTCGATGCTCCTAACTTCGCCGACGACGCCCGGCGGCATGAAGACTACCTTGTCGCCAACCTTCAGCACGCCAGTCTCAACCCTGCCAACAGGCACGGTGCCAACGCCTGGGATGCTGTAGACGTTCTGGATCGGGATGCGTAGCGGCTTGTCGATGGGCTTCTTGGGAGGCTGTAGCATGTCGAGGGCCTCTACTAGCGTCGGGCCGTTGTACCACGGCATGTTCGGGCTGCGCTCGATTAGGTTGTCGCCAGTCCACGCGGAGACAGGGATGAACGGTATCTGGTCCACCTTGTAGCCGAGGCTCTTCATGAACTTCTTGAGGACAGCCACTATCTGCTCATACCTCTCCTTGCTCCACGGAGGCTCAGTGGCATCCATCTTGTTTACAGCGACAATTATCTGGTCGATACCCATAGTCTTGGCGAGGATTAGGTGCTCACGAGTCTGGCCCTCGGGGCTCATGCCAGCCTCGAACTCACCCTTCCTAGCCGATACCACCAGCAGCGCAGCATCGGCCTGGCTGGCGCCAGTGATCATGTTCTTGACGAAGTCCCTGTGACCCGGCGCGTCGATGATGGTAAAGTAGTACTTCTTGGTCTCGAACTTCATGAAGCTCAGGTCGATGGTGACGCCGCGCTCACGCTCCTCCTTGAGCTTGTCAAGGATCCAGGCGAACTTGAAGCTCTCCTTACCCCTCTTCTTGGCCTCCTCTTCGAGCTGCTTCATCGTCTTCTCATCGATGTAGCCTAGACGGTATAGCAGGTGGCCTACGAGGGTGCTCTTACCGTGGTCTACGTGGCCGATTACTATCAGGTTCAAGTGTGGCTTCTTCTCGCTCATACCTCTTCCACCTTCGGGGATGGGCACAAGTAAAACGTGCTTATAAGCTTTAAGAGGTTGAGAGGCTCGTCAGCGCGAGCTGAGCGCGATACGCTCTATCTCCTCCTTCTTCCTTATAGCATAGCTCCTGGTATCATTGTTGGCCGCCGCTATTATCTCGTCGGCGAGGCACTCCTCAATGGGCTTCGGGTTGTTGAACGCACACTGCCTTGCACCCTCGGTGAGATGCTTTAGTGCTACGTCTACACGCCTCTGGGGCGAGACATCGACGGCGACAAAGTAGGTGATACCACCGTACATTATGCGCGTCACATCTTCGCGAGGCGCTGCATTCTCAATGGCCCTTACGAGAACTTGAATCGGGTTCATACCCGTCCTTAGGTAGATTATCTCGAAGGCCTGCTTGACTATATTGTACGCCAGATGCTTCTTGCCCATATTGCGCCCCGGCCTCATCAGCTTGTTTATCAGCCTCTCTACTATCGGGACCTCAGCCTTGCCGAAACGCCTATGCTCGTGGCGACCCCCGGTATGCGGCAGCCAGACGGGCTTCAGGCTAATATACCTCTTGAGACTAGGGTCGCGTATCTCGACGCCAACGAAATCCCATTTACCGAACAGCTTGGGTATCTCGGGTTGAGGCTCCAAGCCCCTCTCTACGCTCTTCTCCTCCGCAGTCGCCATCTAGCCACCCGGGCTGGGGTTCAAAATACTCCCTAAAAGCCATGCCCTATATAGGGGATTTATCGCTACAAGTCTCCGACGGGAGCAGCTCGCTTGCCGCCTCCGCCAGGCAGGGATGTCAAACTCCTAGTAGAAGAGGTGACGCCAAAACTAACCGACGCTGGATACGTCCTAGAGTTCAGGCTTGAGGACGGACGCGTATTCCGCCTCTACGGCATACCTCCGGAGGTTGCAAGTGGAGTCAACAAGATGAAAGAGGGGTACAGCTACGAGATATTCGCTAACCGTGAGAGCGTCTTCGACGCCCTCGTAGACCTTAGGGAGTTCATAAAAGACCTGCTAGACAAGATAGACAGGGTTGTCATCAGCGAGCTCGACTACAATACCGGCCTCTATACGGCCGAGATAGAGTTTAACCTAGGCGGCATAGTTCTACGTAAAAGGATGATACCGAGCCACGCAATATACCTTGCACTGCTGGCTGGCAAGCCAATATACGTTTCAAAAAGACTTGTCGACGAGCAGGAAATGTATGAGCTGGAGATGATGAGGCTGGAGGAGGAAGAGGAAGGAGAGGGGGAGGAAGAGGGAGAGGGAGAAGAGGGAGAGGAGTACGGCCCTTAAGTGATAACCTTGCCCGGCCAATATCATTCAATTGCCTGAAAGTCGGTTGTTACCTCGTAGGCTTCTGCTTCTTGCCCTCCAGTATCGCCTTCAGGGATACACCGTTTACAGTCACAACCTTGTACCTTACGCCGGGGATGTCGCCCATTGAGCGGCCACGCGGACCGCCAATACCCTCTATGAGCACCTCGTCGTGCTCATCTATCACTAGTAAGCCTCCGTCGCCAGGCACGAATGCCGTCACAACCCTACCGTTCTTGACCAGCTGTACGCGCACGCATTTTCGGAGCGCAGAGTTGGGCTGACGGGCCTCAACGCCCGTCTTCTCGAGCACTATCCCACGAGCCATGGGCGCACCTTCCAGGGGGTCGTACTTCTTCTTGAGGCCTAGCATGCGTATCTTGAACTCACGCTGGCTCCACCTAAACTTGAGCCTCTTCTTCCTCAGCTTCCTCGCCGCGAATAGACCGTTGGGCGACTTTTTGCCCGTCAAGGCTTCAAGCCCCTCAGTTCCGCCTCCACCCAGACCCTTTTATAGGCAAGACTATCTTATCCTCACATCGTCGATGTCGAAATACCTCTTCAGCACCAGCCTCGCCAGCGAAATCTTACGGCCGCCTCTGCCTATCGCCTTACCCCTATCATTCGGATCGACAGTAACATAGAGGATCTTCTTATCGCCGCGGGTTACAAGCCGGATGCCAAGCACTTTTGCCGGGGAGAACACGTTCTTCACCATCTCTTCGAGGGTATCAGCATACTCGACTACATCTACATCCTTGTTTAGGAACTTACGCAACCTGTTGATGTTCACACCGCGTCTTCCTATAACCTTGCCCGCATCCCCGGGTCTCACGACAAAGATTATGCGGTTATTCTCGCGGTCGATTATACAGTCGCGGGCTACTGCACCGGTGAGGTCCTGAAGGAGGGACATGTAGCGTATCTCTTCCGCGGAAAGCCTAATCTCGTTGCTAGGCACTCCTTGAACCCACCTCCGTAGGGGGCTCGGCAGGCTGGCAGCGTATATCCCCTTTTCTACGGTAAGACGCTGTCTGATACGATGAGAGGCCTACGGGCACACCTTCATGTAAAAAGGAGCGTTACATGGACTGCCTGGCAGCCTCGCGTATCAGGTCTACGATGCGAGACTGGCCTTCGTCTATAATCCCCAGCATCATTACCGTGAATGGCTTGCCGCATGCCGCTCCAAGCTCTAGGCTCGTCCCCGGGTATACGTATACGGGGATGTTGCCCAGCGACGCATAGTAAAACACATCTTGCTTCACCTCGGGTGGAGCGTTGGCAGCCACCACCACAGCCTTCACACGTCCCAGCTTCAACAGTTTCATAGTCTTCCTCGTGCCTAGGACGACCTTACCAGTCTTTATCGCGTTGTGGAGCTCGCGTTCGAAGCCGGCGAGCTGCTTCGCCTCGCTCAACGCTCCTCCCTCCTCACCGGCTCAACCTGCGGCCTCATGTATATCTCTGTCATCCCGGTACCGACGGGCACAATACCTCCGATTATCACGTTCTCCGTCACACCTAGCAGCTTGTCGACCTCGCCGCGCGCCGCGGCGTCGAACAGGTTCTGGACTGTCATCTCGAAAGCTGCTCTAGCCAACACGCTCGGCTTCTCCCCGCTCACCCCGTGCCTGCCAATCTGCCTAACCCTACCAGTCTGCGTCATTATATCAGCGACTAGTATCAGGTGGCGTATATCCACGTCCAGACCCTGCTCGTCCAGCACCTTCTTCATCTCTGTTATCAGCGCGTAACGCGCAGCCTCGATGCCCAGCACCTGCTCTATCTCACGAATGTTGTTCGTTATCGTTCTGCGAGGGTCGACACCCTTAACCTCAAGCACCTCCTTGAGTGCACTTCCATCGGTCAAGAGGTAGTATTCTTCGCGGCCGTCGGGCAATCTCCTACTCTGCACTATAACCCTCTTGATCTTCTTGATGCCCTTTATCTTGGCGTTTAGCACCCTCTCCTTCAACTTGTTCAACTCCATTATGTTGATGTAGCCCTCCTTCACCTGAAGCTCTATGACGAGGGTGTAATCATCCTCTTTGCGTACCGGCCCCAGCTTCAGCCTCTCAAGCACTCTCTTGACCTGCTCTACGGTCACACCCTTATCCTCGAGCATCACCGGGTCGAGCACAACTACGATGCTGAGAGTCGCCATGTCGATATAGACCTCTTTCGCGACGTTCTCTACACGAGTATACTCTATTGCACGCGCAACCTGCTTCGCCTTCTCCAGGTCGTAACGGTGCTCCTCGTCGAGATACACCGTCATCATGGGGGTCGAAGGCTCCTTCTTCGCGTCGACCAGCTCGATGAACCGGGGTAGGCCGAGTGTAACGTTGAACTCGCGTACACCTGCGAAGTGGAAGGTTCGCAGAGTCATCTGCGTGCCAGGCTCTCCAATCGACTGGGCGGCAACGGTGCCCACAGGCTCACCGGGTTCAACCAAACTTATCTCGTATTCGTCGATGACCTGCTTCACTATCTCTTTTGCCTCGTCGGGCGTTAGGCCATACTCCGATGCAACCTTTTGCAGCTTTTCGACCAGCTCGTCGTATATACGCTTTGGTAGCCTCCTCTTTGCCTCCTCTAACTCGGGTTCAATCAACTTCGAGAGCTTCTCCCAATCGTGGATTAAAAGCTGGGGGTCGTAGAGCTTGCTCATGCTACATTCTCCAGCCTATCACGCGCTCTACGACCCTATCAATGTTTACCGCTTTGCCGTGGGCACTCTTCATCGGGTCTACGCCATCCTCGCCATACTTTATCTGGACCAGCGTGCCGTCCGGCAGCCTAACAGTACCGTCATACTCGACGCGCAGGTCCTGGAGTGCGTTGATGAGCCTCCTCTGCATGTAGCCGCTCTGGCTCGTCCTTACAGCCGTGTCGACCAGACCCTCGCGGCCGCCAGCAGCATGGAAGAACACCTCTGTCGGTGTTAGACCCTCGTAGAACCCGTGGTAGACGAAGCCACGGGCGGCTGGCCCTAGGTCACCGGGCTTGTAGTGGGCTAGGAACCTGTCCCTAAATCCACGGCTGATACGCTCGCCGCGCACAGACTGCTGGCCTAGGAGGGCAGCCATCTGGGTTATGTTGAGCTCGTTGCCGCGGGCGCCAGTCCTAGCCATTATGAAGACGTTGTTGAACGGGTCAAGCACGTCTGCGACATAAGCCTCTACCTCGCGCCTGGCCTGGGTCAGCACCTCGATTATCCTAAGCTCTAGCGTCTCTTCGAGAGTTCTGCCCGGCACGGGCTCCAGCTTACCCTGCTTATACTCCTCGATGAGCTCATAGACCTTCTTCTCGGCCTCCTTGAGTATCTCGCGTATCTTCTCATACGCCTCCTTTGGCAGCGCGACGTCATCAAGCGTCATTGTGAAGCCATACTTCTCGATATACCTTAGGAACATCTTGAACAGCGTGTCCATGAGGCGTCTTGCCGTGTCGAAGCCATACTCCTTGGTTATCTGGTGTAGCACGCTCTCAGTCTGCTCTGCGCCGATAGCCTTCTTGTCGAACACGCCCTCCAACAGCTCGCCGTTCTTTATCACAACGTAGCTGTCGTTCCAGCAGAGCTCGTTGGCGCAGGCGAATCTGCCCGCGTTTATCTTGGCCTTGCCGAAGTAGGTGAAGTCCTTTGGCAGGAAGAGGCTCACCAGCTGCTTACCGGTCCACTTCTTCTTAGGCGACAGTATGACTGGCTCCGGTATCTCACCCTCATACTTGGCCGCCGCGAGGAGGTCCACCACGTCGTCAAGGTCTAGGAGCGTAGCCTTGCTCGTCAGCAGGTAGGCGCCGCTCACATAGTCTTGCAATCCTCCTATGATGACTCCTCCGTAGCGCGGCGTGAGTATGTGGAACTGTACTAGCATCAGCTCTCTAGCCTCTGCCTGAGCCTCCTCCGTGCGAGGCACGTGCAAGTTCATCTCGTCGCCGTCAAAGTCTGCGTTGTAGGGCGGGCAGACTAGCAGGTTCAGGCGGAATGTCCTGCCCGGAAGCACCCTCACAATATGAGCCATTATCGACATCCTGTGCAGCGACGGCTGACGGTTGAAGAGCACGATGTCGCCGTCTTTCAGGTGCCTCTCGACAATATAGCCTTCTGCGAGGCTCTCGGCTATCGTCTTACGGTCTGCGAACCTCAGGTCTATCTTCCTGCCGTCAGGTGTTATCACGAAGTTAGCGCCAGGCCACTTGTCGGGCCCGTTCAACACATACTTCCTAAGCTCCTCGACGTTATACGGAGTGACCCTCACCGCGACCGTGAGCACCTTCGCTATCTCCACTGGCACGCCGACTTCGTTGATGCTTATGTTGGGGTCTGGAGATATCACGGTACGCGCCGAGTAGTTGACACGCTTGCCGCTCAGGTTGCCCCTAAACCTGCCCTCCTTGCCCTTCAGCCTCTGAGCTAGGCCCTTCAGCGGCCTGCCTAGGGAGCCCCTCTGCCTGGCCACTGGTATCTTTGGCAGCTCGTTGTCGATGTAGGTTGCAACGTGGTACTGTAGGAGGTTCCACCACTCCTCGATAACGCTCTGAGGCATGCCGTTCTCGATGCTCTCGCGCAGCTTGATGTTAGTCCTGACGATGTCGGCGAGCTTGTGGGTTAGGTCATCCTCGGCCCTGATACCCGTCTCGAGGACTATCGAGGGCCTGACGTGTATCGGTGGAACAGGGAGCACCGTGAAGACCATCCATTCGGGCCTAGCCTCCTTCGGGTCGAGACCCAGCAGCTTCACGTCATCGTCGGGGATCTTCTCTAGCCTTGCTCGCACCTCCTGCGGGTTGAGGAAGACCCTGCCGGTCGGCCTCTCCTCGTAGTAGCGGTAGGGCTTCTCGAACACTATCTTATAGTTGTGTGTACCGCAGTGCGGGCACTCGGGCGTCTTAGCCGCCCTCTGCTTGACCTCGTTGACAAGCGCCTTGGCTAGAAGCGGCCACTTGTCCTTCAGCCTCTCCAGCAGCTTAAGATACCTCTTGAGCTCCTTCTCCGGCAGCTTTATCCTGCCGCACTGTCTGCACGTCGCACGCAGAATATCGTAGATGTGGCGTGCGAAGCCAACGTTGATGACGGGCCTTGCTAGCTCGATTCTGCCGAAGTGGCCTGGGCAGCGGCGGAAGTCGTTGCCGCAGGTTTCGCACACCATGCCTGGTATCGCTGCACCCAGCCTCGGGTCCATCAGGCCGCCTGGCACCGGGCGACCGTCACGGTCGTACAGCTGGTCTGTCGTAATGGCGACTACCGACATTCTTCTAATCTCTTCCGGCGACAGTATTCCAAACTTTATCTCCTTGATTATCTTCTCCTCTACAAGCGCACGCTGCCTACGCACGAGGGGTGGCACAGCCGCCGTCAAGGCTCTCCACCCTTACCCTTCTTTCCAAGCTCGTGTTTAGGTGCTAGGCGGAGACGGGGCATTATACCCATACTCATCAGCTCCTGTAGCAGCAGCTTGAACGCGTATGGCACGCGTACGGCCGCTATCTTACCCTCAGTCTTGTGTATCGGGCATACGAACGTGCCACGCCTTCTATCGAACCACGCTATGTGGCCGCAGAGCTCGCACACGTACATCACGTACTCGTCGCTGCTGTGCATCATCCTCTCGCGCAGGAGCATCGCAGCGCCGTGGCCTACGAGGCAGTCGCGCTCCATCTCTCCGAACCTTAGACCGCCTCCCCTCGCCCTACCCTCGGTCGGCTGCCTGGTGAGCAGCTGGACCTGGCCGGTCGCCCTGGCGTGTATCTTGTCGGCTACCATGTGGTGCAGCTTCTGGTAGTAGACTATCCCTATGAACACCGGGTGTCTCAGCATCTCACCCGTCCTACCATCGTACATTATCTCGGTGCCGTCCGGCGAGTAGCCGTAGCGCATCAGCTCCACCTGGAGCTTCTCGACGGGCTCGCCGTAGAACGGCGTCGCGTCGACCTCACGTGCTGCTAGCGCGGCTACCTTGCCGGCAATGCTCTCCATCAGCTGGCCTAGAGTCATACGAGATGGGAATGCGTGCGGGTTGATGATGAGGTCGGGCGTTATGCCGTCCTCGGTGAACGGCATGTCGTACTGGGGTACGAGGAGGCCTATCACGCCCTTCTGCCCATGCCTCGAGGCAAACTTGTCGCCTAGCTCGGGTATGCGGAGGTCGCGGACCCTCACCTTTACAAGCTTGAAGCCCTCCGAGTTGGTGGTCACGAAGACCGTGTCCACTGTGCCCCTCTCGCCGTGCCTCACTGTGACGCTCTCATCCTTCTTCTCTTCGAACTCGAGGCCCATTACGCGATAGGGCTCGGTGAACCTGGGCGGCGAGACCTTCGCTATCAGCACGTCGCCGCTCTCGACCTCAACCTCGGGGCTTACAATGCCGTCGTAGTCTACCTTACGGTAGGCTATCGGCGGCTTGGCGCCTCTCACGCTCTTAACGTCTATGCAGTTGGGCCTCTGCTCGACAGACCCTATACAGTGTATCTTGTCGGTGACGCCGCCGCCGTAGCTCCTCTCTTCGGCCGCATACAGCCTGAAGAACGTCGAGCGGGCTAAGCCGCGGTCGACGGACGACTTGTTCATTATGAGCGCGTCCTCGATGTTGTAGCCGGTGAAGCTTAGCACAGCCACGACCATGTTCTGGCCGGCCGGCCTCTCGTTGAAACCTATGACCTCGAGCGCCTTGGTCTGAACCAGCGGCTTCTCAGGGTAGTGTAGCAGGTGTCCACGCGTATCCGCGCGTATGTGGAAGTTTGCAGCGTAGAGGCCTAGGGCCTGCTTGGCCATCGCAGCCTGGTAGGTGTTGCGCGGAGACTGGTTGTGCTCGGCATACGGTATCGTAGCGGCCGTCACGCTGAATATCGCCGGCGTCCATATCTCCATGTGCGTGTGCTCGGGGGTCAGGTCCTTCGGGTCTAGTGCTATGTAGGCGTTCTCCTCCTCCTCTGCGTCGAGGAGCTCCACTATACCGTTTTTAACCAGGTCTAGGAAGCCCCACTCGCCGCTCTTCAGCTTCTCTATATGCTCGGGTCGTAGCTTCAACTGGCCATTCTCCACTACGAACACTGGGCGCATTACGCGGCCCGGGTCGGTGTTTATGTAGAGCTCGTTGACGTCGGGGTAGTAGGCTACGCTCACCTCGTAGTGCAGCTTGCCCTGCCTCCTGAGCCTCCTAATTTCGTTGGCGAGCTTGGCGCCGTCCGGATGGTAGCCTATAAGGCGGCCATTCAGATACACTCTGGTGTACTTCGAGGTAACCTCGACATAGTAGGATAGGAAGCCCGTGTCCTCGCCACTCTCGATGAGCTTCCGTAGGAGGTCCTCCGCGTCTACCAGCTCTTCGCCGAAGTTCTCGCGTATAACCTTCTCAACCTGGCCCTCGTCTACACCAGCGGATATGTAGGCTGAGAGAGCCAGGTTCTTGACGAGGCCACAGTTGGGTCCTTCTGGGGTCTCGAAGGGGCATATCCTACCCCAGTGGGTGCCGTGCAGGTCTCTTGCCTCGAAGTGAGGCTGGCTGCGGGACAGCGGGGATACCACGCGGCGCAGGTGGCTTAGCATTGAGAGCCAGTTGGTACGGTCAAGCAGCTGGCTTACGCCAGTCCTCTGCCCAGGCCAGTTGCCGGTGGCTAGTGCGTCGTGGAGCCTATTGCTGATTATATCCTTCCTTATCAGCGTCCTAGCCGTTATCTTCCTGCCCCTGGCCTTGGCCTTCTCCAGCTGCGAGCGTACATCCTGGTAGAGGGCTCTCATCGCTGTACGGAACACTATGGATATCAGGTCGCCTGCGAGGAGGAGCCTCTTGTTCGCATAGTGGTCCTTGTCGTCGGGCTTCCTCCTGCCGAGCGCCAGCTCGAGAAGCTTACGCGCCATATCGGCGAGGAATAGCGCCTTACGCAGCCTAGCTTCGGGCGTAGTGCCGAGGTGCGGCAGGAGCAGGTTGTCTATCGCCTGCTCAGCCACCTTCTTGCGCTGCTCGCTCGGCTTGCCTATACCCTCGCGGAACCTAGCACCGATGAACTCGAGGGCCTCATCTCTGGTTGCAATCGCGCGCGCCTGCTCCAGGCTCGGGTAGAGGAGGCTCTGTATCTCGGGGTCGGGGGACACCGCGAGTACGATATCACGGTCCTTCTCGAGCCCCAAAGCCCTAAGCAGGATCACAAAGGGTATCTTTGTTATCGCCCTCGTCATGGAGACGTGGAGCGTCCCATCCTTGTGCATGTCGAGTATGAGCTGGTAGCGGAGGCCCGCGTGGAAGGATAGGACCTTAGCCGTGTACTTTACGCCCGTCTGCTGCCTACCCTTATCGATAAGCACCCTGTTCACAACCTGCTCCTCTTGTATCACGATGACCCTCTCGGAGCCGTTTATTATGAAGTAGCCTCCCGGGTCCTTCGGATCCTCGAAGTTCCTAACGAGGATCTCGTAGCACTCCGGCACGTTACCCTTCTCATAGAAGCATCTGGCCAGCGGGTCTGCCTTCGACCGCAGCATCACCGGCAGCATACCGAGGATGACTTCATCCTCTTCGACGACAACGTTCTCAACTAGCCTCACACGAACCTTTATCGGCACCTCGTATGTCAGGTCGCGGACCCTACACTCGAACGGAGTTATGTCGAAGCGCTCGCTACCATCCGCCTCCTTTATCACCGGGTTGCCAAGGAGCTGGAGCCCGTTCGTAATACCATCGAGGACGAACTCGAGCCTATACTGGCCGCCCGCGTCTATGACCCGATAGGACTTGAGTATCTCTAGCAAATCCCTCTCGACGAACCTATTGTACGAGTCTAGATGGTGGCGGGTTAACCCGTAGGTCTCGAAGAACTTCTTCATGACCAGCCAGCGGTCTTCAGGCGAAGGGGCCCAAGCCTGCCCGGACTTAGCCTCCGCCATGGCAATCACCCTGACTACTTCCTGCTATACGCGACTACCACGCGGTAGACCTTAATCTCGCCCGCAGTGAAGCTCTTCCTCTTAATCTCTATAATGTCGCCCGGCTGCGCCCCGATAGCCCTCACCACGGGGTCGTTGTAGCTGATCCACGGCAGCTGCCAAGGCTCTACACCCAACTCGCGTAGGACTCGCGCAGCCTCCTCCGGGCTTAGAACTCGGTGCTCCGGCACCAGCTCATGCTCCAGAACGTTGAACTGTTGTTTCTTTTGGCGAGCCATAAGCGTGCACCCTCCGAGGAGAGACCCAGAAGCGGCAGGGCAGCTACAGGCCCCTATTAGCGGTTATACCGTTTTTAAAATACACGACGCTTACTTTATGCGCACGCGGTTGACCTTCTTGTTCATCCACTTATACCTGCGTAGCCTGCTACTCCTGCCAAACCCACACGCCGCGCAATACCCCTTAGCAACGTTGAACGCGTGGCGCCCGCAGCGCCTACACCTGATGTGCGTCTTGCCCTTACCCATCTTACCGAAGGATGGTGTACCCTTGCTCATGCCTCGTTACCCCCGGCGGCTAGACCATAGTGGGTGATATGAGTATCACGTTGTCTCCGCGTATCACGAGGGTCCCGAGCTTCCTAGTACTACCATCGCTCTTGATCTCCTCGGCGTCATCCAAGACTAGGTTTAGGTGCTGGTCGAAACTCCTGAGCTTGCCCCTCACGACTATGTCGCCGCGCAGCTTTACGAGGACCGTGCTGCCTATATTCTGCTCGAGGAGCTTGTGCGTCGTCTCTACCATCGCGTCTCCCGCAACCCACCTTAGCCGCTTGAATTAAGTGGTTTACTGGCGTGGGGCCGTGAGACGCTGGCGGCTGTCAAAGAGGGATAAGCGCAGGCTTTTCGAAGAGATACGCTCCAAGTGGCCCAACGCGCCTCTAACCGGCGACGAGGATGTAGAGGTAGTCTCGGACAGGAAGAGTGGTATCGAGGAGCTCTACATTATCGAGGGGAGGCCCGCGTTCGCGAGGATATCCGGGAAGCTAATCCCGCTGATAAACTACCTGCTGGATGTCGGTACAGGTTGGCTCCCGAGGATAATCGTCGATGAGGGTGCAGTTCGTCCTATAACGAGGGGCGCCAATCTGATGAGACCCGGCATCGTCTCGGTGGAAGGCGACTTCGAGAAGGGAGACATCGTGGTGATTCTGGAGCCGCTGAAGAAGATACCTATAGCTGTGCACGAGGCGCTCGTGTCTAAGGTGGAGCTAGAGTCTATGGAGAAGGGTGTGGTGTCGAAGAGGCTCCACTATATGGGTGATAGGCTCTGGGAGTATGCGCGCAAACTGTGATGTTGTCAGCGGCGCTATCTTGTGAGGAGCAGGCTGTCGAGGTTGCTAGGCGTGTATATCCTGCCGGGTTCGCAGAAGGGTGCCCCTTCTAGCCTACCTCCCCTCCTACACTCTCTCTCGATACGCGCTTTGAACTTGTATATCGCCTCCGGCTCGCCATGGTTTAGTATCAAGTATTTCGGCTTAGGCTTGATGTCGCGTAGGAACGCTATCAGCTGGTCTATGTCAGAGTGGCCCGAGAAGCCCTCAACGCTGACGACGTCCATGTTTATCTTTATCACCTCTAGCTTCCCGTCAGGAGAGACCAGTGTAACTTGTCCACCCGTACCAGCCTCTAAGACGCGCCTGCCTAGCGTACCCTTCACCTGGTAGCTTACGAATATCAGGGTGTTCCTCGGGTCGCTGGCCAGCTTCCTGAAGTACTCGACCGAGGGCCCGCCGTTGAGCATGCCGGAGGTCGCGATGATTATGCAGGGCTCGGTGCTACTGATTATCTCTTCTCTCATCGAGGGGTGCTCCACTTTCACGATATAGTCTGCCGTGAAGGGGTTCTCACCGTACAGTATCTTCTTCCTAAGAGAGCCGGAGAGGTACTCGGGGTAGGTGAGGTGGATTGCAGTAACCTCGTCTATCATGCCGTCGACATATATCGGGACCTCTGGCATGAACTTCTTGGCAACAGCCTCGGATATGACCAAGAGTATCTCCTGCGCCCTGCCAACGGCGAGAACCGGTATCAGCACCTTGCCCTTTTTCACCTGTATCGTCCTCACGATCCACTGTATCAGCTCCATCTCCGCCTGCGAGCGCTTCGGCTGCCTCTTGTTACCATAGGTCGACTCTATTATGAGAGCTTCTACCCGCGGGAACTCCGTGTGAGCCTTGGTCAATAGCCTCGTGTTTGCATATTTCAGGTCGCCGGTGTAGACTAGGTTGAAGAGGCCTTCGCCGATATGGAGGTGGGCTATCGCAGAACCTAGGATGTGGCCCGCGTTGTAGAACGTGAGCTTGATGTCTGGTGCTACGTCGGTCACCTCGCCGTAGTCAAGCGCTATCGTATGCAGTATCATCTTCTTTATATCGTGGTGAGTGAAGGGCGCCCTACCCGCCTCCTTCGACGCCACATCGAGATAATCGTAGAGCGATAGTACCATCAGGTCTCTGGTCGGCTTGGTGACGAAGACTGGGCCGCGGTAGCCGTATTTGAATAGGAATGGTACTAGCCCCATGTGGTCTAGGTGGGCGTGCGTCACTATCACAGCGTCGAGCTCCTCTGGTCGAAGCTGGTCTACATCGACATGGGGGTACATGTTGTAACCGGTGCCTCCGGGGTTTACGCCGAAGTCGAGGAGCACCCTGCTCTCGCCGGTCTCGACGAGGATAGCGGACCTTCCCACCTCCATGAAGCCTCCGAGGGCCGTTATCCTCACGTACCTGTTCTCGAAGAGGACTCCACGGTGTATCCTCTCACCCATCTCTCGCAGTATCTTCGACCTGTAGCTACTCTCCCTCAGCATGAACGAGACTATCGAGTTGAGCGTGGTTGACTCCCAGTCGGGGGCGCGTAGGATGACCGGCCTCCAGCCGGTCTCAGCGAATATCTTGTTGTATATCGCCTTACCGCGGCCGTAGACGAGGCCAACCTTCCTGGCCTTGATTACGACCTCTCCGAGCACCTCATCGAACACTATCGTCTTTATCTCGGCCTCCTTGGGGACAATCTCCATTATAATCTTCTTAGCCTCCTCTGGGGGCTTCCTGGCATCCTTCTCCGCCCTGAACACTATCCTCTTCTTCAGCTCCTTGGCGAGATTCCTAGCTATCTCGGGCCTAGAGGCTATCAACGCCGGGTTGCGTACATAGATTACTATCTCTGGCCCCTCGAACTCCACCCTGGTTATCATAGCCTCTGGCGGGACATGCTTCGCGATTGCCCTCTGGAGGGCGACTGGGAGCTCTCCTACACGGTACATGGCAGGACACTCTCACACGGTGTTGTGAAACATGGTGGCGACGGGGAGAAAGCCGGCAGAGCCGCTAGTCTACACGCTGTAGCTCCTCGTTATATACTTGTCTCTTCCTATGGCGACCACGTCTATCCCGTTGCCGGTAGCCGTATCCCTCTCCATCGCCGCGCGTACGGCACGAGCTGCAAGCTCCATAGCCTCGTCTAGGCTTAGGTCCTCGCGGTAGCCCTCCTCTATCACACCGAGCGCTATCGGCGAGCCGGAACCCGTCGCCGTATACTTCTCGCTCGTCACTGTGCCAAACCAGTCTATCATGTAGAGCCTCGGGGCGGTATCGTAGCCTCCGAGGAGCAGCTGCACTATATACGGGTAGAAGCGCGCGGAGGAGTAGATTATAGCGGCTAGTATGTTCGCAGCCGCCGTTACGCTCGGCCTCTTGCCGGTCGTCAGCTCGTAGTACCTCAGCTCCTCTCTCAGTATATCCGCAAGGGCCTGTGCATCGGCGACAAGTCCGGAGGTCGTCATGGCCATATACTCCGTTATCTTTACAATCTTCCTCGTCTTCTTGTGCGCAACATAGTAGCCAGCAGTAGCCCTCCTATCTGCCGCGAGCACCACATAATCGCGGAGCACCATGCCCACCGTTGTAGTCCTGCTTGCGATGACCGCCCTGCGCTCTAGGATGGCCTCGCGCACAACAATCTACCCGCGAGAGGCTAAAACATCTCATCGTTAAAAATGGAGCGCGGGTTTGGAGGCTCCGTGCAGCGTAGGGAGCATAGGATAGAGCTCCCCAAGAGGATAATCATCGGCGTCGGGGTGCTGGATAGGCTTCGAGACGTGTTGGCCGACCTCGGTGTGAAGAGCAACATCCTCGTCGTAACCGGCCCCCACGTCTACGCCAGGTACCGTTCTAGGCTCGAGGGGGCGCTAGAGGGCTTCGAGTACACCGTTATCACTGCTAGGAGCTCATCCCTGGAGGAGGTTGAAAGGGTTATCGAGGAAGCCAAGGATGCAAGGCCCCGCGTCATAGTCGGCTTCGGCGGGGGAAAGGCCATCGACGTCGCAAAGTACACCGCGTTCAAGCTGGACGTTGACGCGGTAAGCGTCCCGACTGCAGCCTCCCACGATGGTATAGCGTCGCCCTTCGCATCGATAAAGGGGTATAACGGGCCGATGTCGATTAGGGTCAAGGCCCCGGTGGCCATAATCGCTGATACAAAGATTATCGCGGAGGCTCCCCAGAGGCTCCTCAGGGCGGGCAGCGGAGACCTGATAGCCAAGCTTACAGCGGTGCGGGACTGGAGGCTGGCTCATAAGCTGAAGGGCGAGTATTACGGGAGCTATGCGGCGAGCCTAGCCCTCCTATCGGCGCGCCACGTGATACGCTATGCAAGCCTTATACGCCGGGGTGGGGTCGAAGCAGCCCACGTTGTAGTCGAGGGGCTGATAAGCAGCGGGGTTGCGATGTGCATAGCCGGGTCTACGAGGCCCGCCAGCGGCTCCGAGCATCTCTTCAGCCACGCTCTCGACCTTATAGCGCCCCGCCCCGCGCTGCACGGAGAGCAGGTCGCGGTCGGCACGATAATGATGATGTATCTGCACGGGGGGCCTTGGCGGAAGGTTAGAGCGATATTGAAGAAGATAGGGTTGCCCGTGACCGCGAAAGAGCTGGGCATAGACGACTATTATATCGTGAAGGCGTTGACCATGGCGCACCGTGTGAGGCCAGAGCGTTACACGATACTCGGGGAGAGCGGGTTGACATGGGAGGCTGCGGAGAGGCTGGCCCGCGTCACGGGCGTCATTAGTTGAGGGGGCGTGCGCCTAGCCCTGCTTCTCCCCACCCTCCTCCCGCTTCTCGCCTCCCTCCTCGCGCCTAATCTCGTACTCCTCGACAAACTCTACCCTCTTCACCCATCCAATATACCTCCTTATCTCGTCGACGAGGAGCAGCTTGGCGCTTGGCGTGGCGCGTAGCGCGGCCCTCGTCGATAGCTTTATCCTAACGAGCCCCCTCTCCCTGTCTATCTCGACGTCCACATCCTCGGGCTTGGCGCGCAGCCTCCTGGCCGCCAGGTGCTTCACCTTATCCTCGTCCTTCTCCAGCTTCGCCACTATCTTTACACGGGCTACGAGCGTCTTGCCTGCGAGCGGGTGGTTGAAGTCGAGTATGACGCGGCCGCCCGACACTGCTACTACGCGCGCCACCTGCCCGTCTATCTCTATCAGGTCGCCGGGCTTCGGGATTATACCCCTCCGGCGGAAGACGCCGAGGCTCACAGTCTTGACCTTGCCTGGGTCGTGCTTCCCGTAGGCCTTCTCCGGGGGGATTTCGAAGGTCTTCTCCTCGCCGACGTCCATCTGGGCTATGGCCTCCTCGAGCCCGGGTATCAGCTTACCCTCGCCGACGACCACAAGCACGGGGCCGTAGACCCTATCCTGCTCGTACACGCCCTCCTTCTTGGCGAGCTCCTCGTCGGTCGTGTCGACCAGGCGGTTCGTATCCTTAGTCCTAACCTCGTACTCGACTAGCACGAAGTCGCCCTTCTGGAGGGCCATCTCGCGCTACACCCCACTCCGCAGGTACCAGCCGACGTCCACCAACGGCTTGATAAGAAGCTTGTCCGCCTGCCTCTCGACCCGCGCCCATGCAACAAACCTTCCATTCTCCGCTAGAACGGCTACGGGGTTGCACGCGTCTCGCAGCCTGTGGCGAAGCCCCCTCGGCTCCACTATGATGCTCCTGCCGTACGTTAGCTTGGCGACCAGCCTCTCCGGGAGCACAACATAGCACTCCACTATCGCGTGCTCCACGAGCTGACCGAGGCTGAGGGTGGGGAGAAGCCTCCCCCTCCTCAGCGATGCCGCGTGAAGCCCGGCTGTATAGACGAGGCTGCAGAGCCCGCCAAGCAGCCGATAGACGCGGCTGGGCACCAGTAGGAGCTCTGCACCAGCCTCATGTTCGACCATAACGACCTCGAGGCCCCTTAGGACCCTCTGGGAGTCGCCGACGTACCTCGAGAGGAACGAGGCTAGGAGCTCATACCCTCCCCGCCTATACCTGCACACCTCTTCCTCAACACGCATACGGTGAAACCCTCCGTGCGCGTCTCGTGGGGGTAGAGGCGTATACACCTCGACACCCTCTCGTCGAACTCTACACCGTTGAACCCGGTTACACCGGGGCGGTACACGGGGGGTTTGACTAGAGGCTCTACCGGCTCAAGCTCCGGGTGCCTCTCGAGCACACGGCTGACCACATACTCGTTCTCCTCTGGGGCTATGCTACAAGTGGTGTAGACTATGGTGGCGTTGCAGGCGGCAAGCCTAGCCGCAGCCTCGAGGAGCTCTATCTGGAGGCATAACCTGTCCACCAGGTCCTCGGGTCGACGCTCGGAGCGTCTGCCCTTCTCGAGGGGGAGGAGCCCCTCGCCCGTGCAGGGGGCGTCGAGGAGCACGTAGTCGAACCTCGACTCGCCGAGGACGCTGGGCGCCAGACGCGCATCTAGCTTCAGGGCGATTACGCTTCGGACGCCCAACCTATTCATATTGTTCTTTAGCGCTTGGAGGCGGCGCGGCGAGATATCCACTGCTATTATCGGCGTGGTGTCCCTCTGGTGCTGGGCTATCTGGCTGGTCTTCCCGCCGGGCGCCGCGCAGAGGTCCACCGCGCGCTGGAGGGGCTTCGGGTCGGTGATATAGACTGGGACCTGGGAGCCAGCACCCTGGACATAGTAGAGGCCCTGCATGTACTCGTGTGTGGCGCCGATTGGTATAGGCTCCTCCTCGACTATCAGGGTGTAGGGTATCCAATAGCCTCTGAGCGCGAAACCCTTCTCCTCTAGCATCTCGCGCAACGCGTCCACGTTGGTGCGCAGCGTGTTCACCCGGATTGCGCGGAGGATGTCGCCCGGCTGCAGCTCTAGGAGTTCACGTGCACCGACGGGCCCAAGCAGCTCCTCGTACCTCGCCGCCATGAAGGGGTGGACCTTGTACCTCTCGGCTAGCCTGTAATGCCTCTCCTCCAGCCTCCTCGAGAACAGCTTTACACCCTTCTCGTCAAGGCACCTACGGTCAGCCATGGCGAAGCCGAACGGCGTCATAGCCTTCATCTCGGACTTCGGCCCTCACAGCCCCTACGTTGGCCTAGTACACCTTGTCGTCGAGAAGCTGGGGGGAGGCCGTGTAAAGCTTATCGATGTCGCGCACAACGTGAGGAGCTTCGATGTGCGCGCCGGCGCCTATGTGTTGTATGCCGCGCACCGCTACGCCCCCGAGGGTACAGTGTTCCTCGTCGTCGTTGACCCGGGTGTCGGTGGGTCGAGGGAGCCCGTGGCGATAGAGACTAGACGCTTCTACCTAGTCGGGCCCAACAACGGCGTCCTCTGGCCGGTTGTCGCTGCAGACGGCCTCGTGAAGGCGGTCGTGCTCGACGAGCAGGCTGTGTGGCTGAAGCCGGTCTCATACACGTTCCACGGTCGCGACATATTCGCGCCCGCCGCTACGCTGCTGGCGCTCGGCACCCCGATAGAGTCTCTGGGCTCGCCTATCCCCGGAGAGAGGCTGGTGAAGCTCGAGCTGAAGTACGTTGCCGAGAGGGAGGGTATGACCTGCCTGAAGGTGGTGTACGTAGACGATTTTGGCAACGTGGCTCTCTCCGCCGAGAGGGGTGACGGGGTCTACGAGCGCGCCTGTAGAAGAGGCTTGGTTGAAGCCTGTAGCGGCGAGAGGTGTGTGACAGCCAGGTGTGTGAGGAGCTTCAGCGAGGTGGGGGAGGGCGAGGCGGCGCTCTACTACAATAGCTTCGGATTTGTCGAGGTTGCCGTCTACAAGGGGAGTGCAGCTAAAGAGCTGGGCGTGAGGGAGGGTGACGAGGTTTGCCTAGCAGGGCGTTGATACCCGGTCGTTTCCAACCCCCTCACTGGGGACACTTCCACCTGATACGCTGGGTCCTGGAGAGGTTCGACGAGGCGGTAGTTGTCGTAGGCTCGGCGCAGAAGAGCCACACGTTCACCAACCCGTTTACCGCTGGGGAGCGCCTCGAGATGCTGAGGCTTGGGTTGAGGGACGCGGGTATTGACGAGGGGAGGGTCTGGCTGATACCGGTCCTCGACATCGAGACTAACCATGTTTGGCCGCGTTGGGTTGAGATGCTCACACCCCGCTTCGACTGCGTGGTCTCGGGCAACCCTCTGGTCGTACAGCTCTTCCGCGAGTATGGCTACTGTGTGATAGAGCCGCCTATGTTCGACCGCGGGAGGTTCACGGCGACGAGGATACGTAGGCTTATGCTGGAGGGCGGCGACTGGGAGAGCCTCGTGCCCCCCTCTGTGGCCGAGTATTTGAAGAGGATTGGGGGCGTCGAGAGGCTCCGAAGGATAACGGGTGGGCATTGATGCGCGAGGTGGTCATCGACGGCAGCATGGGCGAGGGTGGAGGCCAGATACTCCGGACGAGCGTAGCGTTGGCCGCGGTCCTCGGGGTTAGGCTCCGGATATACAATATACGTGCGAAGAGGAGGAACCCCGGGCTGCAGAGACAGCACATGACGGCGATTAGGGCTGTTGCGCTACTCTCGAACGCCAAGGTCGAGGGCCTGAAACTGGGCTCGACGACGCTGGTCTTCGAGCCTAGGGGGCTGCGAGGCGGCAGGTTCCGCCTCGATATAGGCACAGCCGGTAGCGTCACCCTCGTCCTGCAAGCCGTGCTCCCCGTCGCAGCCTATGCCCCGGAGCCCGTCGAGCTCGAGATACGCGGGGGTACCGACGTCCCCTGGAGCCCCCCGGTCGACTATGTAAGGTTCGTGCTGAGGCCGCTCCTCGAGAAGTTCGGGTATAGTTTCGACCTGGAGGTGAAGAGGAGGGGGCATTATCCGAAGGGCGGCGGGATAGTGGTGTTCAGGGTGGAGGAGCCTCCGGGGGAGCTTAGGCCGGTAGAGCTTGTCGAGAGGGGTGGGGTCCTCGCTATACGCGGCCTATCCCACTGTGTCAGGCTGCCGAGCCACGTGGCCGAGAGGCAGGCTAGGGCCGCTGAGGCGCTACTCCGCAAGAGGTTCCCGGAAACGCCCATCAAGATAGACCTCGAGTACTACCCGCCGGGCAGGGACCCTCACCTGGGCCCGGGCAGCGGGATAGTAGTCTGGGCTGAGACCGAGAAGAGCATCCTGGGGGGAGACGCGCTGGGGGCTAAGGGGAAGAGGGCGGAGGTGGTGGG
>WAOO01000112.1 GCA_015521195.1 Pyrolobus sp. | reverse complement strand
GGGGCGTAGGCGAGCTCAGCGTCCATGAACCCCATCCCGAGGTACCCGGTGAACCCAGAGGTGCCTCCAACACCATCCACTATGGCGCCAGCCTCGACAGCCATCGCAGCTGTGTAAGCGTACCCCACCTCGACGACGATCGCGTCTACATCCCCGGGTTTTACGCCCTCGTCGAGGAGGTTTGCGAGAGCGGCGGCAACGGTGAACACCTTGTCGGCGGTCCCCATGTCTATCCTGTTCGCCTTCCTCCACGGGGGCACCGTCGGGAGGTGGACGACGCCCGGTGTAAACCAGGCGGGTAGGCTAGACTCCCTAAACATCCTCATAACCTCCCTCAACCCGATTATCCTTAGCCTCCTCTCAACATCCTCTCTCGTCACGAAAGTCGCCTCGAGTATGTCGCGCTCGTCGGCGTCCTGCACCCGCATGAGCGGGAGGCCGTACCCGCTAGGCGCGACGACGGCATCAACACCCCCTATGCTCCTGGCTGCCTCCTCAACCCTCTCGACTACGACACGGGGGTTCCTGGTCACCTCGTCGCGGGGTATAGCCTCGTCGAGGAAGACGCGGATGGAGTCGCCCTCGTCGATGAAACCAAGGAGGTCCATGCTCATCGTGCCAGGGTCTATGCCGATAACCCGCGGCACGCCCACGGCCCCGTGGAGGTTCAGCCGGTCAGCGCCTTCAATATCGCAGCTGCGACCACCTCAGCTCTCCTCTCCCACGCGTACCTCCGTGCCCTCTCGCCGAGCTCCCTCCGGAGCGACTCGTTGCCGAGCAGCTCCTCGAGCAGCTCCGCCAGCATCCTGACGTTCCCAAGCCTATACTTTGCCAACGGGCCGCCCTCCCGGTAGTCCGGTATGGTCTCGAAGTACCTGGTGTCGGGCACCACCGTGGCGGTGCCGGCGTACATCACCTGGGCTAGCGTAGAGGATACCACGACGCCCGGATGGTCCCACTTGGGGAGCAGGTGTACATCAGCCCCCCGCAGCATCCTGTAGACCTCCTCGTGGCTCGGTCTAGCCTCCTCGACGACAACCCAGGGAGCCTCAACCCTAAGGTCGTCCAGGCTCCGGACAATCCTATAGACCAGCCTCCACCCCGACTCCGAGAGCCTCTTCGCAGCCAACAGGTAGTCTATGTACTCGCGGGCCGGCTGCCTGCCGAAACTGAAGAGGAGGTGCTTTCCCGCCGCATACCCCGGCCTATCCGCGCCCTCCACCTCCAGCGTCATGTGGGGGTAGGGCACGACCGTCGGGTCCACTGGCGGCTCTCCAGCCTCCCTAATCATCCCCACGTACCTCTCGTCGAACACGAGTATAGCGTCCCAGGGATAGTCGAGGAGTGGTTCAACCTCACGCGGGAACATAAAGTGGACGACTAGGCCGACTCGCGCCCCCGCCCTCCTAGCTTCCTCCAGGTGCTCTCGGAGGCGGAGCCAGGGCAGCCGGTGATACCCCTCCACTATCACAACGTCGTTCTCCGCCAGTGTATCGTCCTTGAAGAAGCCGCCGTCCGGGTACTCGAGTTCATCCACCTCGCCGTACACTCTCCGCACGAACCCCGGGTCACCCTCAAGCACGACATGATGCCAGTCTCTGCCCGCAGTCTCGAGGGTCGGAGCATAGACTGTAACCTCGTGGCCCATGCTCCTCAGCGCTTGGGTCAACAGCTCCACGTGGAGGCTGATGCCGCAGGCCGCACCCCACCTGCCGACAATGCCTATCCTCAGCGTACTCCTAGCCACACTGGTACACCGGGCTCTGTAGTACGCGGCGCCTGGCTAATAACAAGGGTGTTGAGGTGCTCGCTAGGCTTTTCTCGCGGTCCTATCCGCGCCAAAACGGAGGTAGCGTCCTTGACGGGGACGCTCGGCCCCGCCTCAATCCTCGGCTACTACCAGGCGATACACGAGGAGCTGCGGCGCCAGGGGTTCATAAGGACCGACTACCCGCCCCGCCGCGACGAGGTCCTCTGGAACAAGAAGGTATTGACGATGCCGCGCGAGGAGCTCGAGAAGCTGAAGACTCAGAGGCTTAAGCAGATAGTATGGTGGGCATGGGAGAACTCGCCGTTCTACAGGCGCTTCTGGAAGAGCAAGGGCTTCCACCCGAGCATGATAAAGGACTGGAGGGATGTCGTCAAGATACCGGTGCTCACCAAGAAGGACCTGCGCAGAGACCAGAGCAGCAACCCGCCCTACGGCTCGATAATGGTCCCTGAGCTAGCCAGGTACATCCACTTCGTCGGCGCCACCAGCGGCTCGACGGGCATGCCGACCTTCCAGGGCTGGGGTAGGCTCGAGCTCGACTACTTCGAGGAGCTGCAGGCCCGCTACCTCTGGACCTTCGCGGGCGTCAAGCCGGGCGTAGTCTACGCCAACTATCTCAACATGAGCGGCTTCTACTCCTGGGGCCCGCCGCTCGTCGAGACCGCCATGTGGCGCTGCGGCGCCACGGCGATAGCTGGCGGCGGCGAGACCTTCTTCACCTGGAAGGACCGCCACATGCTAATCCTCAAGCTGTGGAAGGTTGACGTCTTCGCCACCACCCCGTGGCTGCACAGGCTCATAGGCGAGATGGCTAAGGAGGAGGGCTGGGAGACGCCCTTCCGCGTCCTCCTCCTCCACGGCGGCGCTGCAGCCGAGAACACGAAGAAGAAGCTGATGGAGGTGCACCCCAATGTCGAGAGGATACTTAGCATCTGGGGCACCACCGATGGTCACATCGCCGTCGAGCCGCCAGACGCGCCGGGCACCCTCCTCATATTCGAGGACGTCGAGATATTCGATGTGATAGCGCCCGGCAGCTACGAGGACAAGCCTGAAGGCGAGCCCGCCGGCGAAGGCGAGCGCGGCGAGCTGATAGCCACCCTCCTCTACGGCTACACGATGCCCCTAATCCGCTACAGCCTAGGCGACTACGTCAAGAACGAGTTCATCTGCGAGCCGACGCCAGAGTATGGCATCACCCACTGCAGGTTCGCCGAGCTGATACCGGGCCGCGTCGAGTGGATGTTCAGGGTGAAGGGCAAGCTCCTCTTCCCGATAATCGTCGAGGACGCGATAAACGAGATACCGGATACGACGGGCGCCTACAACATCATAGTCTACGCGGACAACATGGACAAGCTCAAGATACGCATCGAGACGAAGAGGAAGCTGCCGGTAGACCCGGAGTACGACAGGATGGCCCGCGAGATACTGGCGAGGAGGCTGGGCCTCAGCCCGGACGATATCGAGATAGAGTGGGTGGAGCCCGGCAAGACCGTCTGGAAGGGCTACAAGCTGCAGGTCTTCCTAGACCAGAGGAAGAAGTAGCCCTAGCAGGTCACGTGTATAACCTGCAGCACGCGCTTACACTCTCTTTTTACCCTCTCGCACAACTCGGGCAGCTCCACAGTCCTCGCCTCGTAGACACGGGCGCCCAGCCTCTCCGCCAGCCTCCTAGCCTCATCCATGACCCTCATCCTGCCTTCAACCCCCGTCCCGACCACGATGCAGTCTACGCGCCCGGCTTTCTCGAGGTATACTCGTAGCTCCTCCGCGGAGAGGGGCGTATGGTTGTAGAGGTCCGCGTACTTCTTAGAGAGGCTCTTCGCTGTTCTCGGCTCGACGCCCCCATCCGGGTATACGACGATATCGTGGTTGTACGATTCGCCTGAGTCCAGCTCGACGTGGAGGAATCTAGCGTTCTTTACGCACTTCAAGCGGTTTTCTCCCCGGTTGCTGTGCGACGCGCTCGATTATACGGGGTGGCGTGTAGTCTCGTAGCGAGGAGGCTAGACTGGCTTGATACCCGTAACGGTCATGGTGACGGGGAAGGGCACGGTCTCCACTAGGCTCAAGGGGCATTATGGCAGGGGGAGGCCGAGCCGCTTCACAGACGTCCTACGCCCCGTGGTCTTCTGGAACATAACCTACCAGTGCAACCTGCGATGCGCCCACTGCTATATCCGCGCTTTGGCGGAGAGGAGGCCAGATGAGCTCACAACCTCCGAGGCGGTCCGCGTCGCGAAGGAGATTGTCGAGATGGGGTCGCCGCTCGTGATATTCTCTGGCGGCGAGCCCCTCCTCCGCAGAGACCTCTTCGACATCGCCGAGGTGTTGCGCGGGACGCGCACAAGGCCAGCCCTAAGCACCAATGGCACGCTCATCGACGAGGAGATGGCTGATAGGCTGAAGAGGTATGGCTTCGTCTATATCGGTGTGAGCCTCGACTCTACGAGACCCGAGTGGCACGATAAGTTCAGGGGCGTGAAGGGGGCCTTCGAGGCAGCGGTGAAGGGTATCAGGGCTAGCGTGGAGGCGGGGCTCCCGACAGGCATCCGGACCACGGTCACCAAGGATAATGTCGAGGATGCGCTCAAGATGCTGGACTTGGCTGAGGAGCTCGGCGTCCAGAGGATATCATACTATGTGCTCGACACTGTGGGTAGGGGCGTCGGGCTACGAGACTACCTCCCGACCCACGAGCAGCTACGCTACTTTGCAGACCGTCTGATAAAAGAGGCTGAGAGGCGCGAGGGCATCGAGATAGAGATTGTGCGTGCGAACTTCCTCGGCATCTACATCGCGGACAAGCTGGCCTCGAACAAGGAGGAGTTCATGGAGTACCTGGCGATGCTGCAGGGGCAGGGCGACTGCGGTAGGAAGACGGTGAGCATCTATCCCGCTGGCGACGTCCACCCATGCCAGTTCATCGACTGGGTCACGCTCGGGAACGTGAGGGAGCAGAGCCTCCGCGAGATACTCAACCTGGAGAACCCCAAGCTCAAACCATACCTAGAGGTGTGGAAGATGCTCCGCGGTGAGAGGTGTAGCAGGTGCCCATTCCGCTACATCTGCGGCGGGGGCTCCAGGAGCAGGGCCAGGATACTAACTGGCGACGAGTGGGGCGACGACCCCCTCTGCTTCATAAACCCCGTCAAGCTCGCCGAGAAGTACGGCCTGAGCCCCGAGAAGCCGATACTCCCAGAGGACCTAAAGCCCTACATTAGGGGCTAGTCGTCGCGCTCCAGCACCACCTTGGCGTACTCCCGGTCGAAGTATTCTTTCACCTCCTTGAGCATCTTCAACCTCCCCTTCTCAGCCGCCTCGTGGAGGGCCACGACCAGCGGCCTCAGCGACTTCCTCACACTGCTCCACGCCAGGTCGGCTAGCACATCCTGCACCTTCTCCACCTCCACGCCCCTGCCGCGGAGCACCGACACCGCCCTCGAAACCTCGCGGTCCACCATCGCCCTCGCGAACCTCATCATAGCCTCTATGGCGTCGTCCGCCATCTTCTTCTTGACCACCCTCTCGAGTTTCGCAAGCTCCTCCTCGATTATCGCCTCGGCCTTCGGCACCTCGCTCCTCCTGGCCTCCGCAAACTCCCTCGCAACCTTGACCACCTCCTCGAACCCATGGTATTCTATCCAGTCGGGCACCTCCTCGAAGACCGGCGTGTTGGATACGTCGATGACCAGCAGGCCTCTCCTGGCCTTCTCGAGGAGGCTCCGGGGTACGATGGGCTCCTCGACGGTAACCGCGGCGAAGACCACATCCGATTCTACGAAGAGCCTCTCGAGCCTATCCCATGGGACAGGTTCAACCCTTTCAACCCTCCTTGCGAGCTCCACCGCCCTCTCATACGTCCTGTTAGCCACGAGGATGCGCGCCGCACCCTTCTTCGCGGCATTGGAGGCTATGATTGAGCCTGCTTCTCCAGCCCCGATGACGCCGACGACCCTGCCCTCCAGCCCGCTAAGCAGCCTCTCCGCGAGTATGACCGCGGCGCCGGGTATCCCCACGCTCCCCCTGCCGAGCCCCGTCTCGCTCCTAACCCTCTTGCCGGTCCTAATCGCGTAGCGGAAGACGAGGTCGAGGAGCTTCCCCGTGTAAGCGTGGCGCGCCGCATACTCGTACGCTCTCTTCACCTGCCCGAGTATCTCGGGCTCGCCGAGCACCATCGACTCCAGACCGGACGCGACCCGGAGCAAGTGGCGTGCAGCTTCAACACCCTTGAGGGTCGCAACCTCCCCCTCGTAGCCGGCCGAGGCGAGGAGGCTGCGTATCTTCTCGGCGCAGATGCTACACTCTGAGACCCCCGGCACCATGTAGACCTCGAAGCGGTTGCAGGTCGCGAGCACCACTATCTCGTCCACGTGGGGGTAGAGGAGCTCATACGCCCTGCCCACCAGCTTCTCGAGACGCGAGAATATCCTCGCGTCGCCCGCGAGCCTCCAGTCGACGCCCATGAGGACGAGCGAGTCCAGGGGCTTCAAGACCCTCAACCCTACCCGGTAATCCCGCCTCTTTTTACACAATGGAGTGAAAAAGATGGTTGCGGTCCAGCCACCCCCTATAACCCGCCCTTGCATCGTAGGACTCGCGGGTGTATGAGGGCTGAGGATACCCCTCTGGATTGAAGCCTCCAAGTTGAGGGTCGTCGTATTCGGGGGAGGGAGGGTAGGCACTAGGAGGGCGTTGAAATTCCTCGAGGCGGGTGCCAGGG
>WAOO01000111.1 GCA_015521195.1 Pyrolobus sp. | reverse complement strand
GAGGGGTGTTTAACCAAACGGTTAAAGAGCAAAATATATTAAGATAGTAGTGCTATGGTCCGCGTGGCCGGTGCCGCGGTAGTATAGCCCGGACCAGTATGCGGGCCTGTCAAGCCCGTGACCCGGGTTCAAATCCCGGCCGCGGCGCCACCTTCTCATTCTAACCAGGCTTTGCTGCGTTGCTGGATAGTGTTCATCTAGCTGCTTGCAGTAGTAGGGTGGCTCCGGTGGTAGGGTGTGGAGCTTCGCTGCCTCCAATCTGAGATGAAACGCCTATTCTATGGTCGTGATTCCGAACGCGGCGTGTACGCAACGTTCACGTGGCTAGTTGAAGAGGTGGGGGAACTTGGAGAGGCTCTATTGAAGGGCGATAGGCGGGCTCTGGAGGAGGAGATTGCAGATGTCATTGCGTGGACGCTTTCACTGGCGAATCTTGTAGGTGTTGATGTCGAGAAGGCTTTTAGGCGGAAGTATCCGGAGGCTAGATGCCCTCCGGCTGGCAGGGGTTAATCGCCTCTGCTATCTCTAGGGCGGCCTCGGGGTTCTTCTCTATCAGTGTACCGACTACTATCGCGTCGGCGCCAGCTTCTAGGATCTTCGCTGCAGTGTCTGGTGTGCGTATGCCACCGCCGGCTATCAGGAATATCTCTTGGCCGGCTGCTTTCCTCGCGGCGGCTATAGCTTCAGGGGGTATGTGTCTCCGGGCTCCTGACCCAGCCTCCAGGTATACGAAGCGCATGCCGAGTAGTTTAGCCGCGAGGGTATATGCCGCTACGAGCTCCGGCTTCTCCGGGGGTATATACTGGGCTCTTCCCACGTGGCCTGCGGCGCCACCCTCCCCGATTATAATGTAGGCGGTGGGTAACGCTTCGAGGCCTAGCTTTGCGATTATGGGGGCTGCTGAAACCTGCGCGCCTATCACCCAGTAGACGTCGTTAGAGTTGAGGAGGCTCATGAAGAGTATCGCATCCGCGTTGCGTGCGATGTTATTGAGGCCTCCTGGGAAAAGTATTATAGGTTTGTCTATCGAGGCGTGCCGCATACTAGAGATGAGCTCGTCTATATCGTATGGTGTCACGTTAAGGCTTCCACCTATGAGTATTGCGGTCGCCCTCTCCAGCACCATCTGGACGCGTTCAAGTAGAGGCGGTTTCTCCGGGTCTATCAGCGGTAGGAACACGGGTCTTCCCAGCTTCTTGCATCTGAAGAGCGTCTCAGCTACCCTCCCCTTCCATTTCATGCTCTTCTCCCTCCAGTAGCTCCTCAAGCGATAGCCTCTTCTCGCCGCCCGCCTTCCCCGCCGCAGCCTCTTTGCGTATCTCATACTTTGCAGTCCCTTTTACAAACTCGTCGAGAAACTTATGGTAGACGTCGACAGGCTGGTATATGGGCGGCACCCACATCTCTGCATACAAGCCGCAGTTGCCACACCGTATAATGGCCTTATAGTAGCCGAACTCATTCCTCTCCTTCTTGTTAATCTCGACCGTCAACGCCTCCATCTCGCAATTCGGGCACCTGAACACGGTCGGCATCGTCGGCCGCCTTATGAGCAGTTTCTTCCTCCTCTTCCTCCTCCTACCCACACTCTCACCACGAGTGTTGCAAGAGCAACCAGGCTGTTATAATAAGTGGCGGGGCCCGCCCCGGCTATAACCCGCCTTCTGTACTGCGGCCGCATTTGGCTAAGCGGGCCGGCGCGCCGGTCGCGCGGCCCTCATCGGCGCGCCCCCTTGCACCCCGGGGGACGGCCGTTTCACCGCACCCGCCCGGGTCCTCGGGGGGTTGCTGGCCTGCGGTTGCCCGCAGGCCCTCGCCCCCTCATCGTCCTCCCGCGGGCGGGCGTGTCGTTTCTGTGCCGTTGCCGCGGGTTTCACCCGCGCCCCCTCTCGGGGCCCCGGTGCCGCGGGGAGGGCGGAGTTTCCTCGGCCGTGGTGCGGCCGTAGCGGCCAGCCGGGGCGGGCCCCAGACTTGCGTGTAGAGCCTCATAGGGCGCTATAAGGACAGGGATTTAATGCTGGATGTGGCGGCTTCGCGTAGGGACTAGGGATGTCTCAGAAGCCCGCTAGCCCGCTGAGGGTGCTGCGCGAGGCGCGGAACAAGGTGATTCTCGTGAAGCTCAAGGATGGTAGCGAGTATATCGGTAAGCTCGAGTTGACCGACGGCACTATGAACTTGATACTCAGCGACTGTGTAGAGATAGACCCTGAGACGATGAAGCCCAAGGTGAAGTACGGGCAGGTTCTCATACGCGGTAGTATGGTGGTCTTCGTAAGTGTTGATTACGAGCTATACGGTACGCTACCGGAGGTGGCGTAGCCGTGGAGGCAGGGTTTGTGCGCGTAGAGGGTGTGGAATGGAGGCCTGTGGATGAGCTTGAGGTCGAACTTGTAGAGAGGAAGGGCGTGGGGCATCCCGATTACATCGCCGATGCTATCGCGGAGGCGGTTAGCAGAGAGCTTTCGAAGTACTATCTCGAGAACTACGGCCACATACTCCACCATAACGTTGACAAGGTTCTTGTTGTCGGCGGTCAAGCTAGGCCCCGTTTCGGCGGCGGCGAGGTACTCCAGCCGATATACATCATAATATCCGGCAGGGTCACCACTGAGGTTCGCCGCGAGGACGGCGTCGATGTAGTCCCCGTCGGACCGATTATATTGAAGGCTGCCAAGGAGTGGCTCAGAAGCAACATAAGGCACCTTGACGTGGAGCAGCATGTTGTCATAGACTATAAGGTTGGAAGGGGGTCTGTGGACCTCGTGTCCGTATATGAGCTTGGGAGGGAGGTGCCACTGGCGAACGATACAAGCGTCGGCGTGGGTTATGCGCCTCTCTCGACCCTTGAGAGGCTAGTCTATGAGACGGAGAGGCTTCTCAACAGCCGTGACTTCAAGTCGAGGGTGCCGGCCTCCGGGGAGGACGTGAAGGTTATGGGTGTCAGGAGGGGTAAGAGGATAGTATTGACAATTGCGAATGCGATAGTTTCCAGGTATGTGAGAGACCGGGATGAGTACCTGTCGGTAAAGGAGGAGATACGTCGCGCGGTGGAGGGCCTTGTACTGAGAATAGCGCCCGAGTATGATGTCGAGATACACGTGAACACGGCTGACGTGCCGGACAAGGGCATATTCTACCTGACGGTCACGGGGACGTCTGCAGAGGCTGGCGATGATGGGGCGACGGGTAGAGGCAACCGTGTGAACGGGTTGATAACGCCAATGCGCCCGATGAGCATGGAGGCAGCGGCCGGCAAGAACCCTGTCAGCCACGTCGGCAAGATTTACAATGTCATGGCTAGAATTGCAGCCGAGCGCATATACCGCGAGGTTAAGGGCGTGAAAGAGGTCTATGTCTACCTTCTCAGCCAGATAGGCAAACCTATCACAAAGCCACTTGTAGCCGATGTCAAGATAATACCGGAGGAGAGGCTGACGGATGATATGCGAAACGAGGCGGCGAGGATAGTGGAGGAGGTGCTATCGAACTACAAGAGTATCACAAGGGATATAGTCGAGGGAAAGGTCCAGCTATTCTAACCCTAGAGCATCGTGGTTTCGTTGCCCTCGTCTGCAAGCTCTCTCATTCTAAGTTGGCGGTAGCTCTCGACGAGATTCTTCAATGCGTTGAAGTCCAGCATCTTCGACTCTCTGCTAGCCTGACGCCTCCTGAGCCGTTCTTCAAGTTCGAATTTCAGCATCGTGGCCTTTTCTAGCGTAGAGGCAGGTACAAGCGCGATGCCAGCCTCGCCTAGAACGATAGCGTTGTCATCGTGTATAACGGGTATGGCGTGATCTTCTAGTAGGCTCTTTAACGCCTGGTAGACTACTCCATTGCTCCGAACTATAACCGCTCTAGCTCTAGCCTGTTCCACGGCTTCCGCTAGCTTATCATCTATGTTGCCCGCAGAGTCGGTCACTAGTACGCGTAGGGCATGGTAGACTGGGTTTTCGTGGAGCGAGCGGAGCGCGCTGGGCGTCAGTGTGGGGATGTAAGGTGCTGGCAGGTACCGTCCCAGCACCACGTCTATCAGAAGGTTTAGTAGGCGGAGGTTGATGCTGCGCATTTTCTCGACTTCCTCTCGGAGTCTTGTAACCTCCGAGAGGAGGGTCTCCACCCTAACCTTATACTCGGTGAGCTTCTCCTCAGCCTTATCGGCAGCATCCAGCTTTACCAGTCTAAGTTGGTTCTCAAGCTCAGCCTTCTCCTCTGCGCACCGCTTCAGCCTCTCTTCGAGTACGCGTAGACGAGCCTTTAGCGCGTTAAGCTCCTCAACAAGATGTTCGTCTTGGCTTCCGTTACCCGCGTTACTCTTGCGTGGCGTGTGTCTTATGCTGCGTACCGGTTTAGGAGGCTTTTCTACAAGGAGCCTCTCTATCTCGGCTTCGATAGCCTCTGCTATGCTCGCACCCCTCACTACACTCGCTTTCAGGTTCTCTACGCTTATCTCGGCAGGGTATCTAGATGCATGAGCCTCTATCTGCCTAAACTTGCCCATGTACTCGCGGTAGGCTCGCAGCGCTGCCGCAAGGGCATCCCTTTCGTGTGTGTTGAGGCGGTGCAGCCGGTTTGTAGAGGCGTATGACGAGACCAGCTCCTGCTTCTCGTCTACCGTTAGAGAAGTGGGTGGCGTGTAGAGGGGTACTCCAAGGCTGGCTGCAAGCTTCTTAACCGTCTCGGGTGCTGGCGTGACATCAGTTGCTATTAGGACGGGCGTCCCGTGCCTCTTTATCAACTCTATTATCTCTGCACGGTCCAGCCCCTTCCTACTGTATACGAAGATGAGTCTCCCATGCAAGTCTATGGCTGCGACTGCAGTCACTATACCCGGGTCTACACCGACTATGAGGTAGCGTTGCGGCGTCTCGCGCTCAACCGCCTCGAAGTGTATCCTGCCCGTGTAGACCGGCCGTACTTCTACGCGTATACTCTTACCGCGGAACTGGCGTATGACCCCCTTTAGGGCCGAGCGGGGAGCATAGACTATGAATACGGCGCTTTCCAGCCCATAACCGCTCTTCCTGAACACAAGGTCGTAGTCGAAGCCGTGCTTATCGAGAAGCCTCTTTATGACTCTCGTCGCCCTCAGGATGCCAGCCTTTATACCCCTCTGGTATCTCGCCTGGCTCATTCCCCCGGATGAACCGTGGTGCGCCGCGGCTATGACTATCTTCGTCTTCTCCTCTGTGAAGACCACCTTCGAGCCGTACCCTTTCAATGCGAGCAATGCGGCTAGCTGTGCTGTTTTCAGCGGGGATAGCTTACCCTCAACGTGTATACCTGCGAGCGCCGCTACACTCCTAATGTCAGCGAAGCTCCCGTCCGGCCTCCTAGTCACCTGTACAACCTCGGTACCGTCCGGGAGCATAGACAGTATTTTCCTCAGGAGGCTCTCGTCGTCGCTCAGCTCGAATATGTTGTCGCATGCGAGTATACGAGGCCTATACTCCCATACGATGCGTATAAGCCTGGGTATGTGGACGCCCTCCTGTTTAAACACGAGCCTGCCTTCCGAGTCGAGCCCAACCACGCTGTACGTGCCGCCCGGCTCCAGGTCGAACCCGATAACGCTCACACCGCGCACATCTCCGCTATTCGCGCGGTGTCTACGCTCCTCCAGGCCCCAAATCCCCGGCCTTTAGCGCCGCATACCCACTTATAACCTCCCTCGGGTGAGGAGCCTGGCGTATAGCCTCCTCTGGAGGTCCTTGTACGCCTCTACTACCCATGGCGCGTAGAATGCCACCCTCTTGCCCAGTATCAGTATGGCGCGGCCGGGTCCGACGGTCACCCCCGCAAGAGGCGTACACGTGGAGATGAGCGGCCTGTAAGATAGCAGGGTTCTGCCTTCAATCTCCGCGAGTATATTATAGGCTGCTAGCCTGGCCTGGCGTATAGCCTCCCTCACCATCTTCAACGGCATACAACCGTCTACCTCCAGGCATGAGACGTCACCGACGGCGTAGATGCCGGGGGCTGCGCGCAGATGCCTATCTACGCTGACATAACCACCTTTAGTGTATGAGACGCCCTCCACGCGTATATCGGGCCTATTCGCCTGCAAGCCCGCAGCCCAGATGACGAGCTCAGCCTCTAGCGTACCCCTCGTCGTCTCGACGAGACCGGGCTCGACCCTTGTAACACGCGCGTTCATGAACAACTTCACGCCTATTTTTTCAAGTAGCCTCTCTGTTAGAATCGAGGCGCGCTCGTTCCCAAGGGCTCGGAGAGGCTTATCCAGCATATCGATAATAGTGATGTCGAGCGACGGTACAGCGTGTTTAAGCTCGCCCGCCACCTCTACACCGACGAACCCCGCCCCGACTATCACAACCCTAGATGCGCTTCTGACAGAATCTCTAATGCGGACCGCGTCTTCGACGCTGTACAACGGTATTGTATACTCCTTTGCGCCCGGAATATTGAAGAACGCCGGTCTCGCACCAGTAGCGAGGATTAGGTAGTCGTATGATACCCTATCGCCGTCAGATAGCAACAGATATTTGCCTTCAACGGCCTCGACGCTCGCCTTTACGAGCTCCGCGCCAGCCTCTTTTGCAAAGGCCTCAACGCTCCAGGCTACATCATCCGGTTGTAGCCTACCT
>WAOO01000110.1 GCA_015521195.1 Pyrolobus sp. | reverse complement strand
GCGTCGCAGCCAAGATGAGGAAGCTGGTGAGGCTAGGCTACGTCCAGCGCCACGAGGACGGCCGCTACGAGATAACCGACGCTGGCCGCCAGGCAGTCGAGCAGGCACAGGCCTGAGACACCAGACCGGGGGCGGGGAGGAAGGCCCGTCCATCCACTTGTTTTTCCCGCGCCCGGGTATCGGCTGGTGGCCTGCTCCTCACCTCTCAGCCTCTTATGCCAGCCTGCTCCTCACGCACCCGGGCGCCTGGTAGTATGCTCAGCCTGCGGGCTATAGCTTCTCGCCTCGAGGAGGGTAGGGTGAAAGAGGTTGTAGAGGAGGTTCTCGAGGCTCGTGCCAGGCGGGCCCCAGAGAAGCTCTACCCTTTAGCATGGCTGGCCCTGCGTGCCTGGTCCGCGATTATGAATGTATTCGGCTCGGGCCGCCCGCCATCCACAGAGGAGCTCTCAGCACTCGAGGTCACCCTCGCATCCCTGGCGGTCGAGGCTCTGGTTATGGCGGAGAGGGGACTCGTTGATGATAGGCTCGCTCGTGAGCTTGCACAGCTGCTCGTTGATGATAGGCTTGTCTCGCTTCTACGCTCATGCAGGGCTGGCTCCTGCAACCCGAAGCTCGTTGTAAACAGGGGTCTGGTCTTCAGGCTGCTGGGGGAGGTTTTGGGTGTCGCGGGTGGAGCTGATAGAGATTGTATACCGGGCTAGGAGCACATCATGCATCTACTTCGAGGGCTTCTCGAGCGACATCCAGATGCCGCTCCGGGTGACAAGCACGACTAGCGTTACGTGCGACTCGGGACTGTACATCGTGCCTAGGATACCCGGGCGTGAGCTCGCCCGACTTCTCGACGGCGTCGAAGCATCAGACCTACTGCCTCCATGCGAGTGGCTCGACTCGCTCAAGAGGGAGAAGGGCGTTGTAGAGCTGGGCGACCTGCTGGAGCTGCGGTACGTGAGCTTTGTCGACCGCATCACCGGCATGCCTGTGAAATGCTTCGTCGTGCTAGGCAGGCCCGGCGTGGTCTTCGAGGGTGTCGTTAGAGTGAAGGAGCCCTGTGAAAAGAGGAGGCTCAGGCGGATACTCGACCAGCTGCTCGACAGCCTCATCGTCGGGGGTATGAGGCTCCTAGGCTGTGGCTTTCTCGAACCCATCTCGGTCTCACTTAGGCTGCCGGATGGCAGGGTGAGACGCGTTACCAGTGGCGAGGAGGGTGAGAAGCTGGTATGCAGAGGGTGATACTAGAGGTTGTGGTTGAGAGCGTCTATCTCGACACGCCTCTCGCCATACTGAAACGCGGCCTCGACTACAGCTACCGCGGCGGCAAGCTACACATCCACGGGCACGGCTTCGATTGTGTATCGCGGAGTGTCGCCGGGGCGCGCCGTGTAAGACGGTCTATCAGGTCGGGTAGGCCGCCAATCTGCCTCACGGAGAGGGCGGTAGAAAACACTGCCGATGTAGAATGCGACGCTGTGCTCGACTCCGCGCGGCCGCCTGCACCCCAGGAGATACTCCTACTGGTATTCTCGGCGAGGCTATACAGGATGATCGAGGACGGGGCTCTCAGCGTATCGAGCATAGCCAGGCAGTACTCGACAGCCTCTTGCAGCCTAGTTGAGGGGGGCTACCTGTGGTATACCCTCGAGAGGCTCTTCGGGAGGAAGGCTCTACGCCTCTCAACCGCACGCATCCTAGCCCATGATTGTAGCGGTGTCCACACTGCCCTGGTGCCGGTCTACAGGGGTGGCAGGGTGTCGGTAAGGGAGGCAAGATGCTACATCGGCGTCTCTAGATGCAGGAGCATCTATGAGCTGCTGGTCCCCGAGGAGCTGGAGCCCGCCGAGGAGCTGCGATTGTTCGGTGTTGTGCAGGAGGAGGCCCGTCGAAGACTAGCAGAGATGCTAGAGGCTCCTTACGCCGACAGGAGTGGTGCTGTCAGAATAGGTGCAGGGGTGTGGCCCCTGACGAGCATACCTGCGGTAGCGTGGCTACGAGGCCTTGCCAGCGGAGAGGCGCTCGAAACCATATTCTCCGCGTATAGGCGATGCAGCGGCCCGCGTCTATGGCCTCCTAGGCGCCTGGAGTATCTCCTATACGCGGGCGGTAGGCTTGAAGAGCCTGGCGTCCTACGCGTCAACGTTCTAAAAGAGCAGGTTGCCTAGCCCTTAGCCCTGACTCGTCTGACCCTGCTCCCCCTGCTCCTCGAGACCCATCCTCTTAATCATCTCGGCTACAATGTCGTACCCATATATCGCCTTGAGCTTCTCCCTACCCTCCTTAGTCACCCTCCTCGGGTCCCACGGCCTCGAAAGGTCTAGCTCGACTTCGACGTTCTTAGCCTCCGGCACAAGCTTCTTGATAGCCTCCTCGGCCTGCGCGACTATCATCCAGGCTACTGGGCACCCGGGGGCAGTGACACCGAGGACCACCTTCACGTTGCCCTCATCATCCACGTTTATATCGTAGACCAGGCCGAGGTTGTAAACGTCAACCGGTATCTCGGGGTCATACACCTGCTTGAGGGCCTCGATAACCTTCTTCTTAATCTCCTCCTTGTTGACGGGCATGCAGCACCCCTCACGGGTACCACGCTACGGGGTTAATCACCTAGTCTATAGACGCGCTCCTCTAGTACCCTGCCACCGTGTCTAACGGCCTCCTCCCTCAGCCTCCTGGCACCCTCCCTGACCTTAGCCTCAGCCTCCTCGCAGTTCCTAGCAGAACCCATGACGCGTATGTCTAGCACCGGTGCCCTCACCTCATGCCCCTTCGGATGGGACTTAACATAGCAGGGTGGCGGGCAGCTTCTAGCAACCTCCTTGATGACCGGCGCTAACGTAGACTCCGGCACACCCTCTACGACGATAGACGCCTCATAGATGCAGACGTTTGGCGCCCTCTCGCGCAGAACGGGCTTCACGTATCTCTCGAACATCTCCTTCATCTCTGCAGGTACACCCGGCAGGCACGCTGCAAGCCTACCGTCAACCTCGAGCATTATCCCCGGCGCAGTGCCTACAGGGTTTGGTATCGGCTTGGAGCCCTCGGGTAGAAGCGCCATCTTACGCCTCTCTGGTGTAAGCGGGAGACCCCTCTCCTCATACTTCCTCCTAACCATCTCCAGCGCTTCGCCGTTCTCCACGAGCCTCCTGCCGACGGCTTTCGCCAGAAATTCTGCAGTCCTATCGTCATAGGTGGGTCCGAGGCCGCCCGTACACACGATAACATCTGCCTTTGACAGGGCCTCCCTGAGCACCTCTACAGCCTCCTCGTCGTCAGGCGCCACGATAATCCTCCTCACGTCGAACCCCAGCAGCGTAAGCTGCTCTGCAAGCCACGCACCATTCGTGTTTACAATCCTCCCTATGAGGAGCTCGTTGCCAAAGTTTATCACCCAAGCCCTCGGCAAGAGGCTACACCATTAGGGGGTGCGCCGGCCTCCTCAAAGCCCCCTACGGGGGTTGATGAGAGGAGGCACTTAGCCCCCCGACAGCGCGAAGCCACGCTCTTTCCGCATCGTTGAGAACTGTTGAAAGTCGTGGATGCCGGCTGAGAGGCGGGATACTAGCCCCGATGGACGCCTGCTCTGAGATTGTCGAGATTCAGAGCTTGGAGGGTATTGAGAGAGGGAGGTTGCCGCGCAGCGTCGAGGAGAGGCTTGAAGAAGAGCTGGGGAGAGCCAAGCGTGTTGCAGTCATAGCGGGGTGCGTGGGGTTTGAAGCGAAGCTATCATTGGTATCGTGTGCGGTACGGTTGCGAGAAGAGTATGGTATCGATAAGCTGATTGTCCTTGCAACTCCTAGGACGCGGCGAGATTCCTGTACAGCACTTGAAGCTCTGCGCGTGTTGGGCTTCGAAGGCGTTGTCGTCGAGGCTAGCGACGAGCCCGGCCTGCTCGAAAGAGCGGCCAGGCGTCTAGTCGAGTTTCTCTCCGCGAG
>WAOO01000109.1 GCA_015521195.1 Pyrolobus sp. | reverse complement strand
GGTACACCGTCTCCTCAACCGTGCCCCCAATCCCGACCCCGACTATCGTCGGGGGGCAGGGGAGGCCATCCGCTTCGACCACAGCCTCCACCACCCTCTCGAGCGCCACTTCCAGCCCGGCGGCTCGGAGTACCCGGCCCGCCTCTACATGGTGCCGCCTGCCGCCGGGCTGGAAGTGGCGCTCGAGAGGGTGGTGGAGGCTGTGGTCGAAGCGGATGGCCTCCCCTGCCCCCCGACGATAGTCGGGGTCGGGATTGGGGGCACGGTTGAGGAGACGGTGTACCTGGCCAAGTACGCCGCCACCCTGAGGCCCATAGGCTCTAGGAACAACGACCCCCTCGTAGCGAGGCTCGAGGACCTCCTACTAGAGAAGCTGAACGAGCTTGGCATAGGCCCGATGGGCCTCGGCGGCGCACCCACCGTCCTCGACGTCCACATAGAGGTCGCCCACAGGCACCCGGCGACATACCCGGTGGCGGTCGTCTTCAACTGCTGGGCTGCGAGACGAGCCACGGTGGAGATACAGCCGGACGGAGCCTGGAGGATAACCTCGAAGCACTACACGCCCTAGGCGGCGTGGACCTCAACACCAGCGTTTATAGCTACGCGTGTACACGGATACACCAGTGGAGGTCGTCCTTGCCGGAGAGAGCGATACGAGCCCGGTTCGAAGGAGGCGTCCTAAAGCCACTGGAGCGTGTGGAGCTTAGGGAGGGGGAGGAGCTCATAGTAAGGATTGAGAGGATTGAGGATAGGAAGAGGCTCCTAGCGAAACTGCACGGCATCCTAGGCCCGACGCCTAAGGAGCTGGTTGACGCGGCGCTGGACGAGGCGGAGGCAGGTTAATGCTCTTCCTGGATACAAACGCGATAGTATACTACCTCCACGGCGTAGAACCCTATGCGAAACGCTTCGAGGAGATAGTATCGGGCGAGCAGGAGCTCTACACCAGCATCCGCGTGATAGACGAGACTATATTCGTGCTCATCCGCATCAGGGCGTTCAAAGAGATGGGCGTTAGGAGGATAGACGAGCTGAGGAGGTATGTGAAGCAGCATGGGTATAGCGGGTTCAGGGAGGAGCTTGAGGCCCTCCGAGAGCTCATAGGAGGCCTCGGCGTGGTCATCCTCCAGGACGTAGCATCGCTCGACGAGATGCTCCAGGTTGCAGAGCGGTACCGTCTGCTGCCCGGCGACGCCCTGATAGCCGTCACGTGCAGGCACTACGGGATTCGCAGGATACTCACCTTTGACGACGATTTTGAGCGTATCCCGTGGCTCGAGGTTGTAAGGTAGGTTGTAAGGTAAAAGGTGGCGGAAGGGTCACTTCTCTATGTATATCGCCAGGTCGGGGCAGATATACTCGCATAGCATGCAGCCCGTGCAGCGCTCGGCAGGCTCCACCACCTCCACCACCGGGTAGCCCTGATTGTTGAACTTCTTGCCGGTTATCACCAGCAGAGGCTTATCATACTTCCCGGTCTTGTGCATCGCGTTGACAGGGCATATTCCTACGCAGAGCCCGCAACCCTTGCAAAGGTCCTCGATTACCACGGGCTTGGGCATTAGCCGCTCACCCCCTCCTTCACCATCCTATAGCCCTCCCAGAAGGCGCGGGTGTTCACCTCGGCGAACTTCGGGTACCTCCTTGCTATCGCCTCTGCAACCTTCTCCGGGTCCACTAGGGGCACGACAGCCACCAGGGCGCCCAGCATAACCATGTTTGCTGCCCTCAGGTTGCCCAGTTGGAAGGCGGTGCTCGACGCTGGCACCTTGTAGACCTTGGCGTTTACCTCCGGGAGGTTCTTCACAGCGTCGCTGTTCACGATGACTATGCCGCCGGGCTTCACCAGCCCGATATACCTCGGGACAGTCTTCGGCGCGAGGAAGACGGTGATATCAGCCTCTTTGAACAGCGGGAAGTCTATCGGCTTCTCAGAGAGCCTCATCTCGGCCGTCGACTCGCCGCCGGAGATGAACGCGTCGAACTTCTGGACGAGCGTCACATACTTGCCAGTGTCGACCAGCACCTGGCCGAGTATCTTAGCCATTGTCAACACGCCCTGCCCGCCTATCCCCGTGACCCTCACGTTGAGCACGTCCGCCACGACCGCCACCCCCTAGCCCTCCACCAGCCCGTGGGCCTTGTAGACCAGCTCGGTGTACTCGGGCCTCTGCTCCCTGTGGAACACGCCGACGAGTATCGGCTTGCCGAGCCGGATGTCAGCCTCGTATATCTCCTTCTCCGGGTTCCTCACGGGCCTACTGTGCCTCGCGAAGTACTCGACCATCTTCCACGGGTCTCCCATCTCGTTGTACCTGCCGTATAGCACCGGGCACTGGGAGACAACCTCGATGAACGCGAAGCCCTTGTGGAGTATAGCCTCCTTGATGCTATTCTTCAACTGTATCACGTGGAAGGTGGTCCACCTTGCGACGTACGTGGCGCCGGCGGTTTTGAGGAGGAGTGGCACGTTGAACGGCTTCTCTATGCTCCTCCCGCCCGGCACATACTTGGTGCGCGAACCCTCCGGGGTGGTGACGGTGGGCTCTCCGCCGCTCATCGCGATGTTAAAGTTGTTGACCATTATGACCGTCAGGTCGATGTTCCTCCTGGCGGCCTGCAGGGTATGGTTAAGGCCTATGCTGAGGAGGTCCGCGTCGCCGCTTATGACCACCACCTTGAGCTCGGGGTTCGCCAGCTTGACGCCCATGGCGAACGCTATCGGCCTGCCGTGCGTCGTGTGCATCGAGTCAAAGCCCATGAAGCCAGCAACCCTACCCGTACACCCTATTCCAGAGACTACGACCAGCTTCCTCGGGTCGAGCTTACCCTCCTTCACCAGCTCGTCAACAGCGTGCATGAAGACGTTCATGGTTGTGCCGGCGCCGCAGCCGGGGCAGAGGGTGTGGGGCAGCGCCAGCGTCCTGGCATACCTTCCTACCGGGTGCTCCTTGGCCAGCCTCTCCCTCGCAACCTCCAGCCAGCTCCTACCCTTCTCCTCGACGACCGCCACGGCCTCCACCCCCTAGGCCTTCGAGACCAGCCTCTCTGCTAGCTCCTCGGGGGTCGGTGGGAGTTCACCAATCCTAGGCTCCAGCTCCACCCTCTCCCAGCCGCCCACGTGCTCCGCCACCAGGTGCACAACCTGCCCGTAGTTCATCTCGGCGACGAGTATCTTCTCGGCGTTCCTCGCGAACCTTGCGAGCTCGGGGCCCGGGAAGGGCCAGAGGGTTATCGGGCGGAAGAGCGCCGCCTTCACGCCCTTCTCGCGGAGCATCCTAACAGCCTGCCTCGCAGCCCTCGCGACGAAGCCGTACGCAACTATAACGTGGGTTGGGTTCTCGTCGCCGAACGTCTCGTACTCGACTATCTTGTCGCGGTTCTTGCGTATCTTGTCGCAGAGGCGTTTCACAAGCCTATGGTGGACTATCGGGTCGTCGCTGACGGCCACACCCCACTCGTTGTGCGTCACGCCAGTCACGTGGACGCCATAGCCCTCGCCGAACCTCGGCATCGGGGGCACAAGGTCCTCCTCGGGCTCGAAGGGCTTGAAGCTCGGGTCGCCCGGCGGCACCCTAGGCCTCTTCCTATCGACAACCTTGACCTCGCTCGGCTCCGGCACCCTCACGTTCTCCATGAGGAGCACGGTCAGCTTATCCGCCAGGAGGAAGGCGGGGACCCTCCACCTCTCGGCCGCGTTGAACGCCTTGATAGTATGCTCTAGGAGCTCCTGGACGCTGCTAGGAGCATAGGCCACAACCTCGTAGTCGCCGTGGCCGCCCCACTTAGCCTGCATCACATCCTGCTGCGACGCCTTAGTAGCCTGCCCGGTGCTAGGCCCAGCCCTCATACCATCGATTATCACCACCGGCGTCTCAGTCATCGCCGCGAAGCTGATGTGCTCCGTCATCAGGCTCATGCCCGGGCCGCTGGTGGCCGTGAACGCCTTGACACCGGCCCACGAGGCTCCGATAGCAGCCGCCAGCGCCGATATCTCGTCCTCCGTCTGCACCACTATGCCCCCAGCCTTCGGGAACAGGGAGACCAGCGCCTCTGCGATGTCGGTCGCAGGCTCTATCGGGTAGAAGGCAAAGAACCTCGCACCGGCAAGTATGGCGCCGATTGCGATAGCCCAGGCTCCCGACTCAAAATAGTAGCCGGGCTTAACCGGGAGCCGGGGAGGCTCCTCCTGGAGCCTGACGAGAGGCTTCAGCTTCACGCC
>WAOO01000108.1 GCA_015521195.1 Pyrolobus sp. | reverse complement strand
GTAGAGTACCTTGTCGCCCTCCCTTATGGGTAGCTCCTCTAGCCCTTTAAGCAGGGCTGCTGCCAGCTTACTGCGATACGGGTTCCATTCCCTGTACTCCTCGTCCCCCCACTTGAACAGCCTCTCGCCGTAAACCCTCTTGCCCCTCCTACCCCTGCCCCTCCTAGGCGCTGGCTTCGGAGCAGCCTCGGCCTTCCTCTTCGGCGGCTTAGCGTATATCCTCTTAATCTCCTCTATCCTCTTCATCAGCGCCTCCTTGAGCTTATCGCCGATGAACCTGCCGGTGAAGTAGTCGACCCTAGCCGCGATGGCAAGCTTCGCCGCCAGAGCCCTCGCTATCTTACCACGCTGCCACCTCGGCGAACGGTGGATAGCCGGGAACTGGAAGATGACACCATGCTTCGGCGGCTTACCGCCAGTCCTCAGCGCCCTGAACAAGGCCTTCTCGGCTCCAAGCACCTGTATGGTGCTCGCGGGCATGAAGGCTAGCTCCTCCAGGCCACCCGCGAGGCTGATGAGCCTCGCTCCTAGCAGCGGGCCGACGAGGGCCGTTATGTTCGGCGCAACCTCCTTCATCACCGCGGCGATATAGTCGGCGAGCTCCCTACGCAGCTTGTACAGCTCCAGCGTTATCCTGGCGAACTTCTGGATAGCCTTGATGTCCAGGTCGGAGAAGTCGGCGCCCATGCTCTTCTTAGCCGCCTCGGCTATCTCCTCCGCCTTCTTCTCGCTAAAGCCGAGCTTCATCAGGTTCTCCTTGGTTATGTTCTCGCGGTGTCCAAGCTCAGCCACGATCTTGATATAGTCCTCGTGCTCGCGGACTAGGTCGTCGAGCTCGGGGAAGTGGAGGCTATACCACTCGCGTATCCTCGCGGCGAACAGGTTTGTAGTCTTGTCTATGTCGTCGATGGCGCGTATAGCCTGGGCTGCGAGCAGGTCCCTCTTCTGGGCAGCGCGGCGCAGCTTACGCCTGGTTATCTCGAGGCTAAAGTCGTGCAGCAGCTTCCTGTACTCCTCGTCGCTCTTCACGAACCCAGTCTCGACCACAACCTCTGGTATCTTGTCACGGAAGGCGACGGCAACCTCGTTGCCGGGCTCGATTCTAACCTCGAAGCCCTTGCCCGTCACGAACCTCGCAAGCCTCTCATCCTCGATGACAACCTCCTTGACGCCCATCTCCTTGAGCCTATCGAGGAGCCTCTGGAGCGCGTAGTTCGGCTCGCCACGCTCAATCTTCAAAGCCTCCTCCACCATATCGTCGAGGGTCTTCGGCGCATGCTCGTACGCCACAAGGTCCTTCTTCTCGTTGAGCGCATAGCTGCCGGTGAAATGGTCTACGATGTAAACCCTCTCCTCGGGCATCTAATCATCACCCTCCCGCTCAGCCTCAAAAACACCCCCGCAACCACGATGCTATAAAAGCGGCGGCTAGCACCTGCACCCAGAGAGCCTCTCGGCAAGCTCCTCGGGTTTCACCACGCGGCCGGAGCCGTCCCAGCTGCACCTCCCGTCGCCCACTACGACGTAGTCGGCTCCGGCCTCCTTCGCGAGCACGGCCTTAACCTGGGCGAGCGTGTCGCCGTCGACGCAGAGTATCAGCGGCACCTGGGACCCGCAACACTCGACAACCAGGTCAGCGTAGGGTGCCTCGGGGGAGAAGCGGTAGTAGCTGATACCCGCGGCAGCAAGGGCCTCCTCCGTCTCCTGGAGGAGCCCATGGTAGGCGGCTAGCACGCCGGGCTCGACGCTCAACGCGGAGAGTATAACGTCGAGGAGTAGGCGGAGGGTGGGAGCCCGGGGCGTAGGCCGATATACAGTCCGGCCCTCCTCCTCGACCCTCTCGACGACACCAGCCCTCTCCAGCATAGAGATGTACCTCTGGAAGGAGAGGGGGTTGAGGTTAGCCTGGTTCATGAGCTTCGTCTTGCTAACCTCCCCCAGCTCCAAGAGTATGTCGAGCATCGAGGCCAGTATCTCGATGGAATCCCTCCTGCCCCTCACCTGCGTATAGGCCCTTGCCAGCCGCTCGCCCCTCGAGACTAGACGTAGCAACCCTACAGTACCCCCTATCAGTTTCAAACCATGCTTTAGTATAAATGCTCGCCGAGTACCACAAATGCAGTTTCATACCGTCAATTCAAACGGGTCGTATTAACACCGGTTTATACATATACGTTGACATGCCTCATACATATATTTTCAAGTTTCGTTTTTTTTTTTTTTTTTTTTTTTTTTTTT
>WAOO01000107.1 GCA_015521195.1 Pyrolobus sp. | reverse complement strand
TGAGAGAGCCTCGGCCTCCCAGCTGTTCGAGAGGCTGCCGAGATACTACGCCGTTAAGACCACGGTGCCCATGCCGCGCGAGAAGGCGCTCCAGGGTGTAGAGGAGGTGAAGAAGAGGTATGCGGGCCGCCGCATGGTGACGATAGACGGTGTCAAGGTGTTCGGCGATGGCTGGTGGTTCCTCGTGAGACCCTCTGGCACGGAGCCTGTGCTCCGCATAATGGTCGAGGCTAGGGACCCGGAGACGGCGAAGAAGCTCGCAGAGGAGCTGGTCGTGTTTGCGAGGCAGGCTGCAGCCTCGAAAGCCTAGCCCTTGATAATCGACATCTTCATCAGGGCCTCGTAGAAGTCGCCGTTGAACAGCCTCGTCTTCACACCCCTCCCCGCGAGCCTCTCGTTGACATCACGCGCTGTGAGGCTCTTCGGGTTATACTTCTTCGACGCCAGTATGAAGTTGTTGGTGTAGCCGAAGTCCGGCACCCATACGGCGTACTCCGCTACATGTGGAAACACGCTCTTCACGTTCTCGAGGACCTCGTCGTACACCTCCCTGTAGTAGAAGCTGTTGCCAGCCTGCGTCACGAGCACGCCGTCGTCTACTAGCAGCTTGTCGAGCTTTGAGAAGAACTCGCGGCTATAGAGGCCCTTCGAGACCTCGGGGCCGTAGGGGTCCGTGAGGTCCATGATTACCACGTCGAACTTCAAGCCCTTCGAGACGGCCTCCTCGACGTACTTCATACCATCCTCTATCACCACCTCGGAGCGTGGGTCGTCAAACGCACCCTGATGCCACTCTTTGAGATACTCGCGGGCTACCTTGACGACAAGCTCGTCTATATCGACCATGACTGCCTTCTCGACGGTCGAGTGCTTCAAGACCTCCCTTAGCGTTGCACCCTCCCCGCCGCCGAGTATGAGGACGCGGCGCGGGTTGGGGTGTAGCACCATCGCGGGGTGGACTAGACTCTCGTGGTAGATGTACTCGGTGCGCTCGCTACTCTGTATGAGCCCGTCGAGAATCAGCGCCTTGCCGAAGTCGACAACATCGGCGACCATTATGTCCTGGTATTTGCTCCTGGCGTGGAAGTATACTCGCTTAATCTTGAACATCATGAGGACATTTACTCCGACGCTCTCGGCTAGGAGGAGCTCAGAGCCGATTATAGACACCATGCCAGGGTTTACGCAGACCCACCCCTCGGGGCACGTCCTGCCAGCCAAGAAGCCCCTCGCGCTGCAGGACCCCAACCAGCTTTCTACTCCTCGCTCTCGCTGGAAAGGTTCCAGGGCTTACCAGCCTTCACTATCTTCTCGGGGAGCCTATCGGCGTACTTGCGGAGGAAGCGGAGGTCCTCCTGCTTCTTGCGGAGCTCGTCGGGGAGGAGGCGGGGTATCTCGTCGATTATCGGGTACCAGCGGCCACAGTTGGGGCAGTAGATTACGCCCGTCACAACCTCTATCTTGAGGCACTCTGCGCACAGGTTCTTCTTTCTAATCTCCTCCTTCACCTTCTCTATCGGCTCGCCTATCGGCTGCTTCAACCTGTAACAGTAGAGCTCACAGAGCGGGGGCTCGTACGTCTCGAGGAGCTTCTTGATATCCTCCTCGCGCTCCGGATACTCCCTGGTCTCAATCACGTAGAGTTCTAGCGGGAAGTGTTTGCATACGGGGCAGGCAACGATATCCATGAACCTAAACTTCACTCCAGCTCCCCCGGGGCAGGCGACACGGGCGGCTATTAACGGGAGCCTTCGCGGCTACACTTCAACACCGGGAGCTGGACCCACTTCTCGGCCACGAAGCCCTCCTCGCCCTCCACTCTGAGCCTCGCCACGACACCCTCCTCTACCGTCTCAACCGCCGCGTAGACCGACGCCAGGTAGTCGTCGTAGGGGACAGGGTCACCGCTAATCTCGAGCCTAGCCTCGACGGCACCCTCCCAGGAGCCGCCATCCACGGGGGAGGCTAGGACTGCGAGCACCTGGCCGCCCGACATTACACGCGCCACAACCAACATGCCAAGGCTCTTGACATCGCACCGTCTCAACGTGCTGCAGTCGAGCCACTCGCACCCACCGACATCGACAACCTCGAGCTCGACTAGTGGCGCCTCGAGGATGGAGCGAGGCGGCATAGTGGAGGCGGATACGCCGCGCACCCGTAGACCAAACCTGGGCGACCTCGCGCCCGTCTTGCTCATGTAGAGGCGGGGGCTTACACCCCAGATTGAACACCCAGGGCACACGCAGCAAGTCTCGCCATCGAGGCCGACAAGGTAGAGGCTCGGCCTGCCATGCTCTGGTATGAGAGTTAGGAGCCACCTGAACCCCTCGCTCTCAAAACCTGTCACGTATAGCGTTGCATCGCGCGCCGTCACACTAGACTCGTTGACGGCCAGCACCTCTACACGGGCGACACCCGGATTGACCCGGTATATTTCAAAACCACGGACTTTCACCCTCGCAGGCCTCTTCGCAGCCGCTGCCGCAATCCCGGCCGTGACGCCCGCCGCCATGTTGGCGAGCACTGTTATCGCATACCTGCCGCCCTCGGGGCTCAAAGCCTCCGCCACAAAGAGGGGGATTAGCGCGCCCACTATGCCGCCGAAGAACCCCAAGAAGAGCGGGCCTAGGTTAAACGCGAGCGCCATACAGGGCCAGGAACGGTAGCAGAGCTTCCGGAGACGCCTACGCAGGCTACGCGCCCTCGCAGAAAACGAGCCACGGGGCAGCCTAGACCCCGCTACGCTGGTTAGGCCTTAGCCTCGGCCTTCTTCTCTGCCTCCTCGCCGCCACCCATCTTCTCCACTGCCGTCTTTGCGCGGCCGCTGGTGCTCCTCTCCTCTTCCTCCTCCTCAAGGAGCCCCTGCGAGGCCCTCTTGAACTCATAGAGGGCCCTGCCTATGCCCCTGGCGAGCTCCGGCAGCTTCTTAGGCCCAAATATCAACAGGATGGCGACCAGAATGATTATCCACTCGTTGCCTTGGAACCCAAAGGCCATCGGCTGGCGCCTCCAGAGTATGGTACCTCCTGAACCCCTATATAAACCAGGTCTCGCGGTGCAGAAGGCTACGGGGCTAGACCCTACACCCTGCCGACTCGACAGCCTTGCGGTAGACCTCGCTAGGATTGAGCATGACTGGCTCGACGCCACCCTTCCTAAGGGCAACCTCTACTATCACGCGGTAGACAGGGTAGACGGGTTTGAATATCATACCTCCCGGCTCCAACGGGTATATAACGTTGTGCTCTACGAGAGCCTCTGCAATGCTGTATATGCGTGGCTCTCGGAGCGGCGAGGCACCCTCAATCATAACGGTGTATGCCGCCTCGAGTAGGTCACGGGTAGAAGGCCTTGACCCCCTCTCCTCAAGTCTTTCAGCAGCAGAGCCAAGAGCGGCCTCCATGTCGAGAAGCCAGCCTCTTACAAGCTCCCCTTCGACCGCATCTCGACTAGCATTGCATAACAACGGTAGATACCCGGGCGTACCCCCGACAAGAGCCTCTACCTCACAGCATCCGATTCTACACCCGTGCCGCTCGCTATACTCGAGGCACAGTTTCTCAAAATGGAGCTTGTCGAGGTGCTCTACGAGCATCCAGGCGGCTCTATAGCCTCGCAGTCTCGCCCTCACGACCGGCGTAGCTGCGAAACCCTCGCTGACCGTAAGCGCTAGACGCAGCCCCGAGTACCTCTCCTCCTTGGAGAGGAGACCTGCAAGCGCCTCCAGGTCTGCGAGAGCCTCGCGTATATCCCTCCCCGTATACCTCGGCAAGAGGTGGAACTCGTCCAGGGCGACGAGAATCCGTCTGCGCCTCCCGAGCAACTCCGAGGCTATATCAAAGGCTGTTAAGGCTAGGTCGAGGATACTCGTCCCACGCCCGAGACTTTCAACCAGGCGCCTCGCCAGCTCGGACGCCTCCGGGGAGACAACTGTCACCCTACCCGCCTCTTCAACCGCCTTGGCGCGCAACCGCCTAGCGTCGACAATCACCACGGTACCACCTTTGAGTCTCTTTACAGCATAGTACCGGAGGAGCTCACTCTTACCAACACCCCTAGGCCCATAGATTAAGACCATCACATAGTTCTCCATGAGCCTCTCGAGCTTCTCTAGCTCCACACGCCTGTTATAGAATCGCGTGCCAAGTCCAGTCCTATACCCTTCATCCACAAAGACGTTGGACGCCACAATAGTCTCCGGGGTTGTAGGAGCCCGGAGGGTATAGTGCGTGTAGCGTAGAGACGACAGCGTACAAATCCAGCAAGGGCTTTACGGGGCACATCTCGTCCAAGGGTGTTGGATGAACCGGATGCCTTACGACGAGGAGAGAGGAGAGGAGCCATTCAGCTGGCTCGAGGAGAACGAGACGCTTAAGAGCATATGGGAGCATCTCGAGGAGCTTAGCATCAGGCTCCGCCGCATACTGATAGCCATTGCTATAGCAGCGGTCATCTCTGCAGCCGTCCCTCTCGAAGCAATCCAGTCCATCCTGGCTCCGTTGCACATAGCGCTCCCAGGCTTATCAAACCCCGTCTACCACCCGAACGTCACACACGCGAACAACACACTGGAGTATATCCTGACGCACGCGTCTCAACTGGCATGCAACGTCACGAGGGTCGTGGACCAGGGCAACTCGACGATAGTCACGCTGCACTGTATAGGCTTACGCCGCCACAACTCGACCGCCGCGACGGGCAGCGGGGAGGGCGCAGCGTTCCTCGAGTTCATAAAGCACACGTTCCACATCAAGAGCTTCAAGTGGACCCCCCTGATAGTCAAGCTGCCAGAGATCCTCGTGTCACTCACGATACCAAGGTATGTCTATGCGCGCGGCCACCGCTACCCAGTCTACATAATGCCTGTCGACACCTGGGAAGCCTTCCAGATAATAATCTACTCCGCGCTACTCCTCGGCGTGCTCCTAGCATCGCCTATAATCGTTAGGGAGATATGGGCCTACATCGAACCGGCACTATATCCGCACGAGAAGAGGCTGATAAAGAGGTATGCAGTGGCCTTCTTGGGCCTCTTCCTGGCCGGCGTCTTCCTCGCAGTCTTCCTGATAGCGCCTCTCGCGTACCGCGTGACGCTAATGCTATACCCGTACTTCGTCCCCCCGGACTACCCCGTGCTAATCAGGGTATCGGTTGCTGAGGTACTGAGCTTCATCGTTGAGCTTGCGCTTGCGACCGGAGCCGTCTTCGAGATACCTATCATCCTTTACATCCTAATCGTGAACGACGTGATAGCATACGAGACGGTCAAGAATAACCTGAAGTACGTGCTGCTAGCCGCGCTCATCATAGGCGCTATACTCTCGCCGGACCCGAGCGGCATAGGTATGCTGATAATCGCGTTCACGCTCTACGCGCCGATACACATCGCAACCTGGCTCGCCGGGAGGGCGGTTAGAAAGAAGAGGAGCCAGGCGAAGGTCGTCGAGGAGGTCTGGGCTAAGGCTGAATCGCGAGCCGAGTAAAGGCAAAAGGCGTTGTACTGTATGCCGCCTGCGCTACTCTCCCCGGAACCTCGCAGCCCTCCTCTTCTCTAGGAAGGCTTTGACGCCCTCCTTGGCATCCTCGCTGGCCAGCAGCGCCGAGAACATGCCCGCCTCGGCCGCCAGGCCCGCCGCTAGGCTGGCCTCGGCGGCTGCCCTCACAACCCTCTTCGCGGCCGCAACGGCCAGCGGCGGCTTCTCGGCCAGCTTCCTGGCTAGGAGTCTAGCCTCGAACTCGAGGAGGCTCCTGGGGACGACGTCTGCGACTAGACCCCACTGTTCCGCCGTCTCGGCGTCCACCATCTCGCCGGTCAGCACCAGCCACAGGGCCCTACCGACGCCGATGTGCTTGACTAGCCTCTGGGTGCCGCCGCCTCCTGGTATGAAGCCGAGGTTTATCTCCGGCTGGCCTAGCGACGCGGCGTCGCTGGCTATGCGGATGTCCGCGGCTAGCGCGAGCTCAAGCCCGCCGCCTAGAGCGTACCCGTCGATAGCGGCTATGACCGCTGCTGGGAGCTCCTCGAGAGTCCGGGTTGCCTTTGCGAACGCATCTCCAATCTCGAGCCACGCCTTCTGAGGCTTGGTGGAGGCTATCCTCTTGACGTCGAAGCCCGCAGAGAAGACGCCACCCTCGCCCATCAGGATTATCGCGCGTGCACCCTTCGAGTGGAGCGTTGCAGCCGCCTCGGCGACGCCCCTCAACATCTCTGGTGTCAGCGCATTGCGCGCCTCTGGCCTAGAGAGCATAATCCAGCCTATCTCGCCCTCAAGCCTAGCCTTTACAGCGCCACCCGCAAACTCCATCCTCTCGACGCGGTACTCGTGGAAGCCCCTTCCGGCTGATACGCCGGTCTCGCCCCTCTCCACCTTCTCTTTCAACAGGCTGCTCGGCCTATAGTCGGGCAGGTTCGTCTCAGACGCCTTAGCCTCTATGCTCGCGAGTATCTTGTCGAGTCCTATGAGGTCTCCGAGCTCTAACACGCCCATCGGCAGGTTCAAGCCGAGCACGGTAGCCTTGTCCACATCCTCAACGCCTGCCACATCGTTCTCTACTAGCCATGCGCCCTCATTGACGCCCATATCCACCATCCGGATGTAGTCGACGCGTTTCGCGGCACGCGGCGGCAGGCTCGGCTTGAGGAACTTACCTGGCCCCGGGTACCTGTAGAACCCCTCGCCACTCTTGACGCCAAGCTTGCCCTTCTCCACCATCTCTTCGAACAGCTTGCAGAGGGTCATGTTGAAGCCGCGGCTTATCATGTTCTTCGAGAGGTCTACGAGGACGTCGAGGCCGATGTAGTCGGCTAGCTCGAAGGCGCCCATAGGGAAGCCTAGCTTGAAGCGGAGAGCCGCGTCAACCTGCTCTATCGTGTAGACTCCGCGTTCGACGAGCCTACACGACTCGTTCAGAATCCTAACCATCACCCTGTTTACTATGAAGCCGGGCACATCCTTCCTGACGACCACCGGCTCCTTGCCGAGCCTCCGCGCCAACGCCACTATCGTCTCGACGGTATCGTCGCTCGTCTTCGCCCCCCTAACCACCTCGACGAGCTTGAGTATCTGCGGCGGGTTGAAGAAGTGCATACCGGCGACCTTCTCGGGGCGGCTCGTAGCCTCCGCAATCTCGCTTATCGGGATGCTGCTCGTGTTAGTCGTGAGTATCGCGTGCTCCGGTGCAACCTCGTCGACTGTCTTAAACACCTGCCTCTTTATCTCGAGCTTCTCGGGCACCGCCTCGACCATATAGTCGATGCCTTCGGCCGCCTTGCGCAGGTCCGTCGTAGTCTCTATCCTGGCGAGGATGTCCTCCGGCCTCTCGCGCAGCATGCCCTTCGATGCGAACTTCTCTAGGCTTGAGCGTATCCTCTCCAAAGCCCTCTTGAGAAACTCGTCCTTGATATCAACGAGGCGCACCCTGTAGCCGTTCATCGCGAATACCTGGGCTATGCCGTGGCCCATCACACCCGCGCCGACGACGAGCACAGTCCTGATGTCCTCTGGGCGGAGCGGCACCAGGCCTACACCCCTACGCCGCGGATAGGTGGGCGGGTAAAGGCTGGACCCGCGGCTCGAGGAGGCGCAACACAGTCCAGGCTGCTACAAGACAGAGGCCATCTCTTAACGACTGTACCGCCGTTCTTGCGCGTGTTTCCAGACCCCTGGTAGATATTAACATATATACATGTTTCTGTAGCTTCGGTACTACGGTGGGCATTGCAGACTATTCCCATATATATCGGCTCGAGGCGTCTAGAGCCGCGGGGGAGCTGCTGAGAGATGAGCGTCTCTGAGAAGTGCCCGTTGCCCACGCCGAGGAGGCTCCCCAGCGAGGTTGGGCTCGAGGCCGAGGAGAGACTTCGGCTTACACGCGGCTATCCTAGTATACGCCCGGTTATAGAGAGGGTTACATCGCTCCTGGAGAACCTCGGGGCCGAGCAGAGGCCCCGCATCATCCTCCTTGTGGGCGACTGGGGGGAGGGTAAGACCAGCATCTACCGGGGTATCGTGAAGAGGGACTATTGCGGTGAGAAGCTGGCATGCGCGGAGCTGCAGGCCTCCGAGCTCTACAGGGTGGTCTCGAGGCTTGTTGGTGAGCCTGGTGTAGCCCGTGGCGCCGACCTGCTAGTCTGGGGTGTTGCATGCGTCCACCTTCACCGCGAGTGTAGGAGCCCAGCCTCCGACTTCGAGGAGTTCGTAGAGTCTTTGGGTATTGATGGTAAGCCGATACTAGTCTTCATAGACGAGTTTGAGGATGTAGTGGCGAGGCTCGACGACCCGGAGGGCTTGAGGACGGTCCTCGAGATAGTGGAGGGGTTGACGCAGCTGGCTAACGGGAACTCGCCTCTCCTCGAGAGCCGCGGGCTGCTCAACAGCTTCCACGTCATGATAGCAGTCTCTAGGTCAGCGTATCACACGCTCTCGACTAGGAGGGAGCTAGCGACCATAATCCCGAGGCTGTTCAGGCGGGCGGATGTAGTCGAGTTGTCTAGGCTCACACTGCTCGAATCCATACACCTCTTCGGCGAGCTACTACGCTCCATCTTCTCGGCGGACGTCGCCGTCACCGATGTTGCGAGGCCACCGACACTCCTCAACCCGATGGTATCCGCTTCTATGGGTATCCCCGGGGCGCTAGAGCACGTCGCTGGGAGCCTAGCGAGGAGCCTCACGGTGGGCTGTAGGAGCGGCGCTAGACGCCTAGAGCCTGGCAACGCGAGGGAGGTCTACGAGTCGATAGAGGTTACCATTGAGGCTTCGAGGGAGAAGATACTCATACCGGATGAGTATGCAGCCGAGGAGAGGGAGTGTGTAAGGAGGCTCTGCGGGCGGGGCTGCAGGGACCCGGAGGAGGCTAGGAGGGCGTGCAGCCTCCTGCTCCTCTCCGGCGCTGGCGTACAGCCGGTCGCGATAGCCGATGCTGTCGGCTCGCCCGACGCATGGCTTCGGCTCACAACGCCGGGCATAGCGGGGAGGTGCAGATACTACCATATTCGCGTGGACCCGGTCACGCTGCTCGACGAGGCTGCAGCCGCGCTCTCGGCTCTAATGAGGGAGTATGGGACGCTCATAGAGAGGGTTGTGGGCAAGAATGCAGCCCCGCTGCAGGTCTACCGGGCGGCCCTCGACCCCTACGCGTGCATCGGGTGGGATGGCGGCACAGGCTTCTGCATACCCGTCTCACTGGTCGACGAGTACGTGCAGAGGCTGGGCATCTCGCACTCGGAGGCCAGCGCGCTACAAGACCTTGTGGAGAAGCTGCTAGGGGCGCTTGAGGAGAGGGGCGTCGTTGAGGCGGCCGGCGACTGCCTATACGTGCCCTTCTCGAGGCTAACAAGGTACATATTCTCGCACGAGCTCTCCCTCCTGAGCTTCCTGCCTCGCGAGAGAAGACTAGAAGCGTGGAGGAGGGTCTCTAGGGAGCTGCAGCCCCGCTACTGGCTGCCACCCCTAGCCGCACTACTGCTTAGGAGCCTCTCCAGGCTCCTACCCGACGCAGATGCTTCGACAGCGCGGCTAGAATGGGTGGAGGAGGGCAAGGCGCTCATCGCTAGCATATCGGGAGGTTCTGCGAGGCTGAGCCTCAACCTTGGAGCTAGCATAGCACTCCGTGCTAGGAGGACTCTGAGGATGCTCGTTGTGGCCGGCGATGAGGTAGACGACGACGAGCTTAGGAGGATTATTGAGAGACTCTCCGCGGAAAAAGCGCCGCATCTAACGATACTCGTGCATATCGGTGGGCCTGGCGGCAGGGCAACTGATATTGAAAGACTCTACCACATGCCGGTCGTCTCGATAGGCGTGACAAGGAGCGCTGCGCTACAACTGGCGGCGATAGGCTGGGAGGCGGGAGAGGCAGGCGTCTCGTACGATACCCTAGCGGAGTACACGATTAGGGTGCTTGAGGGCGCCAGGCTTGGACCTCTACCCGGCTTCACAGAGCAGCTGGAAGACGCTCTACACCGCCTTTACACCAGCCTCAGGCTAGACACGGTCAATGATGAGGCTAGGCGTAGGCTCGAGCAGAGGGGCGTCCTTCTCCCCGAGAGGCTGGAGAGGCCGGATGGGAGCATTGCAAGCCCCGAGGACGCGAGGTACGCCGCCCTCTGGCTAACCCTCTATCCCTACACGTACGATGCACCCATCGAGGTGAGACGAATCTACGAAGCTATAGACGATGATGTGAGACGCTACATGCTATTTGGAAGGAGGTACCAGGAGCTGATAGGGAAGGATATAGAGTCCCCCGATGAGCTCAGGAAGGAGATACTAGCCCTCTATTCCCTGAAGCTCATCGACGTCTCAACCGCATACGGCCTACAGCGTGTAAACCTCGTCGTAGGAGACTCGCCCTACTACCAGAGGCTCCGCGCCTACGCCGCACGCCCGTTGCCTCTAGAGGTGTTGGCGTCGCTCGTGATAGACAGGAACACTGACTTCGCGTCGCTGAAGGCGCTGCTCGAAGCGCTCTACGCCCTCGGCCTCCTGAGGAAGGAGGGCGACGGATGGAGGATTGTTAACGAGGAGGATGTGAGGTCTGAGCTTCAAAAACTTCACAATAGCCTCAACGCGCTGAAGGCCTCTTACGGCGATATTCTCGAGAAGATGGCCGTGCACGTCTACGGCAAGGAGAGGGGGTTTAGGGTCGCGTGGGGCTGGAGGCTCCTCGAGAGGATAGAGGAGAGGGTCAACGCGGCCTGGGGCCAGCTCTCGGCGGGGAGGCTCGAGGAGGCGGCTAGGCTGGCCACCGCAGCTTCTAGGATGCTCGCCTCGCTACTGGGCGACAGGGTGTATACGCAGAACTGCCACGATGCCAAGAGGCATCTGGAGCTCGCGGTCCACGCTGACAGGGAGTACCGGAGGCTGCTCCGCGAGCTTGACGAAGCTCTCGCAATGCTTAGAGATGCTAGAGGGAGGTTGGAGAGGGCGCTGAGGGAATACGTGGATAGAAACAGGAGGGTTAGCGTCGTCGTCGAGCTCGAGGATAGGCTTAGCGGGGCGGTAAGAGAGGCTACACGCCTCCAGCAGAGCATCATAGACGAGAATGCAGCCGAACGTGAGGCTGAGAAGCTCTGGAGGAGGATGGAGGGCCGCAGCTTCCCATTCTACTACAAGCAGGGTGCGAGATACTGCTACAACCTCAAGCTCTACAAGTTGAAGGAGGAGTTGAAGGCAGATGAGCTGGCGCAGGCTGCGCGCGAGCTTGCAGAGCGGATGCAGGGTTACGCCGCCGAGATCAACCGGTACTATGAGGAGCTTCACGCGAGGGTTAACACGCTTCGAGAGATGCTGGAGAAGCTGTCTAGGCACCCCGTCGTAGGCCCGGTGGCCTCGAAGCTCTCGATACCGTCGCTGGCCGTTCAACGCATAGATGTCGAGGATGTTATCAGGG
>WAOO01000106.1 GCA_015521195.1 Pyrolobus sp. | reverse complement strand
GGGGGTTTGGGTGTGGGGTTGGGGGTGTGTCGTGGCGAAGAGGACGCGTGTGGTTGGTATTGCTGGTCGTTTTGGGCCGCGTTATGGCTCGACGCTTAGGAAGCGTTGGAAGGATGTGATGGAGAGGAGGTATGACGCGGAGAAGAACATGCCCTGTCCGTTCTGTGGCACCCGTGGGCACATCAAGAGGATTAGTGTGGGCCTCTGGATGTGCGAGAAGTGTGGCATGGTGTGGGCTGGGGGCGCGTATGTGCCTAGGACCGGGTTGAACAAGTTCTTCCCGAAGGTTGTTATACGCGAGGAGTGAGGCGGGGCCTCAGGCCCGGGTTCACAGCTCCTCATTAGCCCTCTCGGCGCAGAGCGCGGTCTTCAGCGGCCCGTGTCTCGCTACCCCCACCTGGGCTTTATAGCGGTGAATCCCTGTGCCTCCTCCACCCACCTCACCCTCTCGAAGCCGGCCTCCCTTAGCCTCCGGGCTACTCCCTGTAGGATTCTCCCGCCGTGGGGTCTCCCCGTGTAGTGGAAGAGGCGGCCTCCGGGCTTCAGCACCCTGTAGAGCTGCCTGTAGAACTCTAGGCTGTAGAGGTCTCCTGTTGCGGCTGTGAGCCTGGGCGGGTCGTGGATGACCACGGTGAAGTAGTTGTCCGGGAGCCTCTCGACGCCCCTGGTTACATCCCCGTGTATCAGTATCACCTCGTCTGCCTCTAGGAGGCTGCTGTGGGGGTTGCGCTCCGCGCACCACAATACCCTCTCGTCGACCTCGAAGCTCCAGACGAGCCTGGCGCCCCTGAGCAGCGATGCTATCGCGGTGTAGCCTAGGCCGGTGCAAGTGTCGAGGACTACATCCCCCCTCCTGACCCTAGCCGCCCTCACCTTGGCCAGCGTATCCTCCCAGGGTGTCGAGCCCTCCACGCGGTGCATGTGGACCCCGTTTATCTCGAGCGTCGCGTGGACCCTGGGGGCCGGCACCCGGAGCCTCATGTAGGCGTCCCGGGCCCTCACCTCGACGGGGCGCAGCACCCCACCCTCCACATAGTAGACCATATCCTCCCTGACCGACTCCGGCTTCTCGAAGCAGACGCCGCCTATACAGACGAGGCTCCCCCTACACTCGAGCCTCGCCGTGTACAGTCCGTTCCCCACGCTGACCCTCCCAGACGGGCACCTCCCGAGAGCCTCTACAACCTCCCATCCCGCCAGCAGCGGCCAGACCGGCCTAAACCCGTAGAGCTCGAACAACCCGAGGCTACCCTCACCGCTCTACCCGCGGCCGCGCCACCCTCCTAAAGCAGTGGCCAGTTTTTCGAAACGCGCCTAGCGCTGGCCGTATCCGGACGCCCTGCTTAGGAGGCGTAGGCGGTAGGGTAGCGGGGGATGCGTCTCGACACTGAGGCCTCCCCTGGCGTATCCTCTCAGCAGGTCTAGTATGGTGGCGGGGGTTGTGGCTAGGCTGGCCCTGAGCAGCCTCCACGCTATCCCGGCGGGCGTCGCCACCCCCTCAGCACCCTCTAGGAGCCTCCCCGCGTCGACCTCCACCCTGACTGTCTCCGCGAGCCTCGCGTCTCCGAGGGAGGCGAGGGCGTAGAGCTTCACCAGGGCCGAGGCGAGGGCTTCGCCGTAGCCGGCCCTCGCCGCGTGGAGGTCCGCCTCGTGCTCTGCGAGCCAGAGCCCGAGTGTAACCGAGAGGGTTGCGACCGCACCCAGCATGTAGAGCACGAGGAGCACAGCCACAGCCACGGCGCCCCTAGCGAGCACCCTCAGGGTGTAGGCTGTGGCTGCGATGAAGGCGGCGGTGACGAGCCACGCTGAGGAGAGCACCCCACCCAGATAGGCGAGGAGCCTGGCAACCCTATGGCCCTCCTCGTGGAGCAGGACCGCCCTAACCTCGCGACCCTCGAGCACCCCGAGTAGAGCCGTGGTGACATACACCCTGCCGCTGCGCGGGTCGAGCCAGGCGTTCAACACGCTCGACTCGCAGACGTGGAACCCGTCAGCCTCCCAGACCCTCCTACACCGCGCACCACCAGCCTGCATAGAGTAGTGCAGAGCGAACACCGAGAGGATGACCGCGAGGTAGACGCCCTGGAGGAGTAGAGGCATCCCGGCCAAGACACGGACCACGAGGTACACGGGGTAGAGGGAGCCGAGGAGAGCCAACAGGAGGAGAGCTGCGAGAGCGGCACGCCGCCCGACAAGCCTACCCCCGAGGTACGCATAGTAGTACACCGAGGACGCGAACAGAAGCACAACGTAGAACACTACAGAGTAGACGAGCGCCGATACCCAGCCCCCCACAACCCGTCACCGCCGCCGCATAGCATGAACATATCTGCGGCGATGCAAACGCTAGATGCCCGAGAGATACACAAGTATGTTCGTCGCGGCTTCCAAAATCCTCCTAACCGCCTCCTCGTCGAGCAAGACATCCTCAATTTTACCCTTCCATATTTTATCGTATAGCCGCACCTTCGTAGGGTTCAACGTGTAATGGTCTGCCGCAACTCTATAAACATACAACGCGTATATATCGCGGTCTAAACCATTCTCTACCAATTCTTCGTGAAAAAGTGAATACGGAAAACTATCCTGCCTAGGGCCTCTCCCACGCCTCATGCTCCTACAGTACACCTTTGCACTCCAATAGTTGAAGAGAGCGAAGTAGACCGCACTTATCACCCTCCTAACGAAGACCTCGCTACCCCCATGTTTCGAAACCAATCCTGAGAGCACTGCAATCAGGTCACGTGGGTCTAGCTTTTTGACCCTCTCAGCGCACCCTTACAAACTAGGAGCACCCTACGCGCAACGTCCTCGAAGCCCTCTTCAACCAACCGTTTCTTTACCTTTTTAGCGAGCTCCCCCCACTCATCCCAACCGCATCCCTCCAACTCTACAATTACAAAGACGCCCCCATCCTCGACCTGCATTACGTCGAGGCCTGTAATATGATGCTGCAGCTGCGACTCTAACCATTGGAGGAGCGCGGCTAGTTTCCTCAAATCAACGACACTTTTAATGATACGGATTAATTTGTCAGCATCTTCCTCGTCTCCGATATATCTCTTGATTATACGCTTTACAATAGCTTCATTATCGATAAATCCGCTGAGCCTAGTAATTAGCTCGTAGTAATCTCGTATACTATGGATAGAGTATGCATTTGCCACACTTGTAAATCTATTGTATCTATATGCAATAGCATTGGCGGGCATAGACATCAAACGTACCTGATACTCCTGTGTCGTCCACGTCGTGTAGCTCTCCAAGTATTCTTTATACTCGGTCATCAACTCCTCACCGTAAACTAGCTTAGCGATTCCATCGAAACCTTAGCCCTATTGCCCGTTAAAACTGATGCAGTTTTACAAAATAGCGTGTAAAGCGGGTGGACGCCTCTAGCCGAGTATCCCACTTTTTGGCCACATTGCTTATTTTTATATAGTTTCTTCTCTTGCCTTCCTCCACCAGACTTTTGGAGCCCACCTTAGGACGTAGATGGGGCTACCACGGGGTGTCCTATAGGACGTGTTCTTTGCCGCCATGAGCGGCTCAACTTCAAGCACAACGACATACTTTGTATCTGTTAACCCCAAGTATATTACCTCCTCTCGCGCAGGGTGGGCCTCAGTTATCTCGACGTCCATCCACCCTTCTCTAACTTGATCAGGAGATGCTGCAATAGGCTTGTTTTCAACTTCTTTTAAAGCCTTATCTGAAGGTTTAACTGAGATGCCTACCGTAAAGTCGACTTCAAACTCGGGTTTAAAGGGCGTCTCTCTTTCTACATGCCGCACGGCGACAACCGCAGCCCTTAAAAATATCAAGCTCCCATCGCCGAGAGCCGCGTAGCCAGGCTCACTCTTCAGCACCCTGTATCCTACCAGTGTTTCCAGACTAGATGCTCGCATAGACCCGGACATTAACAGTCCCGTTCTAGCGGAGATGGCTCAGAAAGTTACTACCATTACGGAGCCCGCGGCGATACGATGCTCTGGCTGTTCAAAGCCTATCATATCCTCGTGGCGGAGGGGGTTTCGCACTGTGGGCGTGTTCGTCGATACCGGGTATAGGACTGGGCTGGGCACGGGCTTCTATGATAGGAGTTGCGAGCTGCGTCTGCTCGGGGAGCGCGTTGAGAGCGTGAAGACGGTCGTTGTCTATGGGCCGCGTGGCGTTGGTAAGAGCGAGCTCGTGAGGTACTATACCTCGAGGAGGCTCGGCGGAGGGCGGAGAATACTATGGGTGGATGCTAGGAGGCGGGGGTTCGAGGAGGTAATAGGCCTTAAGCCAGGCCTTCTCAGCCTTCTAGAAGAGCTTGTGGGTCTGCTCGGTGCCCCGCGTGGAGTTGTACGCCTCGTTGAGAGGCTCTCGAGGCTGATAGCCCCGCCTCCTCTCCTCGTGGTGGACGAGTTCCACCTGTTATACAGCGGTCTCCGCGAGGCTCTGGTCGAGCTTGAGGCTATCGCGGGCCTACTGGCGAAGGGTGTCGATACTCCCAGGCTCATAGTCACTGTGAGCGAGGGTTTCTTCGCGACCATGGACGCGGTTGAAAGGCTGCAGGGGTATTCTGTGAGCTTCATGCTCGTCGAGCCTATGGAGGAGGCTGCTTTCAGGGAGCTCTACTCAGAGTATTCCAGGCTGCACGGCTGCCGGCTAGAGTACCGCGTCTTCGAGGCTCTGGCGGGTGGGCTGCCAGGCTATCTCCCAGACCTCTGCGGGAGGAGCGAGAGGCTCCTCGAGGAGTGGCTAGAGCTGGAGGCTGCAAAGCTACGCAGGGGGGTCGAGGCGGCGGCCGCTAGGGTGGGGCTCGGTGCTAGAGACGCGTATAGGGCCTCGGAGAGGCTCCTCCAGGGAGAGCCTCCAAGAGACCACCGTGAGGAAAGCCTCGGAGAGGAGCTCGTAAAGGCCAACATAGCCTACCCGTGTCAACTGGGAGCAACACGCCTATACCTACCACAGCTCCCC
>WAOO01000105.1 GCA_015521195.1 Pyrolobus sp. | reverse complement strand
CTATGGTGGGGATGTCTAGACGGAAGGCCGCCATATAGGCGCCCGGCATCATCTTGTCGCACGCAGTGACGACGACCAGCCCGTCGACACGATGGGCCTCAGCCATAACCTCTATCGAGTCTGCCGTCACCTCCCTCGACACAAGGCTATACTTCATACCCTCGTGGCCCATTGCAATGCCGTCGCATACGCCGAGGGACGCGAAGAGCACCGGGACGCCTCCAGCCTCGAGCACGCCCTCCTTGACAGCCTCCACGACGCGGTCGGCGAAGACGTGGCCCGGTATGATGCTAGAGGGGGTGTAGACTATGCCGATGAGCGGACGGTCGCTGAGCACCTGCTCGGGGTCGAGCCCGGCGGCGTACATGAGACTGCGGTGCGGCGCGCGTAGCACGCCGTCGCGTACAACGCTACTCCTAGGCTTAGGCAAAATGCCACCAGTGTGTGGCGCCCCGGGACCACTCTATACGCGGGCTGCGCGCCTCTCGAAAAACTCGTTCACAATGCTCCTGACCAGCTCCTCGGTAACCTTCTTCGCGTAGGGCGCCACCTCCTTCACCCTCCTGAGCACATAGTCTACGAGCTCCGGCGTAGGCTGGTAGCCGAGGTGTTTCAGGACGTATTCGACGGCGTGTCTCCCGCTATGCCTCCCAAGGACTATGCGCCTCTTGGCACCCACGGCCTCCGGGGGTATCGGCTCGTAGGTCAGCGGGTTGTTCAGCACGCCGTGCACATGTATCCCGGCCTCGTGGGCGAAGGCGTTGTCGCCCACGATGGGCTTGTTCGGCGGCAGCTTTATCCCGAACTTGTCCGCCACGAGCCTCGAAACCTCGTACAGCTTCTCGAGGCGTATGTTCGTCCGGAGCCCCATACGGAAGTGTAGCGCCGCGACAACCTCTTCGAGCGCAGCGTTGCCAGCCCTCTCGCCGAAACCGTTGATGGTTACCTGCACGCCGTCAGCCCCTCCCCTTATGGATGCAAGCGTGTTGGCCGTCGCGAGCCCGAAGTCGTTGTGACAGTGGACGTCTATCGCTACATAGGAGGGTAGCTTGGAGCGGATGAAGCGGACCAGCTCCTCCATCTCCCATGGGAGCATCACGCCCACGGTATCCGGGATATTGATGTACCTGGCTCCGGCCTCGACAACCGCCCGGTAAACCTGAGCCAGGAACTCCCTATCACTCCTAGTCGCGTCCTCCGCGGAGAACAGCACCTCGGCCCCATACTGCTTGGCGTACTCGACCGCCTCGACGGCCCTCTGGAGGACCTCCTCCCGGGTCATCCTAAGCTTGTACTTCATGTGGATGTCGCTGGTCGCGATAAACACGTGGATAACGTGAGCCTCGGCCTCAGCAGCCATATCGATATCGCGCTTGTTCGCCCTTGCGAGCCCAGCCACCTTCGAGAATCCAACCTCCCTTGAAACAAGGAGCACGGACTTGAAGTCAATGCCGGAGGATGCGGGGAACCCTGCCTCGATTATATCGACGTGGAGGTCGTCGAGGGCCTTGGCAATCTCTATCTTATCCTCCAGGCTCAGCTCGACCCCGGCCATCTGCTCGCCGTCTCTCAGCGTCGTATCAAAGACGCGGATGCGCTCAACAATAGGCGTCAGCCTCCGGCGTGGTACCCGCCGCCCACGCCAGGCTTCTTAAGAATTGCTCTCCGGGCTCCTAAGCCACATGGATATAAGGTGGTGGGAGGGCTTGGCCACCAACGACTGCGAGGCACGCGAGGGGGCTGGGAGATGGATTTGCGGGAAGTAGGGTGGTAGACCAGGTCGCGAAAACCCTGAAAGAAATGGGTGCGGTTGACGTCTTCGGGGTTACAGGAGGCAGCATAATGGCCTTCTATGACGCGCTTGACGTGGTAGGAGGCTTCAACATCTACATGTTCCGCCACGAGCAGGGCGCGGCGCACGCCGCTGACGCCTATGGCAGGGTGAAGGGTAGGCCCGCTGTCGTAGCGGTCACCTCGGGCCCGGGCGCTACGAACATCGTGACCGGCGTCGCCAACGCCTACATGGACTCGTCTCCAACCTTCTTCATAACCGGGCAGGTGCCGACCAGCGTCTTCGGCCGCGACGCGTTCCAAGAGACGGATATCGTCGGTGTCATCGCGCCCATAACGAAGTTCGTCTACCAGGTGCGTAGAGAGGAGGAGGCTATACCGGCCGTAAAGACGGCGTACAGGCTGGCCTACGAGGGTAGACCCGGGCCGACTGTCGTAGACTTCCCGAGGGACATTCAGCTAAAGAGGTGTGATTGTAGGAGCGACGGCTTCCTGCCGGTAAGGTTCGAGAAGTATAGGCCCCCGGACCCCGACCCCGAGGCCATCGACGAGGCTGTGCGTCTACTCCTATCCGCCAGGCGCCCGGTGATACTCGTAGGCGGTGGCGTCTACTGGGCGAGGGCCTGGCCCGAGGTCATTGAGATAGCGGAGAGACTGTGGGCTCCGATAGTAACCACGCTCCCAGGCAAGAACAGCGTGCCAGCCGACCACCCGCTGGTTATGGGCCCGGCGGGTATGCACGGCAGGGCTGAGGGCGACGCGGCGCTGGCAAACGCCGACGTCATACTCGCCGTCGGTACGAGGTTCTCCGACCGCACCGTGGGCCGCTTCGAGCCGGAGCTCCGCGAGAAGAAGATAATCCACATTGACATCGACCCGAGCGAGATAGGCAAGAACGTGAAGCCCGCCGTCGGGATAGTGGCCGACGCCAAGAAGGCGCTGCGGATGATCATAGAGAGGATGCCCAAGGTCGCCAGGAGGGACACTAGGTTCGTAGAGTGGCTCCTCTACATACGCAGGAGGTACGAGGAGGCTATGGAGGAGCTCGCCAAGAAGATAAGGCTGTTCGCCCCGTGGAAGGTCCTGAAACTCCTCCGGCGTATCGTACCACGCGACACCATCACAGTGACTGGCGTCGGCAGCCACCAGATGTGGGCCGAGATACACTGGGACGTCTACGTCCCAGGCACCTGGATAACCTCGGCGGGGCTAGGCACGATGGGCTTCTGCGTACCGGCGGCCATCGGCGCCAAGATAGCGGCCAGGGATAGGACGGTGCTCTGCATAGACGGTGATGGGAGCTTCCAGATGACAATGAACAACCTGGCGCTTGTCCGCGACTACAACCTCCCCGCGATATTCGTGATATTCGATAACAGGGCGCTGATGCTCGTGAAACAGTGGCAGATATTCCTATACGAGAGGAGGATTGTTGCAACCCACTTCACCGAGAGGCCGGACTTCGTCAAGGTAGCCGAGGCGTACGACATCGAGGGTGTGAGACCCGCGAGCTACGAGGAGCTCGAGAAGTGGGTCAGGTGGGCTGTGAGGAACAACGAGCCGATAGTCATAGACGTCGCTATCGACAGGGAGACCGACATTGTATACCCGTGGGTCAAGCCGGGAGAGTGGCTGACGAACGCACTACTACCCCCCGGCATGGAGGACGTGAGCCTCGTGTACGAGGAGTGAGGGGTGGGGGCAGTGGAGGCGAGGTATAGGCTCTGGATGAGGGTGTTCGGCGGGCTGGACGGCGTCATGAGGGTCGTGAATATACTGAGGAGAGGTAAGGTCAGGTACCACGAGCTGAGGGTGAAGTTTGACGGCGCCTACGCCTCCATGGACGTGTGCCTCGAGGGTGTGAGTGACGAGGTGCGGTGGGTCGCCGCTAAGGTGGAGAGGCTGCCAGAGGTGGAGGAGATTCGTGTCGAGCTCCCGAAGGGCGAGGATAGAGAAGAGGCCAGTCTACTGCTAGAAGCCCGGTGACGTATTGTTTTGCCGTGTGTCGGCCTCGCATCTCGCCTCCTGAAAAGAGTCGAATCCGGCACCCGTTGGCCCGAGCTAGTCGACGTGCTATACTCGAGGCTCCTCCGTCTAAAAACGCCAATCTTCCATACCGCATCCGTGCGTAGGCTCGTCGAGAGGATGGCCATGCTCATCGACGAGGATAGACTGCCTGAGCTTCTACAGCTGCTTATGCGGGTTGAGGGCGCCTGGAGTAGGAGGAGGAATGCCGAGTGTATGCTGTTAGGTGTGGCGTTCTTGGCGGTCGTGGCGTTCACGGCTGTGGCTCCGCTCCTGGGCCTAGCGTTGATACCCGTGTATGCGGCTGCAGTGGCATACCTCCTGAACCGTCAGCTATGCTAGGCGGCCTTTGGGGCCAGGAGGTATGTCACCCGGCCCCCGGCTGGCAGCGAGAACTGCAGGCGGAGTGGCGCGTCGCTCGAGAACTCTATAGTCACCGTGTCAGCCACCTTTGTCAACGCGAGGACGTGTTTAAGGTAGTCGATGCTGTATGCCGCTCTGCTAGGCTCGTCAACCTGAAAGTCTATGACTGCCGGCTTATCCCTCGTTATCTCGGTCTCCGCTAGCGCGGCACCCTTACCCCTAATCACCAGTTTCTCTTCATCAGCCTCTAGCTCCACAGTGTCTCCGACTGTCTCCGCATCGCGTAGAGCGTTCTTGAAAGCATCTACTATCAGGGCGACCCTCGCCTTAAACTGGAACTCCGCCTCGGGTATCTCAGGCTCCGGCACGTCGAGGTTCAGGAGCTTGTATCTCTTTATCGTTGCTCCCGCAATGGTCCACGTGACTCTATCTTCGGAGGCCTCTATCTCAACCTTGTCTCCCTTCTTCCCCCTCTTCACAATCTTCGCTATGTTGGTCACGTTGAAGCCTATCTTCGCCTCTCCCTCCACCTCATACTCGAGGAAGATGTCGGGCGGCAGGTTGATCTCTATCATGGCGACGTGCGCAGGGTCCAACGCTCTTATCACAACCCCGTCCTCCCTGACTGTCATCACGGCCTCATCGACAATCTTCGACAGCGTCTCCATCATGCTCTGGAACGACTTTGCATCCGGGTATGCGAGTCTCGCCTTCAGCTCAGACACCCCCTCTTAACATAACGGGTCTAGAGTTTTAGCGGTGTAGGGGGCATACTCGTAGACCGGGCGATGACCTGAACCCGCGCGGCCGAGTCCGCCTGGCGGGCTCCATCGTGAGGAGAGAACCACCGAGGGGAGCCCGGTGCCGCCACTGTGGGCGCTGGCCAGGAGGCTCGAGGGCAAGGTGTCTACGCCTGCCTGCATACTCCTCGTGACGGTGTTCGGCTCGCTGGGGCTCGGCCTCGCTCTCTACCAGCACCCTCTCGTCGGCTTCGTCCTGCTAGTTCTAGTCGAGTCTCTCTGTTGCGCCCTCGGCCTCCACCAGGCTAGGCTCTACCGGGCACCCCGGTTCTCTTCTAGGCTCGCGTCCTCCGCGAGGCTCCTCGACTACAGCCTCTTCGTAGCCTATTACGCCTCGCGTGGCATGCCCGGCGCCGCCGTCACGGCGGCGGTGGCCTCCGTCCTGATGAACACGGGTGTCTGGGAGAGCGACGAAACGGCGGATAACATTGTGCTCGTCGCTCTCACGCTCTCGGCCGTCCTCCTAGAGGCCTCCGACGCGTACGATGGTATGGCGGCTTACAGCCTGCGTGTAGCCGCGTTGCTCCCGTTGCTCGCTGCAACCGGTCTAGTGGCGGCCAGGCTCATATACCGAGAGGCTACCGGTGTCTAGGCCAGGCTGGGCGGAAAGGTGTGTGAATGTGGCTTCTGAGGAGCAGCTTGTCAGCAGGTGGCGTGAGGCTCGACGCCTGCTCGATGAGCGCCTCCGCGAGCTTGTAGACCTGGTGCCGGAGTCGGAGGGCGTCGAGGTATACCGGTATATAGTCGAGGGGGGTAAGAGGCTACGCGGCTTCATGACGCTGCTTGTGGCGGAGGAGCTTGGCGGCAGCTGGGACGCTGCTATGGACGCGGCGGCGGCGGTCGAGCTTGTACACTCGGCGAGCCTCGCGATAGACGATGTTATCGACGGCGATGTTGAGAGGAGGGGTGCGCCAGCAGCCTGGCTAAAGTACGGCCCGGGCAAGGCGATGATGGCGGCCAACCTCCTGATATCCTATGCCCAGAGGCTGCTGCTGGAAAGGTACGGCCACAAGGCCGTCGAGAAGAGCGTCTTGGCGTGGTTTGACATCTCCCGCGGCGAGGTGAAAGA
>WAOO01000104.1 GCA_015521195.1 Pyrolobus sp. | reverse complement strand
ATCTTCCCCTCAGCCCCCCTCCTCCCGAACCCCGGCAGCACTATCACGGCGTCGTTCTCCTCGATGGGCTTCTTTGGGTCGAGCTTACCCTGCTCGACGAGAGTCGACTCATACCAGTTGAGGATGGGCTTGGCGTCGAGGGCTGCGGCGGCATGTCTCAAAGCCTCTATAATGCTGAGGTAGCTGTCGCGCAGCCTCGTATACTTCCCGACCATGGCGATTTTGACGGGTCGGCTGGCCTCCTTCACCCTCCTCACGAAATCCCTCCAGGCGTCCAGGTCCGGCCTCCTATCCTCGAGGCCAAGCCTCCTCGTGATATAGGAGCCCAGCCCCTGCTCCTCCAGTATAAGCGGCACCTCGTATATCGTCTCCACATCGTGGTTCGAGAAGACCGCCTCGATCGGCACGTTGCTGTACAGCGCTATCTTCTTCTTAGCCTCTGGCTCCAACGGCCTCTCGCTCCTAGCGACTATGATGTCCGGCTGTATCCCTATCCTCCGCAGCTCTTGCACGCTGTGTTGCAGGGGCTTGGTCTTCTGCTCGCCCGTCGTCCGCAGCACCGGCACGAGCGCGACGTGGACGAACACTGTGTTCTCGAAGCCCTCCTCTATCCTCATCTGCCTCACAGCCTCTAGGAACGGGAGCCCCTCGATATCCCCAACAGTCCCGCCTATCTCTACGAGTACGACGTCTACGCCGGTCTCCTTGGCAACCTCCCTAATCCTCGATTTTATCTCGTCCGTGATGTGCGGTATCACCTGCACAGTCTGGCCGAGATACTCGCCCCTCCTCTCCTTCTCGATGACAGAGAGGTATATCTGACCGGTCGTAATGTTGTTCTTCTTGCTCAGGTTTACACCGAGGAACCTCTCATAGTGCCCTAGGTCGAGGTCTGTCTCGCCACCATCCTCCGTCACGAAAACCTCCCCGTGAGCATACGGGTTCATCGTGCCAGCGTCGACGTTGATATACGGGTCTATCTTGATGGCCGTGACGGAGTACCCCCGGGCCTTCAGGAGGAGGCCGATAGAGGCCGTGGTGATGCCCTTACCGACACTACTGAGCACGCCGCCGGTCACAAACACGTATTTTACCACAGATGAGCCCATAGAGGAGATTCCACAATCGCCCTATAAGCGTTGGGAGCGTGGACGAGAAGCTCAGGGCACTAGGTGCTCCGGGTCCCTTGGCACCATCCTGGCCTCCCTGATGTTGCTGAGGCCGAGCAGCTGCATGACTACCCTCTCTAGGCCTATGCCTGCGCCGCCGTGCGGCGGCGCCCCGTGCCTGAACATCTCAAGGTACCACTCGAACGCCTTCGGGTTCAACCCCTTCTCTCTTATCTGCGCCTCTAGTATCGCCGGGCAGTGTTCTCGCTGGCCGCCGGTCGCCACCTCCATCCCGCGGAACAGCAGGTCGAAGCTGTAGGTTCTCCGGGGGTTGGTGAACCTCGGCTCCTCGGGGCACCCCCACGGCTCCTCACGCACCCTCATAGTGTAGAAGGGCCTCACAGCCCACGGGTAGTGCGTCACGAAGACCAGCGGAGCCCCATACTCCCTCTCGTATATCTCGCCGAGCCTCCTCTCCCCCTCCGTCCCCAGGTCCTCGTCCTCGCCGAGCTCCAAACCCGCGTTTCTCAGCAGCTTGTAAGCCTCGTCGATGGAAACCCGGGGGTACTCCTTGGGCGGCCTAAGCTCCAAGGCCTGCGGATAGTACTCTTCGAGCAATGGCCTCGTCCTCTCATCCCTCTGCACAGCCTCTATCATCGCGGTGACGACACCCTCCACGACCCTCATGACATCCTCGAAGCCCCTGATAAACCCCATCTCGAAGTCTACGCTCGTAAACTCCGTGAGGTGCCTCGCAGTGTGGCTCTTCTCCGCCCTAAACGCGGGGCCGATTTCATACACCCTCTCCAGCCCAGCTATCACACCCATCTGCTTGTAGAGCTGGGGCGACTGGGCGAGGAAGGCCTCCTTGTCGAAATAGATTATGGGGAAGACCTCTGCGCCGCCCTCGGTCGCCGATGCTACAATCTTCGGGGTGAACACCTCTACGAAACCATGCTCAGAGAACCACCTTGAGGCAGCCTCTGCAGCCACGGCAGCAGCGATTATCGGCGTGGCGTGTCTAGGTTCGCGAAGGTCAATCCAACGGTACCTCAGCCTGATAGCCAGCGACGCCGTCTTACCACCCGGCTCAATCGGGAGAGGCTCAGCCTCGTTCAGGACGAGAATCTCCTCCGCCTGGAGCTCCCGGCCGCCCAGCGCCGCCTTCGACTCCACCAGTATGCCTTTGACTGCAACGACAGACTCTCTTGAGAGCTCCCTAGCCGTCTCCCAAGCCTCCCTCGAGACATTCCTCTTCGCCACCACCTGCATGCGTCCACTCCTATCACGTACTATCACGAACACGACGCCGCCGTGGCGTCGGACCGCCTCAACCCACCCTGCGATGACGTACCTCTCTCCAGGCCTACCCTCCCTCATCACCTCGGCTATCCAGCGCCTCTCCTCAAGCAGCATCCCGTTGCCCCGGCTGGCGTGCAAACGGAGCCTAGTTTAAACGAGAGGCTGTGCTGTAACCATGTTAAAGCCTGCGAGTCCCGTGTCACACGTGGAGCCTGGGCATGTCGGAGGATGATAGGAGGAGCATCCGCTACCTCTACGACCGTGTGGTGAGCGAGGCCCGTAGGCTATCCGGGCTGGCGCCAGCAGAGAAGAAGACGGTGTCTGCTCTCCTCCGCGAGGAGAAGCCCAAGATACGCCTCATGGGCGGGGGCAGCCACCTACTCGACACCGAGGAGCTACGCGACTTTGCGTCGAGGATACCATGGTTCATGAGGGGGCTTGTGAGGCTCCCCATAGTCCTCATTTATAGGAGGGAGGGCGGAGTCGGACGATACCACGTTGATGGCGACGTGTGGGCCGCCCGCGCCATCTCGGCGGTGCTCACCGGACGCTACTGGGAGGAGAAGTGGGAGCTTAGCACAGAGGAGGCGGAGGAGCTGATAAAGAGGTACAAGACGCTGATAATGGTGACTATCAGGATAGAGCTTGGGAGCATCCTAGGGGAGGTGGAGGAGCTCTGAGCAGGAAGAGGGAGAGGCTCGTAGAGAAGGCGTTGAAGCTCTTCGAAGGCGAGGACACGCTACGCAAGAAGATTATACGCGTCTTAGCCGAGTCGAGGAGGCCGCTGACCGCCCAGGAGATAGCGGTGCTCGTAGGCCTCGAGCCCAGAGACGCGCCACGCATATACGAGGAGATAGCCCACGCAGCCAAGACCCTGGCGAGGAGGACGCCACTACGCATCTACATGGTGCCCCCAAGGTGTCTAAACTGCGGCTACGTCTTCACAGAC
>WAOO01000103.1 GCA_015521195.1 Pyrolobus sp. | reverse complement strand
GAGCCTATCCTGGAGGGGTTGAAGCGGATTGGGCTCCGCCTCGGCGACCTGAGATACGTGGCGGTCGGCCTGACGGTGCCATACCTCATCTACGCTGTGGGTGTAGCCGTGTGTATCGCCATGGGCTTCTCGCCCGCAAACCCCGCCGAGGCTATGCTCGAGGCCGCGGGGCGCAGATTGCCCGGCGCCTATAGGCTGCTGGGGCCGCAGGCTCTGCTAGCCCTCCTCCTCGTCAACGCTGCTCTCGCAGGCCTCACTGTGAATGCGGTCGCGGCGCTCGGCGAGGAGGCGGGGTGGAGAGGCTACATGCTCGAGGAGCTATACCCACGCTACGGCCTCGTACCCGCATCGATAGCCATAGGCGTCGCGTGGGGCCTGTGGCACGCGCCTCTCATAATCCTCACGGGCTACAACTATCCGCATCACCGTGGACCCTTAGGAATCCTTGCCTTCACCCTCCTCGCCGTAGCATGGACGCTCATACTGGCTGCCCTTAGGCTCCTAAGCGGCTCCCTGATACCCCCGGCGGTCGCCCACGGCACCCTCAACGCACTCGGAGCGGTAATGCTCTACACGTTCCCGGGCGTAGACGAGCTCTACACGATACCCGTAGGCCTAGCCTCCATCATAGCATCCTACACGGTAGCCCTGGCCGTGCTCATAGCGTGGCGTAAGAGGCTCAAACTATGGTAGGTTTTCGCGGGTAGAGGCGGAGGGTGTAGCGTGGGTATAGTCGAGAGGGATTGCGGGTGGAGGACTGGGCTCGGCACCTGCTTCTACAACCGCCTAGAGCAGGCGAGGCGCCTCTCCCGCCTACTCGACAGACTCTCCTGCATCGTGCTGCTGGGGCCTAGGAATGTGGGGAAGAGCGAGCTCGCCCGCTACACCCTCCTCCGGGTGAAGGGCGTACACCCGCTCATCATCGACGCCAGGAGGCTCGTGGCGCGGCACGCTCCTCCCCTGCCCCGAGAGCTTGCAGAGAGGCTGGTGGAGGCGGTTGTGGAGAGGGCGGGGCTCGGGAGGCTCGTAGGCATCCTCCGCGAAGCGACAGGCCTCCTAAAAGACCGCGTCGTCCTCGTAGACGAGTTTCATCTTCTCGGCGGCGAGCCTCTCAGGGAGCTGGAGGCGTTGTGCAAGGCCCTCACCTTCTACCGGGAGTATAGCGGCTGGAGGCTGGTTGCCACAGCCAGCGAGGGGTGGGTCCTCGCCTCTAGGCTAGAGTCGAGGCTAGTGGGGTACGGTGCGTGGGTCGAGACCGTAGAGGGCCTCGACGAGGCACACATGAGGGGGCTTCACGGCGAGTACGGCGAGACACGTGGTTGTAGCGTGGGGTTCGAGGCCTACTGGCGGCTTGTGGGAGGCGCGCCCGGCTACCTGCCCGAGCTCTGCAGCCTAGACGAGAGGGGCATCAGGGTGTGGGTGTCGAGGAGGGTGGAGGAGCTGCTCCGAGCCCTCCTGGACGCGGCGAAGCCCGGTGAGAGTCTACAGGAGGTCGCCGAGATGGCTTATACGCTCCTCGTGGAGGAGAGGCCAGCGGCCGACAAGAGGCTCCTGGAGCTGGGGGACAGGCTGACATACTCGAACATAGCGTATCCGGCGGGGGGCCTAAGGTACCGCCCCCAGCTCAACGTGTACCGTGTGATACTAGAGCTCTGGCTGGAGAAGGGGCAGCCCCCCACACCCGAGGAGGTTTACAGGAGTGTAGAGGGCCGGTGACGTGAACACCAGCCGGGTTGTGGTAGCCGGGCGGGGATTCGAACCCCGGTCACGGGGGCCAAAGCCCCGTCACCATGGAGATGGTGGCACTCTAGGTTCGTCGTCACCGAGGGATGAGCTCTGTCTTAGAACATCGTCACCGGAAATGATGCTGGTTAAGAGAAGCTCGTCACCATTTTGTCATTACTGTAGTGCGGAGCCATTGTGCGTACCTCGGGTAGTACTGGTCGGCTAGGACGAGGAGGTCGAGGTAGTGGGCTGAGAGTATGTCCTGCGGCACCCGCCCCTGTATGAAGTTGATGACATCCCTGGGTATACCCAGGCGCAGCATCTGGGTAGCCACGAACTTGCGGAGTTGTCGAGGTCCTGGAGCCCCGACCTTATAGACGTATGCTCGGTATGCTTCCGGCTTCACAATCCCCCCTAGATCCTGAGGGGGTGGCTCCAAGAGATACGCCCAGAATGCCCTCTTCGTGCTCTTGAGCTTCGCTACCAGGCAGCGTACGAAACCGTCTAGCCTCTGGCATCGATGGCTTGTCGACAGGAGGTCGGAGAGGCGGAGTCCAGACTCGAGGAGCAGGAGGTAGACGGTGCGGTAGACTGGCACCCTTATCCTCCGGTAACCCTCGACAACCTCCTCGATGCTAGGGACTCTCAGGTCGACACCAGAGCGTGGCACCCTCAGGTGACGATAGGCCTTACATGCCTCCTGGTCTTCGAGGAGCTCGCACCTCCACCTCAGGTACTTCTTCCAGGCTGTGCGGCACCAGCGGTTTGTCGACACCCAGGGGTCGCAGCCCTCGAGATAGCGGATGTAGCGTCGACAGGTCTCCTCGGAGGCGCTGCGCCGGCACCACTCGAGGAACTTGTCGAGCATCCCTTAGGTTACCCTGCCTTGGTTCCCTACGGAATCATAAAGGGGTATTCCCTACGGAATGATGAGAGGGCTTCATGATGGCATCCGAATCCAGCGATAAGCTTAAAACTGTTAACGTTTGTAAACGTTTACACTCGCCCTTAAAAGAGGCCCTATTAGACGAGACGGACGTCCTTGCTTTGAGGCTCCCAGTCTACTACAAGATGCTCTACAAGATGTGCCTCTCTAAGCGTAAGAAGGACGTTTTGAGGAGCATTGTGGCCGCTGCGATAGAGGCGCTTGCAATAAACGAGGGTGAGGAGCTCGACTGGAGGACTCTCGTTGAAGGCGTGAAGGTCGAGATGAAGCTCGATGTTGCGGTGCGCTCGGAGACGAGAGGCGGCTGTAGCAGAAGGGTGCGCAGCGTCCTACACGATATTGAGGAGTTCCTGGTGTGGCTGTCGAGGAACCGGGCCTATCCTGTACCCCTCCGCCGCAAGGCATCCGAGTTGCTTGACAAGCTTCTCGAAGCTAAGAAGGAGCTATCGAGGGATGAGGACTAGGACAGGTTTACCGTCGCGCCGTTCAACGCGAACTTCGAGTTCTCCGCTCCCCTCCTGGTCTAGCAGCCTACCGAGTTCCGTAGGCAGCCTAACCATATACTCGTAGTAGATGCGCTCTTCGCCGCTCTTCAGCTTCTTGCGGTATGCGCGTTTGTAGAGGCGTACCACGTGCCCACCATTCCCTCGGGAATGATTACCGGGCATTATTCACCACCATCACGGGGTTGGGTGTGCGAGTGGTAGCCGGGCGGGGATTCGAACCCCGGTCACGGGGGCCAAAGCCCCGCATCCTTGGCCGCTAGACGACCCGGCTACACTTCCGAAAAACCTCTCGCGCATTACCCGGTTTTAGGCTTCTCTTTTGCGCGGTGATATCGTGTTAAAATGCTTGTGGGGATAGCGGGCGTGAGGCGCATCATGTGGTGTTAGGCTGGGGCGGCTCCCCGGGCTGCGTTGAAAAGGAGCGTATGTGCGGTGTGATGGGAAAAGCCTAGAGGTGATGATGGCTCGTGTATAACACGTGGCGGGTAAGGGTTGGCTGGCTCGGAGGCCGTGGTTAGACTGCCCAGGAGTCTTCTGGAGAAGCTCGTTAAGGCTGCTGAGGCCAGCGGGGTTAGCTTGGAGGAGCTCCTGGTAGACCGTCTTGTCGAGGCTCTCGATCCGCGTGACCGCGCGGAGGCCTACTGGGCTATGGCTGAGGAGTATCTCAGGGAGGCTAGGGAGGAGCTGGAGAAGGGCAACCTGAGGCAAGCTAGCGAGAAGATATGGGGTGCGGCTGCCCTTGCCGTCAAGGCGCTCGCCTATGAGCGGGAGGGTAGGAGGCTCAGCAGCCACGGGGAGCTATGGGAGTATGTCGATAGGCTTGTGAGAGAGACCGGAGACGAGAGCATAGGAGACGCCTGGAGGACTGCTACCGCGATGCACGTGAACTTCTATGAGGGGTGGGCGCCGAGGGGTGAGGTTGAACGCTCTCTCAGAAAGGTCGAGGAGCTAGTCTCTAAGTTGAAGGCTCTGAGCAGGCGGGCTACAGCCTGACCGCATCAAGGTTGAAGGCGGCCATCCGGGCCGCGATGACCGCCGCCTCGCCTGCAAGCTCTTCGCCCAGCGCCTCTAGGAGGGGTGCGGCGTGCTCCACGTAGATGATTACGGGTTTGTCGCCCTTCCCCGCTATCCTCCAGTAGCGTTTCGAATCCCTCTCCGCCCACGCCCTCCTAGCCTCCCTGACGCTCCCTGGGTTGCACCCTGTCCTCGCGCATCTATCAACCTCCTCGACCCCCTCTATGTAAGCGTCTAGCACCGTGTAGTCGACTATCCTGAGGTGGAGCCTTGCCTGCTGCGCGTCCAGCACGGGCCCCTTAACAACGAGTATCGAGAGCTTCTCAAGTTGTGAGGCTGCGCCGGGGGAGGCTATGACGGGCGACGCGTAGCTAGAGGCGAGTAGGAGTGCCTCCGCGACGCTCCTATCGAGCCCGGTGCCCTCGAGGACCTTCACTGCTCTCGAGGCAGCCTCCTCTACCCTCATGGTGGGGTATTCGAGGAGGTGGAAGGGTCTCCCCTCGAGCCTCCCACTGAACACGCCGGGCTCCGCGTTGTAGAGGCTGGGTGGTAGCCCTAGGTCGCGGTAGCGGAAGCGCCTCGAGAGCCACGATACTAGGGGTTCGAGCTCCTCGCCGGGGAGGGCTGCGAGGACGCCCCTCAGGTTCTTCACTAGGAAGGTGAAGCGGTGTAGGCTGGGCAGCTCGGGTTCACCGTGCTATAGCCTCCACGGGCCTCCTTGTAGCCGCGGCTTCGGACCCGGAGCCCTTCTCCAGCTCCTCGACAACCCTCCATATCTCGCGGAGCTCCTTCTCTGTGAGCCTCCCAGCCTCCTTCAGCGCCTTCTCTATCGCGTCCCAGACCCTCTTGTTGTAGATGCAGCCGGGGTCGGGGCCGAGCGGGTCGCCTAGGTAGGCGTAGGCCCTGGCTCTGCACCCGCCGCAGATGGCGCGGTATGGGCACCTCTTGCAGAATCCCCTGAGGTTGTCGCGGTCCCTGAGCTTCTGTAGGAGGGGCGACTCCTCCCATATCTCCCTGAAGCTCTTCTCGCGGAGGCTCCCGACCTTCACCGGGAGGAAGACGCAGGGTGCTACGTCGCCGTTGGGCTGTATGGCCGCGTATATCCTGCCGGCTCCGCAGCCGCCTACGAACTCCGCGACCGCCTTCACCACGGGGTCCGCGCTCGCCTCGCTCGCGAAATGCGTCGCTATGACCTCCCGGCCCCCGCTCTCCTGGAGGGCTACGCGCCCGTACTGTGGGGCTGTCACCTCTATCTCGATGCCCCTCTTCTTCATCTCGTGGAACACCGTCCTCATGAACTCTTCTCTCTCCTCGGGCGTAAGGTCTAGCCAGAGGTTCTCCTTGCCCCTACCCGTCGGCACGAAGTTGAAGAAGACGACGCGCTTGACGCCAATCGACTCGGCCAGGTCCAGGATATCCTCCACCTCGTCTATGTTCGCCTTGGTTATGGTCACGGCCATCGCGTGGTTAACGCCCAGCTTGACCGCGTTCTCGAGGGCCTTCACCGCCCTCTGCCAGGAGCCCGGCACCCCGCGGAACCAGTCGTGCTTCCTCGGGTTCGCAGAGTCGACCGACACCTCCACGTACCTCAGCCCGAGGTCGACGGCCCTCTTCAGCCTCTCGATGTCGGCGAAAACCCAGCCGTTGGTCGCCACCGCGGCGTACATGCCACGCCTCGCAATCTCGCCGAGCACGCGCTCAAAGTGCGGGTGTATCGTCGGCTCCCCGCCGCTAAGGGCGACAGCCGCAACGTTAGCCTCGTCGAGCTGCCTCACGACATCCAGCTTCTCCTCGAGGGTCAGCTCGTCTGGGAGCGGCTTATCCGCCCTCTGGTAGCAGTGGAGGCAGCGCAGGTTGCACATGTTGGTGAAGTTCCAGACTACGAGGAAGGGTGCCGGGAGCTTCTGTGGGACGGTCACACCGTAGAGCCCGAGGCCCTCCAGGACGAGGGCGACGCCCCTCCGGACCGGAGGGTCCCTCAGCGCCTCCTTGACTATCTCCACGTCGCCGTGGAGAAGCTTGACCATGGTGTCGAGGAGGAGGCCTATGAAGGGCTTGAGGAACCTGACTGTAAACGGGCAGCCAGAGACGCTCGCACCCGCGTAGGCGGCGAGGAGGTGGTAGACCAGCGGCGCATTAACCTCCCCCATGTCGCTATAGGTGCAGGTAGCCCTCTTGGATAGCCCCCGGAACACTGCGCGGACAACCTGGTTGCCGAGCGCTATCCTGACACCCGCCAGGAACGCGCCTAGCCCCCTCTCGCCGTTCTTACCATCTCCTGCCACGGGTGACCCCAAAGTGTCGGATATGGGTCTCTACGGGTTTCAATCCGGCAGTCCATACCGCTTATATAGGGGGCATGGCGGGCGGAAATCAAATGTTACACTTTGTACGCACAGTTCGTAGGAATGGCGACCGCTGGGCCAAGACGTGTAGGCTGTCGGGGAGCTGTGGCGAGAGGAGCTTCAACACGGGTTTGAACGTCTCCACGAGCCTCTCAAGCTCCCCTCGTATGGCGTTGCAGTCCCTCTCCTCCACCGCCTTCAACGCCGCCTCTAGGAGCCTTCTCGAGTCGAAGCCCAGCCTCGAGGCTATCACGAGGAGGCGTAGCGCGTTCATCCTCACCACGTTACCCTCTATATCCCCCTCGAAGTACACGTGGAGCATGTTCGCGTTCGTGGTCTTCGAGAGGCCCAGCCTCCTGCAGTCGAGCGGGTCGAGGGGGGTCGAGTCTCCGAGGTGGCAGCAGACCCCCTTAGAGTGGACGAGCACCATGTCTACCTCGACACCGGGGGCCCTGAAGATGGTGAGCCTCGTCTCCGGGGGAAGCCTGGACCAGAGCCTCTTGATGCTGGCCTCTGTGAGCCCATGCCTCCGGAGGCAGGCGGTCGTCGCCACCGGGGGGTCTATGCACTCGAGCCTCTCGGAGAGGCAGGCGTCTAGCACGCTGGCGGCGCAGCGGAGTATCGCCGCTATCTGTGAGCCGGTGAGCCTCGCCAGAGCCTCCACTATGCAACTCCTCCTATACGTGGTGCGGTAGACCCCCATTGTTAACGCTTTAAGCGGGTTTGAGCGCCTCGAGAGCCTCGTAGGGGTGTATCGGTGGCCTTCCTATCGAGGAGTGACGCCGAGGTGCTGCTGGAGGCGCTGGTGGAGGCGGAGAGGGTTAGGCCAGCGCAGTATGCGCGCAGGAGGGTGTTCGCACGGCGAGGCGTAGCTGGCGGCAAGGCGAGGTTCTTGGCTGCGCTGCTCGCCTCCATCTGGAGGGCTGCGGGGCTCCTAGACGAGGCTGTCGAGAGGGCGGGTGTGAGGCCCGGCGACGAGAGGGGGCGTGCAGAGGCCAGGCTCGCCGCCTACCTCCTCCTCTACGAGCCGCGGTGCAGCGGCGACGAGGGGTGCGTCAGGCTGCTGGAGTCCCTCGGGGGTGTTGCAGCGTCTGTCGTCGAGGCCTGGAGGCGTGGAAGGCTGGAGCTCGACCCCGTCCAGGCGGAGTACCTGATGCCGGGGTGGCTGGTCGAGAGGGTTAGGAGGCTGCTGCCCAACGAGTGGAGGGAGCTCCTCGAGGCTTTCAACAGGGCTCCTCCGGTGGTGCTCCGCGTCAACACCCTGAAGGCCAGCTTCGACCGCGTCTTCTACATGCTCGAGGAGGAGGGGAGGGAGCCCCGCGAGTCCCGCTGGGCGCCCGGCTGGGGTATAATCGTTGGCAACCCCCGCGACCTCCACGAGTCTAGGGTCATCCGCAGGGCTCTAGCCTACCCCCAGGACGAGGCGAGTATAGTCGCGTCTCTCCTCCTCGACCCGAAGCCCGGGATGCTCGTCTTCGACCTGGCGGCCGCCCCGGGCGGCAAGACGCTCCACATGGCGGCTTTGATGAGGAACCGCGGCAGGATAGTCGCGATAGACGCGTCTAGGCTGAAGGCGAGGCTCCTCGAGAGGAACGTCGCCAGATACGGGGCTAGGATAGTCGAGGTCCGCGTCATGGACGGTAGGGAGGCGCCGAGGGTCTTCGGCGAGGGTGTAGCGGACGCGGTGATGCTCGACGCGCCGTGTACGAGCAGCGGCACTCTGGCGAGGAACCCGGACCTCCGGTGGAGAATCACGCCCGAAGAGATATACAGGATGCAGAGGCTGCAGGTTGGGCTGCTCGAAGCGGCTGTCAGGCTGGTGAAGCCCGGCGGCCGCGTGCTGTACGCAACGTGCAGCATCTTCCCCGAGGAGGGCGAGGAGGTTGTGAAGAGAGTGTTGGAGAGGCACCCGGAGGTTAGCCTCG
>WAOO01000102.1 GCA_015521195.1 Pyrolobus sp. | reverse complement strand
GCGGTGAGGATCGCCTGCGACGATAGAAGCCCGCGGCCCCACGCTGAGCCGCGGGGATGCTGATGGAAGAGCCGTGCCGAGCCGTTCCTCGCTAGTGGAAGTATAGGAGGTAGAGTCCTCCTCCTACTATGACGCTTGTGAGCGTGAAGGGTATGGATACCTCTGCGAACCTCTTGTAGCCTACCTTGTAGCCTCTCTGTGAGAGGAATCTTACCGCGGCGTAGTTGCCCATGGCTCCTATGTAGGTTAGTGTTCCTCCTAGCGTGGCTCCGATTAGGAGGGCCCATGCTAGTACGACTGGGTCTGCGTGGGCCTCGTGGGCTAGCTGGACTACTACGGGTAGCATTGCTGCGACGTACGGCGTGTTGTAGATGACCGCTGAGGCTGCCATCGAGACTGCTATGAGGAGTATCTCTAGGCGGGTGATGCTTCCCTGCGAGGCTTCTAGGAGGAGGCGTGCTATCCTACCGGCTAGCCCGGTCTCCACGAAGGCGCCGGAGAGGAGGAAGACGCCTGCGAGGAAGAGGGGTGTCTCGTAGTCGTGCTTGGAGTACGCCTCCCTGACTCCCCTCCAGTCGCGGTGCAGGAGCAGCCTTGTCGCGGTTATGCCTCCGATGGCGATGGCGGCTATGAGCGTGAGGGGGAGGCGTATCTCGTCCCTGATGCTGAGCAGGATTATCTTGAGGGTCAGGAAGGCGGTGACCTCTGCGAGGAACACCCGGTCTATCCTCTCTTCTCCCCCTCCGTCGAAACCACTCACCCTCCTCGCGGCTATCGCTGTGGCGACGAGGCTGGCTGCCACCATGGCCGTGAGGGTGTAGAAGAACATGGAGGGCTTGCCCTTGTAGAAGATGAAGTCTGTGAAGCGGAGGCCGAGATACCCCGCGGTGATTATCGCGGGAGGGTCTCCTATCATCGTAGCCGAGCCCGCCATGTCCGCCGCCAGCGCCGCGCCTATCACGACGGGCACCGGGTCGTATCCGAGCTGCTGTGCCAGCCTGAGGGCTATCGGGGCGAAGAGGTAGACGACGCTCACGTTCTCGAGGATTATGCTTACGAGGCCCGAGACGAGGATGATGCCGAATACCGCGCGGCGGCCCCCCAGCCTCGAGACCAGCCTCGCGGCTGCTAGGGCGAGGCCGGAGGCCTCGAGGAAGCCCGTCACTATGCTCATGAGGTAGACGAAGCCGAGCACGTCGGGCTCGAGGTAGTCGGGTACCCTGTTGTAGGGTAGGGCTCCGGAGGCTACCGCGATAGCCCCGAGGATTAGGGCTAGGTGCCACCTGCGGAGCGTGAACCTCCAGATGCGCCTGCCGTCGCCTATCCAGGCTGAGCCTAGAAACAGTGCGGCTAGGAGGGCTACTACGAGCAGCTGGAGGGGGGTTAGGCCCAGCCTACCACTCCACCTCCTCCGGCTCCACCGCCCCCACGCCGCCCCTCGGGGCTCCCAGGGCGTCGGCCTGCGCGCTGTAGAGCCTACACTCCCCCTCCAGCCTCACGGGCTTGAAGTAGACCACCTTCTGCCTGAACCTGAGGATGCCCTCGATATAGCAGTCGAAGACCTTCGCCCTCAGGTACCCCCAGGGGAACCCGTGCCTCGATATCACAACCTCGAAGCCATCCCCCTCAAACCTGTGCACCCCGTAGCCCCTGACACCAGCCTCCAGCAGCCTACTCCAGAACGACTTGTCGATGACGAGCACCTTCCCCTGCTCCCTAGAAGCCCTCTCCATGAGGCTCGCGGCCAGCCCGACAGCGTCCCTCACGAGAGCCTCGCGCGCAGCCATCACCCGGCCCCCGCGGGGCCCCTGGACACGCGCCTTCTTAAAGCCGAGGCGCTTCTAGACGCCTGCGAGGCGGAGGTCCTCCAGCTCGCCAAGAGCCTCCTTGTAGAGCTCAGTGTAGAGACCCTTGTTCCTCACGACCAGGGGTATGCCCTCGTCGAGGACCCTCAGCCTAAAGCCCGGCGGGAGCTCAGCGAGGGGCACGACGTCCGCCGGTACCCCGAGGAGGCGTTCAACCTCATCCGCCATCTCGAGGAGCCTGTCGATGCCCAGCCCCTCCTCCAGGTAGACCGCTACGTCCACGTCGCGCACTAGCCTATGGCGGAGCACAGAGCCGAACAACACCGCGATCGTAACGCCCCTCCGCCTCTCGAAATACCCCCGGAGCCTCGCAGCGACGCTACCCAGGCCGACCTCGTAGCACCTAATCGCATCCATACCTCTCGCACACCTTCTCCAAGAGTCTAGCGACACACCCGAAATCACGCCCGACTCTCGTAGACGCGCCTATCATCAATGCTCCGGTACTCATGCTACTCCCTATCTGGAAGAGAGCGGGCCTATCCTCTAAGCTAGGGCTGCGTGCCCTGTCGCACGGGAGGCTCTTCAGAGTCTCTGCTATGAGCGTGGCATACGGCCTAAGTACCCTGAAGCGTGTATCCGCCTCAACCCTAGCCAGTACAGCGTCTTTGACGCACGCGAGGGGAGCCAGCGCTCTACGCACACGGATATCCGAGAAGATGACCCTAAGCGTGTTAAACGTACATCCCTCGCTGCCCTGGCATATATCATCCCTCACCGCGTCAACGAGGCTGGAGAGCTTCACAAGGTAATGGTAGACTGTGCGTCCATACGAGACACCCGCCACAAACCGTCGACAATGCGCTCCAGCGTCGGTGGTAGATGCATGCACCCCGCCTAGGCGTACAACCCGATACCATATCCTAAATACGCGTATGCTATCCCCATGTAGGCATGTATATGCGGCGAGAGCCTCGAGGCTAGACGTCGGGCCTTACCGGCCGCTGCCCCTACCTTTAGACCTTCTAGAGCCTAAGCCCAGGCACTCCAGGAGAGCAGCGGGAAGCATACTCTCCTCGATCATCTCTTCAACGGAGAGCGGCCTGACATACTCTAGCGCGTAGAGCACCTCGCCATCAACGCGGTAGAAGCGTATCCTCTTCACGACACTCAATATCCCCGGTGTGAGCTTGAACGCCACACCAGCAGTCTGGGGGCCTGGTTTCACAGCCACCGCGGCATAGAAGTCGCTGATGGCAGGTGGTTTTGCAGCGAGACCCGCGTACGTAGCCATACACTCTGCCAGGCCGAGCCGCTCTGTGAGATACGCTAGCTTCTCTAGAAGCTCCTCCACTTCCCCACACTCCACAAGTACAACTAGACGGTCGCCGAGCCTGTATACAGCCCTAGCCGCTTGTGCATTAACCCTCCCGCCCCCCGGATACCTAAATACAAACGTAACTGCATTCATCAATGTTATGCGTCTTAACCCCATGAGGACTTAATATATGTTTAGTTGTAGCCTCTAAGGTGCTAGGATTTAACATCAGTGTCTCGATGTACGTCCCTAGGTGCGCACTGTTTTGCCTCCGCAGAGGCGTCGCCCGCCCCACCAGCGGGGTGGTGGCGGCAGGAGGCGCGAGCGGGAGGAGGCTGCGGAGGCCGCCGAGAGAGTCAAGAAGTATATAATAAGCGTGCTTAGAAGGGAGGGTGACGTCTACGAGGCTGTCCAGGGGATCCTCGGGACAGTCGACGAGCTGAGCTCTATAACGCAGGCCTCTTACCGCAAGTTCCACGAGCTGGTAGCGTCAAGCATAGACAACACTATGTACATTCTGCGCGGCGCAGGCGCCAGGCTCGAGGAGGCTAAGAGTCGCCTGAGCGTGAGCCTCACGCAAGCCCGGATACTCGTCGAGTACCAGAAGGCCAGAGGACAGCTCGACCAATACTGGGCTGAGATTCTACGCCACTATATCGACACGCTGCACGGCATTATCAGGGATGCTGGAGACGAGAACGTCCTAAGGGAGATCCTCGAGAGGGCGCGCCTCGCCCTAGACGCTCTCGCAACGCTCGCATACCTGAAGAAGAGGTAGCGGGGTGGGCCTCGTGTCGGCCGGGGGCCAGGCTTCGGATCTCTACGCGCCGAGGCTCCTGGGTATACTGAGGCTGAGCTTTGACCTCGAGGTTGTCACGGGGCTCTTGATACAGATGCCTCCTCAGGCTCAGACTGCTCACATTGGTGGCGCAGACCTCTACCCGATGGTCACCAGGAGGGTCTACGTGATAGACGGTAACGAGGTCGAACTCGAGGTGCCCTATATACCGGGGTCTTCGCTGAAGGGCAGGATGAGGAGTCTTCTCGAACAAGCCCTCGGAAAGAAGCTCTACACAACTGACAAGAGGATCTGGATGCACGTGCGTAACACCGATGAGAGGCCGGTCACCGCCAAGAAGAGGATTATGACTATCGAAGAGTTCGAGGAGGATGTGAGGGCAAGGTGCGAGGTCGACGATGTATTCGGGGCTATGAGCATACACTTCGATAAGCTCTACAACATCTACCTTGAGAAGCTGAGGCGAGAGGGTAAGAGCGAGGATGTAGCGAGGACCGAGGCTGAGAAGAAGGCTCTGGAGCTGTTCAGTGTACTGGCCCCCACTAGGCTTCTCGTAGAGGACCTCTTCCCCAGCGACGAGTATGTAAGGGAGCTGTATAGGCTGAAGGGAGGCTTCATAGGCATAACCGACTTCCTGGAGTATAAGAGCGAGAACCGCATCGACCGTGTCACTGCAGCGGCCGACCCACGTGATGTTGTGCGCGTGAGACCCGGTGTGGTCTTCGCGGGTACGATGAAGCTCCTCGTGTTTGACAGGGACTGCGAGATTATCAATAAGGTGAGGGTGGTCGAGAGGTACATCCGCGCCCTCTACACGGGTATGAAGCTCGTAGAGGAGACCTACCTGGGTAGGGGAGGCTCGAGGGGCTACGGTAGGGTGAGGTTTAGGAACATCCGTGTAGAGCTACTCGCGGTGAGGGGTGGAGAGGGTGGCGTCTCGCTCGAGCCGATAAAGCTGGAGGATGGGAAGACCAGCCTAACATACCCGGAGCTAGGCAAGCTAGATCCAGGTAGGCTCGCCGGGCTCGTCACTGGTAAGCTCTGTCAGAGCGGCTAGCCGGGTGACCACTTTGCCCATGGTGCTCCGCTTCTATGCCCTACGGTTCAGGAGGGGTTTCCGGTTCGGTTGGTGGAATCCTCTCCCATACATCGACGCCTCTACAGTCCACCGCGCCTTCATAAGACTCGGCTACCACCTCGGCATGGCCGGGAGGATCTATAGGCTGATCGCCGAGGGTAGGCTGGCTGCGACTGCGGTCCAGCCTGCAGTGTACAACGGTAGATGCTTACGCTTGCTGACGCCCTTCCCTCCCCTGCCGCGCGTCGGGAAGGCTAAACCCTCCTGGATCGGGCTTAACGAGGCCTCGAAGATAGCCAGGTTCGTTGAGGAGTGTAGGGGGAGGAGCGGGAGGCCATTCGTCGAGATGTCGCCCGTCGCGCCTGAGGGCTCAGTGAGGCTCGTGTGTAGAGGCGCTGAGGCTGGCGGGCTGGAATTCCGGATGCGGGCTGGAATTGTGCTCGGGAGGGGTGTCGAGGAGGCGAGGGTGAGTGCTGTGGGGGAAGAGGCTTCGGAGACACATAACGTGCTTGACAGGGTGACTGGCGCTGCTCGGCCATACCCTCTGCGCTATTATAAGCCGTGGGTGCCCTACTGGCT
>WAOO01000101.1 GCA_015521195.1 Pyrolobus sp. | reverse complement strand
GTGTAGAACTCGATGCCGAGCTTCGTCCTAGCCTCCCTGAACAACTCCACCATCCTATCCACGACCTCGTCGAGGCTCTGCACTCCGAAGACGCTACGCAGCCTCGGGTCTGTCAACGCGCTGGTATCCAGCACGAACAGCATGACGCCCCGCAGGGGCCTAGCCTCTGCCATGATACCACCTCTCTACGGCCCCGTTTAGACCGGTATACTGAGACTCAACCTGGTTAATCCGATATGGGTGTGGGACTCGCCACGGGGCTAAGCGTGGAGGATGCCGCCGGTACGATGGTGAAGGACGCCGCTAGAAGGGCCGAAGCCTACATCACGAACGTGGAGCTCGTCCTCGAGGAGCTCGAGGGGAGGCTAGGCGAGCCCTACGCTAGGCTCCTGAGGCTGGCGAGGCTCTACGCCAGCGACGCGAGATACTACCTTGAGAAGGGCGACGTGTTCACCGCGCTGGCGTGCATAGCGTACGCCGAGGGCCTGGTAGACGCCCTGAGACACCTGGGCGTCGCGAGGATAGATTGGAGGCCCCTCTCCCAGCTACTCGCAAGGCCAAAGGTGCTCGTGGCAGGCACCTTCGACATACTCCACCCCGGCCACATACACCTGCTCCGAGAGGCGTGGAAGAAGGGCCGCGTACACGTCATAGTCGCGAGAGACTCTAACGTCAGGAGGATGAAGGGACGGGAGCCCATAGTGCCGGAGCGTCAGCGCCTCCAGGTAGTATCGGCGGTGAGGTACGTCGCGGAAGCGAGGCTCGGAGACGAGAGGGATATGCTCAGGCCGCTCGAAGAGCTGAAGCCCGACGTTATCCTCCTCGGCCCCGACCAGTGGCCCGACGAGGAGAAGCTCAGAAAGATGCTTGAAGAGAGGGGCGTCTCTGCAAGGATAGAGAGGCTCCCGGAGAGGATAGAATGCCCCCTCTGCAGCTCGACGGCAATAGCGTGCAGAGCCGCCACTATAGTTGATAGGAGCATATGTGCGAAGGGCTAGAGGGCGAGGTAGCGGGCTGCCTTTCTAAACCTCGCACCTAGTAGTTTAGCAAGCGTATCTCGGCTCAGCCTCCCCTCCTCCCTCGCCCCTATAATCCTCCTGGCGGTCTCCGGGCCTATGCCCGGCACGCGGAGTAGCTCCCGCAGCCCAGCCGTGTAAGGATCAACTGGGAACCACTCTGGGTGCATACGTGCAATCTCCTCCTTTAGGCTTCTATGCGATAGGGGTAGCATGCCGCGCTCGTCGACAACCTCTAGTATCTCCTGGAGCGTGAAACCATAGTCTCTCATGAGCACCTCTGCCTCGTAAAGTCTCCTCGCCCTCGCATCGCTAACCCTCCCCCGCTTTGACGCCAGAGGCGTGCCGGGTATCGGCGTATAGGGGCTGTAGTGTATCACCCCGACGCCCACCTCCAACAAGTTCCATGCAACCCTAAGCATCTCCTCGTCGCTCTCGCCCGCCGCCCCTACAACCAGCTGAGTGTCTATCCTACGAGGATTCCTCGCAACCCTCGCCGCATATATCAGCTTCGAATAGAGGTCTAGCGTCCAGGAGCCCTTACTGGGCGCTATTTCGGCAAAATAGGTAGGATTGACGGTCTCGAGGTTGACGCCAACTCTATCGGCGACCCGGAGCGCCTCCCGGATTAGGCTAGGAGGTGTGCCCGGCATGAGTCTGAGGTGTAGGTAGCCGCGGTAGCCTATCCTTCGCAGCCGCTCAGCCACCTCCAGTATATCCTCTACCACTTGCTCCGGGTCGCCGTACAACCCGCTTGACAGGAAGACTCCTTTCACCATCCTGCGTCTCCACGCTTCAAGAGCGACGCGTACAAGCTTCGAAGGCTCCCACTTGAACCTCGGGGCGGGGCCGCCAGCTCGGTAGGGGCAGTAGAGACAGTCAAGCCTACACGCTGAGGAGAGAAGAGTCTTGAGTATAGCGCCTCCCACCGATTTATAGACTGGCACCTCGACCCTCTCCAGGTCGAGGTAGAGGCTCTCGACCCGATACTTTGCGAGCCTCGTGATATTACACCATGTCTAGCGCTCTAGGTAGTACTCGTAAATCTTTATGAGCTCTTCTACAGGGTCTTTGCGGGAGAAGTCTACGCGGAGGTCGATTAT
>WAOO01000100.1 GCA_015521195.1 Pyrolobus sp. | reverse complement strand
GGGAGCGGGTGGAGGGCTCGAGGGTGGAGCGGCCGAGCACCCTAACCTCGCCCCTAGTCGGCCTCACGAGGCCGGCGATGATGCGGAGGAGGGTTGTCTTCCCGGAGCCGTTCGCCCCGAGGACTAGGAGGGATTCGCCCTGCTCAAGCGAGAGGCTCACGCCCCTCAAAACCCACCCGGTGCGGTACCTCTTCCACACGTCGCGCAGCACTACAGCCTCCACGGCTAACCCACCGTCGCGGCGGTCTCCTTGTAGGACTCGTGGCACCCCTTCAGTATCTTGTTCACGAGCAGCACCGGCCCCGTGTATACTAGGCGCCCGTCCCTGGTGAATATCTTGGCTGTGAAGCCCGGCTTGTACACCGCGTCTATCACCACAACGTCGCTTACCACCGGGTTGCCGCCATACTTCTGGATGAACTCCGAGGCGCTGTAGAGCGCGATGGCTACGCGGCCGCAGCTGCCGCGCAACACGAACACCGCGTACCTATTATCGCCGGTCAGCTCCTCCAACTGGTTCCTGACAACCCGCGCCACCAGGTAGGCCGAACTCGACTGGGGGGTGCTGACGAGAAGCGCCCTGCCCCTAGGCCCGTCTATCTCGACTATGTAGCCGGGGGCGGGCGGATAGTAGCTGATATTCCCGCTTACGACGAGCTCCGCGGGGGCTTTTAGAGAGTAGACGCTGCATACGTCGCGGTAGCCGCTGCTCTTCACAGCGCCTATACCGACGCCGAGCATCACAGCGAAGAGTATCACCGCGAATACTATGAGCCTCTTCCTCCTATCCAAGCTGTACTCCCGTGTGAAGTAGCATGCTAAACTCTGTTAAAAATAGCAGGGTTTCAACCGCGCGCCATACGCTCCGCTATGAGGAGCGCCGCTAGAGCCTCGACGCCGGTCAATGCGAGGCTGAGTGCGACGCTCCAATGGGTGACGACGATTATCCTGCCCTCCCGCAGGGGCCCCACCTCTACAATGTGGCCCACGATGCTCGGCCTCGTGACACCCCCCGGAGCCCTAACCACCGGCGGCTTCACAGGCGACGGCACTGGATGCCTAAACTCGACGTCAATCATTCTACCCGAGAGCGTCTCGACCTTCAGGGAGACTATCCCGCCATCCTCAAGGCTGGCCGCCTTCACGTAGCCGAGGCTCGCCGTGAAATACGGCGATGCTAGCACAACAGCGGCGATGATGTACGCCGCCGCAAGCCCCGCGACTACGTATCTCACTATGCCCGCCTTCCAGCCCCTCGAGGCCGCCAGCGCGACCGCCAGGAAGGCCGTGGCCATAACCGTGAGCACCTTCGCTGCGAAGAGTGGTGCGACGCTAGGCCTCCTCATGAAGGCGGCCGCCTGCTCGAAGCTCGGGTGGAGACTGGCATGCGCTACCGAGGGTGCTAGGAACACGACGGGCACCATCGCGTAGGCTGCGACAGCGTAGACGTTGGAGAGGGTGGCGGCCCTGTCCGGGTCGGGGATAGAAGCGCGTATGATGAAGTAGACGAGGTAGGCTAGGAAGAGGAGGAGGACTGAGGTCTCGCGGGGGTCCCAGGTCCACGAGAAGCCTATGTGCTGACCGACCCACGACTCGGCGGCCCAAGCGCTACCCGTCACCAGGGTGCCAGCGGCATAGACCAGGCCTACGGCTGCAGAAGCCCTCACGAGCCTATCGTATACCTCCCTGCCGGTCGCCAGGTAGAGTATCGCCGAGACAAAAGAGACCGTGAAGAGCGCTAGACTAGCCCACGCCATAGGGATGTGCAGGTAGATGTTACGGTAGGCGGTGGGGCTCCCGAGCGGCGGCGCGGCCGGAAAAGCACCCCTAAACGCCAGATACACGCTAAGCGCGAGATCCACCACAAGCACGACGACGAAGAGCGCGAGCAGGACACGCGCCCTGGCCATACTACCGCCATCCTCAGCCTCAGCGAGACAATCAAGGAAAATTAGTATGACTGTACGCACGCGGCCACCAGAGGGTGGCGCCACCAGGTGCCAGGGATACTGGAGAAGCCGCTTCCAAAGCCGAAGTCGGATCCTCTCGGCTACGCGTCAGCCAGGTTGCTGGAGGCTCTGCTCGAGGCTGTTCACGCAATCAGGCTCCTCCGGGAGGGCTACACTAGGAATGCGGCTGGGAAGGCCTTCCAGGCTTGGAAGGCATTGATAGCGGCGCTACTCGCCGTCGAAAGGGATGCGTTAGTCTCGAAGCTCGGCGTTGACGAGAGATGGCTCGATGAGGTGGCTATACTTCGTATTCCCACATCCAAGCTGAGGAGCCTCGCAAGGCTGCTAGAGGGTCTAGGCTACCGCCATATACTCCCCCTGACGGATATAGCCCTCAACCTTCATGACTATCAGTATCACGGGCCGGATACCGACATGGCGTTAAGCAGGTATACGAGCGAGGATGAAGCTCGTAAAGACGTCACATACCTTCTTCGAGCCCTTGCAGAGCTGGTGGAGCGTGTAAAACCCTCGTTTAGCCGTGTGGGGCTCTGGAGGCGCGAACATGAAGATACATTGACGCGTCTTAGGCGTGAGCTCGATGAGATAGAGCGATAGGCTATCTGACACTCATTGCAGGTCGTTGGCACGAACCACTAACCTCGCCTTAGACGGACCAGCCGCTTCCGGACCAGAGCCCTGGCTACGCTGATTATAGTGTCCGTTGCGACAGCACCCACCCCTCTATTTGCGTCGAGCATGATTTCCTCTGGGTATCTCTCGTCGGGGTATAGGCAGTGTATCGGTAGCCCGGTGTGTGCTTCGAGCTTCTCGACCCATCTTCCGGCATCGGGTTTCTCGGGTTGACGGGATAGCAGGTCTAGGAGGTGGTGGTAGGCTCTCCTGACCCTCGCGAGTGTCTCTGGGTTCTCGTATATCTCTAGCCTCTTCCTCGACCTTATCCTGGCGTAAGCTACGCTGGGCTCCGCGTCGAGATAGACGAGGATGTGGGCTGGGGGTGTGAGGCTGTTGAGCTCGAGTACGTCTCTCGGCTCGTAGGCGCTGCGAGGGTCTACGAGCCTCGACTGGTAGGCTGCGCTGCTGTACTTGTAGCGGTCCGTCACCACCAGGTAGCCCTCCGCCAACGCGCCTGCGACGCCGCGGGCGCCCGGCGCAACCTCCTCTACGTACAGGTGGTGTAGCCTGTCGGCTGCGAAGAGGTGCGCTAGGAGCTCCGGCTGGGGGTGACGCGCCCCGGAGAGGAGGCTTCGTATCAGCCTCCCGACGGGGGAGCCGGTGGGCTCCTTGGTGTAGACCGCCGGGAGGCCCAGGTGGCGGAGCGCCTCCACGAGCAGCTTTGCCACCGTCGTGGTGCCCGCGCCGTCGATGCCCTCCACCGCAATGAGAACCCCGACCCTCCTCTCCACGCCGTCCAGCGTGCAGACCCGCGGCTCCAGCCTACCGACCCCAAGCCTCTCTGCGACCCTCTCGGCGAGCCTCCTCGGGTCGACGCCCTCCACGCCGCTGCTGGCCCCCAGGCTCCCTAGGGCCACGCTCGTCGCTAGACACCCTAGAGTCTCTCGCGGCCCCTCGGGAGACCCGGGCAGCGGCGGAGTATCAACCGGGTGTTAACCGGGCAGCGTTACAGCAGTGACACACCATGCTTAGAGGCTGGCTCGGCCGCGGGGAGGCCGGGGCTGCGGGACTGTGCCCCGGGTTCAGGGCGTCACCCTCTCCCTGCGCCGGTTGAGGGTCCGCGGCGTGTTCAGGATAGCGTATGGCTCCTGGAGGGAGGCGGAGACGCTCTATGCCCGCGTCGAGCTCTCCGATGGCACCGTGGGCTGGGGTGAGGCTGCACCCGCCCCCCGCGTGACTGGAGAGTATCCCGAGGCCGGCCTAGCCGCAGGGAGGATGGCCGCTGGCAAACTGATAGGCGTGGATGTAGAGAGGCTCGGCGAGCTTCTCGATAGGCTCACGGTGCTCCTCCGTGGTTATCCGGCCGCCCGGGCGGCCATCGCCAACGCTCTTCTAGACGCGTATGCGAGGCTCCACGGGGCGCCCCTCTGTGACCTCGTAGGCGGCTGTAGAGGCATGGGCGGCTCCGAGACGCTCGTAACCGTCTCGCTCGGCGAGCCCTGGGAGATGGCTGAGAGGGCCTCCGAGCTTGTGTCAAGGGGGTTTAGGATGCTCAAGGTGAAGCTCGGCGGCCCGGTTGGGCTCGACGTTGAGAGGGTGAGGGCGGTGAGGGAGGCTGTGGGCGAGGGCGTCGTGGTGACTGTCGACGCCAACCAGGCTTGGAGCCACTGGGATGCCCTGAGAGCCCTGGAGGAGCTCGAGAAGCTCGGGGTGGTGCTGGTAGAGCAGCCTCTCCCGGCCCACGACCTCGAGGCGCTCGCAAAGCTTTCGAGCGTCTCCCCGGTACCCATAGCCGTCGACGAGTCTGTGCTCACCCTGCGCGACCTCGTAGCGCTCCACCGGCTCGGTTTCAGGGGCTATGTGAACATCAAGGTGTCGAGGGTTGGGGGTGTGGACGTCGCCGCAAGGATGGGCATCGTCGCGAGGGAGCTGGGGCTGGAGACCATGACCGGGTGTATGCTCGAGTCTAGCCTAGCGATAGCGGCAGCCCTCCACGCATCCAGCGTGTACAAGCCGAGCGTACTCGACCTCGACGCGCCCCTCCTCCTCGAGGAGGACCCCGCGGGCTGCAGGGTCTACGCCGAGCCCCCCAGGCTGGCCGAGCCCCGGGGGCCGGGCGTAGGCTGCGAGCCAAGGCTAGCCGTTTAACCAGCGCTTGGACCCGCGGCACCCGAGGGGCAGGGTTTGAGCCTCAGGTATGAGGAGTTCTTCGACCTCGCGGAGAGGGTTGTCGCCGAGGCTGAGAGGCTGCAGGGTGTGATACTGGCGGATGTCAGGATAGTCTATGCCCCGAGGCTCACAATCCGCGTGATAGACGGGCGTGTCCATCAGCTGGTACAGGGTGTGGATAGGGGTGCGGCTATCCGCGTGTTCGTCGACGGGGGCTACGGGTTCGGCTACGCCACCCGCCTGGAGCCCGGGGAGCTGACCAGGGTGCTCCGCGACGCGTACTCGATGGCTAAGGCTGTGGCGTCGAGCAGGGCCAGGCTCCAGATGAAGCCGTTGGTCCTCGACGCGCTGGAGGCGGAGGAGGTGTGGCCGGTCAAGAGGAGCCTGCTGGACGTCCCGCTCGACGAGAAGCTGAGGGACGTGATGGAGCTGGATAGGCTGGTGGCCTCCAAGGTGCCGAGGCTGAAGTCGAGGAGCGTCCGGTACATGGAGGTCGTGGAGGCCAGGGTGTACGCCAGCACGGAGGGTAGGAGGATATACGAGGAGAGGAGCCTCGCCCACCTCTCCGCCTACGCCGCCGCCCGGGAGGGGGACGTATCCGCCGAGGCCCTGGAGACTGTAGGGACTATCAGCGGCTACACGCTCTTCGACAAGAAGAGCCCAGAGGCCATCGCCGACACCCTCGAGAGGAGGATAAGGGGACAGCTTAGGGGCAAGACCCCGAAGGCCGGCAACTTCCCGGTGGTCATGGCGCCCGAGGTGATAGGGGTCTTCGTCCACGAGGCCTTCGGCCACCTGACCGAGGCTGACCTCGCCCTCAGCGGCAGCGTCGTGAAGGACAAGCTGGGGGAGAAGGTGGCGTCGGAGCTCGTCACCATAGTCGACGACCCGGGCATCGAGGACGGCTTCGGCACCTTCAAGTACGACGATGAAGGCGTCCACGCGGTTAGAGCTACGCTGGTCGAGAAGGGCGTGTTGAAACAGTTCATGGTCGACAGGATGTACGCCAACCTCCTCAACGTAGACCCGACTGGCAACGCTAGAGCGGAGAGCTTCAGGGTGCCGCCGTTGATACGCATGAGGAACACTGTGATGCTCCCGGGCGAACACCGGGTGGAGGAGCTCTTCGAGGGCATAGACTACGGCTACTACCTCGTCTCGCCGCTCGGCGGCCAGGCGAACCTCGACGGCAGCTTCCAGGTGGGCATACAGGAGGCGTACGAGATTGTAAACGGCGAGGTGAGAGACCCGGTGAGGAACGTCGGCATAGCGGGCAACACGCTAGAAACCCTCATGAATATAGACGCTGTGGCCAACGACTTCCAGCTGAGCTACGGGTTCTGCGGCAAGATACAGACGGTGCCGGTGAGCGACGGCGGGCCACACGTGAGGGTAAGGAGGCTGACCGTAGGCGGCCGCAGCCTCTGACACCGCCGAGAGGCAGGGTAGCCGCGATAACCCAGATACGCTCCGGACAGCCTCCCAGATATCCGGGGCGTACTCTTGCAGAGTATCCTACGGGCCTCCAGGAAGGGCACCATTATACCAGGCGAGGCTCTAGAGGCGATAGGGGCGAAGGAGGGCGATGTGCTCCTCCTGCGCGTCGAGGAGGGGCGGATAGTCGTTGAGAAGGTTGAGCCCCTGAAGGCCCTTCGAGGGATACTCGCAGAGCGCACAGAGAAGGGTGTAGCGGAGGAGTTGGATGTTGAGCGGAAGCGCTCAGAGAGGCCGTAGCCGTCGCAACGCATGCTTCTACGACACTAACGTCATCGCTGCATACATGCTCTCCGAGGAGGAGAGGGTCGAGACAGCCGAGGAGGTGCTCGAGGCCTGCAGCGAGAGGGGCTTATCGGTGATAACGATACACGAGCTTGTATACCTCGCCATCCGCAGGGGGCTGGGCGACAGGCTCAGCGAGGCGCTGATGCTCGTCCAGAGCGCGTTCAAGATACACGGGCTTGGCGAGAGGGAGGCTATCAGGGCTGCAGGCATTAGGGCTGAGCATAGGCTACCCGAGGTAGACTCCCTCATCCTAGCCACGGCCGTCGAGAACGGCTACCAGGTGTTCTATACGTTCGACTCCGACTTCGAGAGGCTAAATGGGCTGAGAGTGGGAGGTACGAGGGTCGTCCACCTATCCCGACCCCTCTATACCCTTACACGACCCCATTATCACTCTGTACGCCTCCCGGACGCCTGGGTGGGAGGCCACGAACACCCTCCCTCCACCCTCGACTACGAGGTATACGCCCGGCGGATGGTAGACTATTGCCAGTGCGCGCTTACCGTTGGTAAGCCTAACCCAGCCTATCACGACGCCTGGCAACCCGAGGCCGTTCACCCTGACCGCCACCGGGTTGCGGTCGGCGAGGCTTACGTCGGCGCCCCGCAGGTCTAGGTGTAGGGTGCCGAAGGAGGTCTCAGCAACGAGGCTACAGTTGCCCGTGATCACGTAGCCTGCGTAGGTGGTTGCCGTGCTCGCGATGACCGCTGCTACCACGCCCGCCGAGATGGCAGCCGCGACCCAGAAGGCTGGATGGCGAAGCGCCCTCCTCATACCGCCTATCTTGCCTGCCAGGAGCGAGAGCACAGTGAGCAACGAGAAAGCCTCGACAGCCACTACAACTGCCAGGATGGATGCGAGGCCAGACGTGGATAGGAGGGCTATGCCGCCCACCCTGCAGGAGTAGAGGATTACACCGCCCATACTGTACACCCGCCAACACGTATATGCCCACGTCTCTACGCCCTGTCGTAAAAAGTTGCGATAGAGTAGCTGCAAACCACCGTTATATTCGCTGAGACCCTCCTCCATTAAGGAGGACCTCATGGCTGTCGAGCTGGGCATAGACTCTAGGCATTTCGCACGAGACCTAGGCGTAGCAACCCTCTTGGTCTCGGCGAGCGTATCGATCGTATACCTCTTCGTGAAGAGCCTGCTCGCAGCCGTAATATCAGCGGTTGTCGTCCTGCCTCTCGCAGCCTACACCGTCTATATCTGGAGGGCGGGCTGGCTCGGCGTAAGGCTTGAGGATGGCCTGCTTCGCGTTAGGTACGTGAGCTGCATCCTCGTCCGTGAGGCTACCCTGAGGCCGAGACGCATCACAGTCAGGCTCGTCTGGAGGGGTGATCCTCTCTGGCCCATGCTAAGGCTATGCGGGTTCTACTTCTTCAGCGGCTTCGGGCTCTTCATGTCGCGCGATAGGACAAGATACTATGCTCTCATAGGCCACGATTGTAGAGGGAAGGCGGTCTACCTAGAGGCGGATGGGCTCCGCCTCTTCATATGTACCGAGAGTGGCGAGGTTGATGAGCTTGTAAAGATGTTATCAAGTACAACCGAGGGGGCTTGAGCATCGAACCTCATGCTAATACATGTAGCCTATGACCGGCTCCGCCTCTTGCGCCAACTTCTCCAGCTTCCTGGCTAGTCTCACATCATGGCGGGCGACGATGCGCGCCACAAACTCTGCTAGGTCCGGAAGGTCTACTGCGCCTACAAAACCCTCTACTGGTTCACCGTCGATATATACTACTGTCGTGGGTGTGCCTAGTATGCCCAGTTGTATGGCTGGCTCGGGGTCGTAGTCAACCACATACTCTACGACTGGGAGCTTCTCTACAAGCTCGGCTAGCTTCTCTAGCACTGGGCGATATAGCTGGCATGCAGGGCAAGTTAGCCCCGTGAACGCTACGAGCACGACACGATGCTTCCGGAGTATGTCTTGTAGTTTCTCGCTTGTCTCGACCCTGAGCAGCATACGACTATACCCTGTCGCCTTCAGCGAGACGCTTATATTTATTGGATGAGGCTGACGGTCACCCTTCGTTGCACACGCTCCACATCACTCAATGCTAGTGCACCTCAAACATGTCTGAGGATGATTTCTTCAACCTGGTTTTAACCCGCACAGTCTACTCTGTAGTACATTGTATTACTTGGGGGCGTGTAGAGAGGCTGATGCTGGCTTGAAACTCCACGGTGTCTATTGGTATGCTTGCCCCCACTGCGGGGGGCCTATTGGAGACGATAGGCTCTATCGTCGCCTACCCTGCGCCCGCTGCGTCCCCGACGAGAAGCTCTCCGAGCTGACGCCCGGGCCCGACGGCCGCTATGACCCCCGCGAGGTTGTCTCCAGGCTGCTCGGATTCGGGGAGAGGAGCGAGTATGTGGAGTATGCGCTTCTCGAGGCTGAGGTTGAGGAGGCTGAGAGGCTCTTCCAGGAGGCTATGAGGGGGTCGCGCTTCTGGAGTGTCCAGCGCATGTGGCTACGGAGGGTGCTGCGGGGCAAGAGTTTCGCCGCGATAGCCCCAACGGGCATCGGGAAGACAACGTTCGGCGTCTTCACCGCCGTTTATCTCGCAGCGAAGAAGGGCTACAGGAGCTACATTGTTGTGCCTACGACTCCTCTCGTCGAGCAGGCCGAGGAGAGAGCTGAGAGGTTCGCGGAGGCGGCTGCAAGGGTCTACGATAGGCCGGTGCGCGTTCTCGCGATACACTCTAGGCTCTCTCCCCGGGAGAGGAGGGAGAGGCTCAGGAGGCTCTACGAGTGCGACTTCGACGTATTGATAACGACCTCTAGCTTCATGCTGCGCAGGCTCAACGATATACTCTCGGTGCTTGAGGGTAGGTGCGGCGAACGCTTCCACTTCCTGTTCGTCGACGACGTCGACTCGGTGTTGAAGAGCTCGAAGTCTGTGGACGCCGTGTTGAGGCTCGCGGGTTTCAGCGACGAGGATATCCAGGCTGGCTTGGAGCTGCTGAGGCTCAGGAGGGAGGCTGCGAGGCTCCAGGCTAGGATTAGGGCTCTGCAGGCGAGGTTGGAGGCTAGGAGGGCTGCGCGGGGCGAGGAGGCGGGTGGGGGCGGCGAGGAGCTCTCGGAGTTGAGGAGG
>WAOO01000099.1 GCA_015521195.1 Pyrolobus sp. | reverse complement strand
TCTCTAACCTTGGGCGGCACTGCGGGGGCCCCCCTACGCTTCAGCATATAGTGGCCTGTGGAAGGCCCGTAGTACTTGGCCCATGCGTAGAATATCGCCCTGTTCAACCCGAAGCTCTTAGCCTTCTCCAGGTCGCCGTAGAGCAGGTAGTAGCGGGCAGCCTGAAGCAAAGCCATAACAGGGAACCTTCCGACCCTCGCGCCCCTCGGTATCCGGAGCCTGGGCTTCTCCCTACCGGCCAGGGTCGGATGCACCCTCTTACACCATTGAAGGCCTCTCTTAAACAATCCTAGAGGCGTAGGCTGGGGGTATCTTCAAGTGCCTGGCATTCCACCCTCATACTGTAACCTGGGGTGACGCGAGGCATGGTCTTCAGGGTCGCCGAGGTAATGGAGACGAGGCATCTGCCGGTCATAACCGCGGACCAGACTCTGCGCAAGGCCGCCGAGGTGATGCTGGAGAACAAGACGCTCGGCGTGGTGACGCTGGATACGCTACGCCGCCCCGAGCTGGTGTTGAGCTTCCGTAGGCTGGTGCGTGCGGTCGCCAGCGGCCTGGACGTGGACAAGACGACTGTGGCTGAGCAGGCGGTGGTGAAGCCCATTACTGTGCGCGTAGAGGACGACATAGTGTTCGCGTTGAACTTGATGAGGAAGAGGGGTGTACGCTTCCTCCCAGTTGTCGACGAGACAGGCGAGCTGAAGGGCATCCTGGAGCCGAGGTATGCCGCCAAGGCTCTCTGGGATAGGCTGCGCTACGACATCGGCCACGTTGAGCCAATCTCCAGGAAGATAGTGGTGCTGCCGGAGGACGCCACCCTGCGCGCGGCGGCCAAGGCTATGGATGAAAGCGGCGCTACAGAGGTCTTTGTGAGGAGCGGCGAGGAGCTGCGCATCCTCCGCGAGTGGGACTTCCTAGAGGCGCTTGTGAAGGCCGGCCCCGAGGCCAAGATAGGCGAGTATGCGCGTGGCGAGGTTATCTACGTGCCGCCGGGGTTCTCGTCCAAGGCTGCAGTAGAGCTGATGGAGGAGAACGACGTGAACAGGATAGTGGTTAGGAAGGACCGCGAGTTCAACGTGGTGACGCTATCCGACCTGGCCTTCCAGGCGCTAGAGTTCCTGGAGTACATGGGCGAGAGGGTGATGGGCGTGGTACTTGTGAACGTGGAGACCGGCCGCGAGAGGGAGGTCGCAGAGCGGATAATGGCTGTGCCTGGCGTCAAAGAGGTGATAATGACCACCGGCCCCTACGACCTGCTAGTGATGCTCGAGGCTACGACGCCAAGCGAGCTCTTCAAGATAGTGACGGAGGGTATAAGGAGCCTCCGCGCCGTGAAGGCGACGCAGACGATGGTCGCTACGAGGATAATCCACTAGAACGCCCCGTTTTTATAGCGAGGCTTCTTGAACCGGCCTAGGGCGCCACTTGACACGCCTATCTCCTCTCGTGCCCGGCGAGACTCGGGGCCTAGACGCGCTCATAGTCGTAACCGAGGAGCCTGTCCCTAGGTCGAAGACCGGCTTCGATAACCTCGTCTCGCAGCCCGGCAGGCTTGGCGACTACAACGCGTCGATAGGTGAGACTGCGGTCGTCTACACTGGCGGGGAGCCGCCCAGGGTCATACTGAGCGGGGCTAAGGGCCAGTGGCCGCCCTCGAAGCTAGCCAGGCTGGCTGAGGGCGTCGCGGCTGGCGTTAGGGCGGCTAGGAGGCTGGGCTTGCGGCGTGTAGGCGTCAGGCTCGATGAGGGGGTGTTGGATGGCGTCGAATTGGAGGAGCAGAGGGTCTATGCCCATCTTCTCATAGCTGCAGATATCGCAAATTACGTGTACGCCAGGAGGTCGAGGAGGAGGGCGAAGAGCCTCGAGGAGGTTGCGCTCGAAGGGGCTGACGGTGAGGCCGTGAGATACGCCGAGGCTCTCGCCGAGGCGGTTAGAATCGCGAGGGACTTCGCCAACACACCACCATCCGAGATGAACCCGGATGGCGTCGAAGAGTATGCACGGAGGCTTGCAGAGAAGTATAACCTGAAGATACGCGTCTACCACGAGGAGGAGCTCGAGAAGATGGGAATGGGTGGCATACTGGCGGTAGGG
>WAOO01000098.1 GCA_015521195.1 Pyrolobus sp. | reverse complement strand
CTCCGCGAGGGTCGGCAGCGAGAATGTAGTAACGTGCATATCGCCGGGCTCTAGGCGGCTCGCTGCAGCGCTAGCCCTTGCATCCAGCGGTACGAGCATCGTCCATCTTGACTTCTGGTGGGGACCATGGCAAAATCTAGCATATCCATTTATCCCGAGGCCGTTGGAGCCACTCTACATTATACACCCCGCAAGCTATGGCAAGACGGAGCTCGATGCACGGTGTTGCAGCTACAGCTGTGATGGTGTGTTGCAGCAGCTTGGTAGGGCTCTCGGAGGACGCTTCGACCTCAAAGGTCTACGCGGATGTGTGGCGAGAAAGGCCTGCGAATTGAACGTGAAATGTAAAGGTTTTGTACGTCATCATTATCAGGAGGCTCGATGTTCGGGATGCAAGATTACACTCACCACACCCATCAACAACCTTGCCATAATCGTGGAAGACTGGTGCGACCCTGAAAGTTGGATAGAGGCAGCCAAAAGCCTAGCTGAGAGAATACCACCGTCTACCAGCCCGACAAGCAAGATACCATTACTGGCTACACGTCTACTAGCAGCTGCATCCGGCTTCTACTGGTGGATAGTCGAGCTGGACGGTGAAGGACAGAGGCTGTTATTCGAGATGAGCAGCCCTATCGCTGTCGACACAAACCTAGTCTACAAAGGCGTCCATGTGGAGCTCCTCATGGGCGCCCGTATAGCCCTACCGTGGGCGGTGGTAGCCGAAATCGAGAGGGGTTTTGCAGAGGCTCTTAAGAGAGCCTCCGGCTTCCAAGTTGAAAAGACGCTACCGAGGCTTATCGCAGGGCTCCTCCTGAGGGAGGTTAGGCGCTACGCCCCCATACTGCCGAGTGGACCTCCTCCTGCAGACACTGCGATGATAAGAATGGACCCGCTCATTCTCGAGAATTATGTGCTTGTCACGGAGGATACAGGTGCATACAACCTCTGGAGGCAGTATCCCGCCTCGAGAATAACGCGAATAGCGCGTGCGCAGTTGAGCAGCGAACCGTGGGACTGGGATAGACTAGATGCCAGAATGAGGGCCGCCCGTGCAGCCTACGCGATTATACACATGGCGTGTCTCGCCGAGCAGCTAGCATCTCTCCTAAAGGAGGCTGAAAGCGTGACGGGAATCGCGGCGCTCGAGGCTCAACTTGGACTCTTCAAGCTTGAAGCTACGCTAGTAGAGTAAGAGCAGCTTCCCGTCCTCCAGGGGGTTCACGTCAAACGCGTAATGGACTTTCTGGAACTGCCTCCTAAACTCGATGACCTCCTTGCGCACCTTTGCAGGGTCTTCTCCGTCGATGAGCACCCTCCTCATGAACCTCGCTATCTCCTCCATGTCCGACTCCTTCATCCCCCACCTTGTCATCTCCTGGACTCCCAGCCTTAGACCACTCGGGTTCTTCACAGCCTCAGGAGGGTCGTAGGGGAGCAGGTTCTTGTTGACGATTATGTTGGCCTCCTCTAGCAGCTGTGCCGCTTTAGCGCCGCCGCCCAGCTCCCTCACATCCACGGCGACCTGGTGGCTGCGGGTATAGCCTAGGTGCTCGCCGAGCACCTTGAAGCCCTCTGCCGCCAGGGCCTCGGCGAGCCTCTTCGCATTCCTAACCACCTGGTCGGCGTAAGCTTCTCCGAAGTACTTCATCTCGACTGCCGTCACGGCGAGCGCCGGTAGCCTGTGGAGGTGGTGATTGCTGACGAAGTAGGGGAAGACGACCTTAGCCACCTTCTTGTAGAGCTCCTGGTTCCTCGTGGCTATGATTCCTCCCTGCGGCCCTGGGAACGTCTTGTGAGTCGATGCAGTCATTATGTCCGCCCCGTGGTCGAGAGGGTTGCGCCACCTCTTCCCGACTATGAGCCCGAGGACGTGTGCAGCGTCATACACGACCTTCGCTCCGACGCTATGCGCAGCCTCCGCTATCTCTCGGACGGGGTGCGGGAAGAGGTAGAGGCTGCCGCCTAGCACGACGAAGACTGGTTTCACCTCCTCTATCATCTTCACCGCCCTGTCTACATCGACGTTCATGTTCTCCGCGTCGTAGGGCAGCTCGATATGCTCTATGCAGAGGGCGCCGAGCGTCCCGAACTTCGTGTGGCTCACGTGTGCACCCGCCTGTACCGGCGCAATCAGCGCTTTGGGCCTCCCTCCGTCCGAGGGGCACTCTGCAAGTGCACGGAACACCGTGGCGTTGGCTATCGTGCCGCTGACGGGCCTAGGCTCTATATACGCTCCTCCAAGCAGCTCGCCCATGTACAGCATTACGAGCTCCTCTACGATATCCACGTAGCGGAGCCCCTGATAGTACCTCTTCCTAGGCCTGCCCTCGGCATACCTGTGCATCATGTCGTTGAGGTAAACCGCTTCCGCCAAAGGGCTCATCACATTCTCGCTGGCAATCAGGTTGATAGTCTCGCGCCTCCACCTGTTATGGGCGCGCGTAGCCTCTACAACCTCGCGTACCTCTGGAGGCAGCTTGGCAATCAACTCATCCCAGCTTGTCATAGGCGCCTCCGGTGGCCAGCCCCAAGCCCATCTAATAACGAGTGGCTCCCCAGGCGACTCTTTGATAAGAGGGAGCTGCGTGATACCAATAATAGGGTGTTACCATGCTGCCGCTCAAAGAGCTGCAGCGTAAGGCGCTCGAAAAGGCAGCGACGCTGCTCGCAGCGAGCAACATCAGCGACCCCCTGGAAGCCTACAAGCTGCTTGTAAAGCACGAGAAGGAGCTGGGCTACCCCGTCACCTATGACTTCGTCCTAGAGGCGCTTAGGCTGGCAGAGCTGCAGCGCAAGAGCGTAGCCGTGCACGAGGCCTATGCTGCCAGCGGCTGAGGCGCGGCAGATTGACGGGCCCTGCGCCCGGAAAGCTCCCGGTGAACACACGCGTAGAGCTATGCACCTCCAGCGGCTGCGAGCGGCTCGACGCCCGAGTGTATGTCCATCTACGCGGCTGGAGCCGCGCCCGAGTAACACACATAGACGTCGAGGCCCCCGGCGTGGAGAACAAGATTCCAGGTATAGCAGGTCGCGGCGTGTACGTGAGGATATACGGCGTCAAAGAAGGCTTGGTAATCGTGCCGCTCGAGTCGCCAACCTGGAAGCTAGTGTTGAAAACAAGCGACCCGTTGCTTCACCCGATTCCTCCCGGCGAATCCTGCATAGGGTTCCTCGGGGTCAAGCACGGCGGCGTATACATCGGATTCTCACATCCCTATCATCGCATCCTCGAGCACCTCGCATACGTCCATCGCGGGGTGGCGCCACGGCGGAGCCGCCGGTTAAACCCCCGCGGCAGGGGGAGTAACGGTGGCGATGAGGCGCCCAGCGGGGCCTGAGCCCCCTGGGCTGTGAAGAGCTGGTTCCGGGCGCACCGAGCCGACATTAACGGCGTGTAGGGTAACCCCTCGGTACTACATTGTGGATTACGTGGGCGGAGGGAGGGCCCTGCAGAACCCCGGGATACTTTCGGTGGGGTCTCTCTCCATGGCCAGTGTAGCCTCTGATGAGGCGGCTGCCTTCACGCTCATCCAGGGTTACGCGTTTAACGAGATGGGCGAGGAAACTGACGTAGACCCTGAAGTTGCTATGGTAGAGTGGGGCGAGGAGGACGCGGTGATAGAGGTGGGCCTCTCGCTGGACGCTAGGAGCGAGGAGGTGCTAGAGAAGGTGGAGAGGGCTGCGGAGCGGCTACGCAACGAGTACGGCGTTAACGTCGTGGTGGTGCCGAGGGTGGAGTACTGGGGCTACAGCCAGTTTACGATAGGCTTCTCGGACTATCCACGCGTAAGGATAAACGGGTACCTGATAGCCGCGGGCGACGATATCACCGAGGAGGATGTGATAGACGCTGTGCTAGCGATGCTGGGAGCCAACTGGAATAGTGACGCCGCGCCCGACTCGATGATGACGCACTCGAGGCCACACCAGAACGCCGTTGCCATAGCTGCAGGAGCGTCAGCCTAGAAGCTCGCCAACCGTATCCCATGATACGCGTTCCACACGCACTTCACGCTCATGCTTCTCTATCTCCTCGTCCTTCGGAGTCAGGCCCGCTGCCCTTAACCCGCATGCGATGGCAGCCCTTCTAGCGGCATCTAGAGGCTCGAGCCCCTCCTCCCTGCCAGCGGCATATGCGGCGAGAAACACGTCCCCCATTCCCGTCGGGTCGGGGCTCTTGGGCCCCCACGCGCCCACGCGGTAAACCTCATCGCCATTGGCAATTAGCAGCCCCCGGTAACCCATCGTGATGATGAGCTCGACGCCCTCCCTAGAGAGCCGCCTAACAGCCTCACCCACCCTACCAGCGAAACACGCGCGTATCTCGCCAGTATCGCCGTGGATGGCCCTCGGCTTGTTATCCGCCTCAAGCAGCCACAGGCAGGCACCCTCGACATACTCCACCACGCCTCTCGCACGCCTCCTAACAAGACCCTGCACGTCGAGATATGCCCCGCCCACCAGCCGCTGTAGTGTACTTCGCGGCAGCTCACCCAGCACGGGCGAGACTATCCGAGGTCTCCTCTCCTCGACATGGGCTAAAACGGGGCCCGGCTCCTCGACGAAAAGGGTGCGCCTATCCCCCTCATACTCTATCCTAAATCTCGTCGTAGCCTCGTCGACGTTAAAGACGAGCTTCTCGAACCTAACACCAACCCTCCTATACTCTACGATTGCGCGGTGCCCGTCCCTACCCACCGCCCCATAGACGGCAACCTCGTAGCCATAGACCCTCGCACCCATGACGGCGTAATAGGCGGGACCACCAACCCGGATGGAGCCGCCTATCACATCGTAGGTGGGGTTAGCGTATACTACAAGCCTCTTCAAGCCTCCTCACCAACCTCCTCCAGCCTAGCACCCTCCTCGCCGCCCGTCTCTTCGAGGCTCACCCTAATCGTCTCGACCTTCTCGCGTCTAGCGTGGACTAGGATGTGGCGCAGGAGGTCCTCCAGGGTGAAGAAGTATACCGTGTTGTCGCTGGTGCCGCAGACGGGGCAGGCGTAAACCCCTGTAACCCTATCCCTCTTCACCTTCAGCCTCATACCCCACTTTTCTACAACCACCTCCTCCCATTGAGGCTCCCACTGGAGCGCCACGCTACAACCCCCTCCTAAGCATCTTGATTGCCGCCAGCCGCGCTATATCGAAAGCGTGGGCTACGCCCACGAAGCCCTCCTCCCCGCTAACAACCGGCATGAAGTGTATATCCTGCTCGGCCATTATGCGGACTATGGTGGCTAGGCTCTCCTCGACATCAGCTGTGCGCGGCGTCCTGCTCGCAATGCTTACGACCGGCTTCCCGTAATCCTGCTCGCCCTTCAGCACGCTCTCTAGGAGGTCGGTCGCCGAGAATATCCCGATGACAGCTCTATACTCGTCTACCAGCACAAGCCTCCATGTGGGCAGCATGCTCACCTGCAGGAAGGCATCCCTGACGGTGATGTTAGGCCTAGCAGCCCACCACGATTGAGCTGCAAGCACGCTCCTCACCACTTCGCCCCTCAGCACGTGGAGAGACTCCATGAGCGCATCTAGGATGGTGTAGACCGTGTCCTTGCCCACCACGACGGCGTTGATGCCGTACGTCACCATATCCATGAGCGCGGCGATAGCGTCTGGCTTCTCGTTGAAGATTAGCGGCGGGTAGAGGCGCAGGTCGGAGACGCGGAGAGACTCTATAGCCTCGTGAGGTGGTATATCGGCCCTCATCCACTCTAACGCAAGCCTCCTGACAAGCTGCATCAGCGAGAGTATACCCGCGGGCCTCCCGTCCGGCCCCATTACTATCGCGCATCGACACCTGCTTCTCAGCATGCTCGGCAGTGCTTCGCTGAGGTGCGCGTCCTGCTCTACAATGGGTGCTGTGCTAACCAGCTTCAATATCTAGCCCCTTTCGAGCTTCTCGATGAACTCTGAGTATAGAGCTTTGACCCTCTCCCTCCAGGCAGGCAGCCCTTCGGGCGATTCGGGGTACTCCTGGTAGAGCCTCTTGGCCCTACCCATATAGTCGGCGACAAGCTTCAACTTCGCCAGTAGGCTGGGCCTCCTCAAACCCCTCAATACTATCAACGCTTTCTCCACAACACTTACGCGCAGCTCCCCATGCGTGCTGGTGAAGTACACGTCTGTCTCGGGGACAAGCCTCTTCGACATACCATACTCTATCTCCTCGTTGCTCAGCCTCTGGAGGAAGAGACGGAACACGTCGAGCGCCGCCTGCTTAGCACCCAGCGTCCTCATGTAGCTGGTGTTCAGGCTCCAGAGGCACCGCTCCTCGAAGCAACCGCGGTTATACGCCTCCTCGAACGCCCTGGCGGCCAGCATGGCCGAGTAGAAGGCGTAGCCTATGCCACCCCCATGCACCGGGTTAACAGTGAAACCGGCGTCGCCAACAACCATCACGCCGGGCCCCACGAGGCTATCCGCAGGCCTCCTGGTCGGTACGACTGCACCGCCCTGCTCCAGCACCCGCCGCGGCTTCGGCGCAAGCCCCCTCTCGTAGAGCAGTCTAAACTGCACAGTCGGGGGCGGGTTGCCCACGCCGCCCTGCACGCCCAGCCCTATGTTGATGCGCGTGCCGCCCTCGGGGAAGAACCACCAGTAGCCTCCCGGCGCTATCGACTGGTCGATATAGATGCGTATATGGTCAGGGTACTCTGGCTCCACGTCCAGCTCTTGGACCTCACGGTACGCGATGTTAGAGTCTCGGGGGTCGAGCTGCTCTGATACCGGCCACTCTCTAGGCAGGAACCTCTTCACAACCATAGGGTAACCGGTCGCCTCTATAACGACACGCCCTCTACACTCGAACCTCCTCCCCCTCTCCTCTACAACGAGACCCACGACGCGGCCATTCTCAACAATGGGTCTCTTTACGGAGGCTCCGAGGTGCAGCTCTGCAC
>WAOO01000097.1 GCA_015521195.1 Pyrolobus sp. | reverse complement strand
CCTCCTACTGGGCGCCGCGGCCAGCTTCCTGGCGTCGAGGCTGTTGAAGAGCGGAAGGTGAACAAAGCCACCCCATAGAGGAAAACACCCCGGTATCGGCGTACATGTGGCCCACGGGCTATGGCTGGGCGTGTTAGGCTCGAGCTCGCCGCGGGCGTCGAGGTGGAGTTCGCCGATAGGGACTCGGCTCTCCGCCAGCTAGCCGAGATAGCCGAGCGTGGCACGCGCCTCCCCATGGTGGTATACGGGCCGGAGGGCTGCGGGAAGACCGCGCTCCTCATGCAGGCTAGGCTCGTGCTAGAGGAGCACGGGTACCACGTCGTCTACGCCGACCCCCTGGCCGAGGAGAAGGAGAAGATGCTGATGGTATCCGAGCCTCTACGCGGCATCCTAAGAGAGGTTCTCACGCTGCTACCCGAACCCCTCTCAAAGGTTGTTAACGTCGCCCTCGACGTCGCGGCCCTCGCGTTGAAGAGGCTCAGGCGCCCCCGTATCGCAATCCTCCTCGACGACGTGTTCCAGGCCATGGGCCTAGACCGTGTCGAGAGGCTCGCAAAGAGCCTCCTCAACCTCATAGAATACCCGCCAGGCGACTACGACCGCATGGTCATAGTCGTGGCGAGCAGCGAGGGGAGGAGCAGAGACATCCTCGCCAGACACGCGTGGACATCGACACGCCTAATGTGGAACATGAGCCGCGAAGGCCTCAAAGAACTCTACTATGCCCTCCCGGGGGCGAAGCCCGGCTTCGAAGACGTGTGGCGTCTCACCGGCGGCAACCCCCGGATGCTGGCGGCGCTCTACGAGCACGACTGGGACGCCGAGCGGGTAGTCGAGGAGGAGCTTGTCGCCGGCAAGGCCCTTGCGAGGCTAGTAGCGCGCCTAGACGATAAGGAGCTTGAGCTGCTGAGAGAGGCGCTGACCGACCCAGACGCGCTGTTCCGAAGGCTTCGCGACCCGGCGGCGCAGCGGCTAGAGGAGAAACTGGTAGAGTATAACCTGGTCGCCCGGCTCGAGCCGCGCACACCCAGCCTCTGGCTGGACCAGCCTCCACCCGAGAGGGATGAGGAGCTAGGCATAGGCAGGTGGTACGCCTGGCAGACGCCCCTCCACCGCACAGCCGTCGAGAAGGCACTGAGACTCATAGAGCCGCACTAACAAACCCTGGTGCCAGACTCCGCCCGCCTATAGCAGCGGGACACCGTCTTCAGAATCAGGGTTGCCAGGTCCCTCGCGCTCTTCTCCATAGCCTTCCCAGCATCCACGTAGACCACCCTGTAGCCCCTCGTCACCCTCTTCCTGGCAAACCCCTTGTCGGTGGTCACGACTATGCAGCCGAGGCGAGCCGCAACCTCCGCTATCAGGTCGTCGGGCAGCCCAGACCTGCACACCACCCTGTAGCCCAGCGGTGCGAGCCTAGCCCTCAGAACGCGACACGCCTTCACCAGCATCGCGTCAAGCCAGATGCACCCCGCGAGCACCAATCCTCGCCTCCGGCGGCCCCCGCGGGACGAGCGGGCGGCGGCTCGCCGAGAGCGGGACCCACAGTCGGCTGACACCCTCGACGCCGTCAGGTACGCCCCGTCGAGGCACACGGTCTCGGCTCATCGCCGCCGCTCTCGACTCGGGAATCCCCATCTCACCTACTAATTCGTCCACCTCGCTATTAGTTGGAGGCCGGGAAGGGCGCACGCGTTGCAGATAATATCGCGGCCGGGCATTTGCCGTCAATGTCGCAACCCTAGCAGATGTTGTGCGGTGTATACTCCTCCAGACCGGCCGGGTCGCGTCTCCGCCCGGCGTGGTTGCCGAGTTATCCTCGCGCACCGCCCTCCTTCTCCCAGAGCTCCCTCCTCATGGCCTCTAGCTGTTCCACAGGCCTCCCCATGAACTCGGCTGCGGTTACCAGCCTCACGCCCCTCGCGGCCGCAGCCCTATAGACCCTCTCGAGCTTCTCCCGGTAGCCGGCGTCGCGTAGCGAGTGATGGTCGACCACGAGCACCGAGCCCCTCGGAAGCCTAGAGGCGAGCTCCTCGAGGTTCCCCAGCTCCTCCTCCACCTCCTCCCGTGGCACCCTGCCGCCCTCCATGTAGAGCGGCGGCCCCGAGATTATCACCAGGTCTGGCTCCAGCCCCGTTATCCACTCGAGGGCCTCCCTGCTTCCCGGCCCCTGCGTGTCGGAGGCGAAGACCAGCCTAACCCCGTCGGCCTCCACGGCGACCATAACCACGTAGCCTAGGGGGGTGCCGGGCCTCCCGTGGGGCACCGGCGGCGAGAAGACCAGCCTGACATCCTCCACCTCGAAGCTCCTCCCATCAGCGTACTCGACGCGCGCCAAGCCAGCCACACCCTGCTTCTCTAGCAGCCTATGGGCGCGCAGCCTCTGACTCTGGTTGATGCTCTCGCGTGGGTGTTTCACGAAGAGCCGGAGCCCCCTGTAGTACTCCTCCTCGCCCCTACGGTACAGGTAGTGGTCGTAATGGTAGTGGGTGATTACCGCGGCGTGCACATCCCTCATCAGCTCCCTTATCTCGCCCAGCACCTCCTCGAGGCGAGCCTCTTCGAGGGGGTGGGGAGGCAGCCCGTAGCGCCTAGGCGCGAGGCTCGCACCCGGGTCTATGAGTATCCTCGTCCCAGCCGCGCTCTCGACGAGCGTGCATAGGCTCCTCACGCCCATGCTATCCGCGGCTATAATCGAGACCCTCACCCCGGCAGCCGCCTAGGGTTGACGGGTACAGCCGCGCCGCATATACCCCGCAGCCCCTGCAGCCACCCACCGGGGGCTGACGACAAGAGGGTCTCCTAGACCGGGCGGCTGCCCGGGCTGAGGAGAGCCGGAAAGG
>WAOO01000096.1 GCA_015521195.1 Pyrolobus sp. | reverse complement strand
TACCTATTGTACCACGGGTGTCTCCAGGTTTCGCCAGCCACAGTCGGCACTCCAATCCTGTTACCATAGTCGCTTATCCCCCGGACGATCCCGGATGCCAGCCAGTCGCCGTGCTCGTCGCTAGGGTCTCCCATGTAGAGTATGTCGAGGAGCGCTATCGGCTTGCCCCCTACGCTAAGCACATCCCGGACTATGCCGCCTATCCCCGTGGCCGCGCCGTTGTACGGGTCGACCGCGGACGGGTGGTTGTGGCTCTCTACGCGGAAGGCTATCAGGGCGTCATCCCAGAGCCTGACGACGCCAGCATCGCGGCCGGGGCCTACGACCACCCAGGGCGCCTTTGTCGGCAGGAGGCGTAGCCAGCGCTTCGAGCTCTTATAGCTGCAGTGCTCGCTCCAGACGGCCTCCAGTATCACAAGCTCCGCTCTACTGGGCTCCCTTCCGAGCAGCTTCTTCACATACTCGAGCTCCTCCCTGGTGAGGGGCACTCTACCACCCCGCGCGCAGCGCGAAACCAGCCCATTCGAATAGCCGTCTCCCTCCAGGCGTCTTGCCCGGCGGAGCCTGCCAGGGGAACGCAGCCCTCTCCGGGTGAGGCATCATGCCGACTACTAGCCCCTCGCGCACCGAGACCCCCGCGACCCCCCACCTCGAGCCGTTCGGGTTGTCGACGTAGCGGAGCCCGGGGCCCCGAGGCTCGCTCGTCCACCAGTACCTCCCCTCCGCGTGAGCAACCGGCATCCAGGCAACCTCGCCGTCTTCATAGCCGCCCAGCCAGGGGCCCCGAGGCTCCACGACGCGTACCCGCACCCATCTCGCGACGAAGCATCCGCACTCGTTGGGGAGGAGCGCGCCGGGCAGTATCCCAGACTCGACGAGCACCTGGAACCCGTTGCAGATGCCGAGGACCGGCAGCCCGTTCTCGACGCCCTCCCTGAGCCTCTCGGCGAACCCCCACGTCGCCATCACTCCGGCCCTCACATAGTCGCCGTAGCTGAAGCCCCCGGGGATGACGACAGCGTCCCAAGGCCTCCAGTCGAACTCGCCGGCATCCACGAGCACCGCGTCTACCCGGGAGACCTCGCGGAGGGCGAGGATGGTTTCACGCTCACAATTGGTGCCGGGGAACCGGACTACAGCCACACGTGGCAAAAGACACCTGCCCGACGGCCGCCCCGGGAGCCCCACGCCCTTTACGCTACCGCCTCTCGCCGAGACCGCCCAGAATGTGGAGCAGCGTCAACAGGTAGTCTACAACGTCGCGGAGGGATAGTACGCCCACTGGCCTACCCTCCTCGTCTACGACGGGCAAGTGGCGTATGTTAGCCTCCCTCATCCTCTCGATGGCCTCGATGAGGGGCTCGTCGGGCCTCGCTGTTATCGGGTTATCGGTCATAATGTCCCATACCGGGAGCCCTCGCCCCACCTTCCCCCTCACAACCGCGTAGAGGATGTCCCTCTCCGTGACGATGCCGACTAGCTTGCCCTCCTCGTCTACGACGAGGACGCTTCCAACCCTATTCTCGTACATCTTGCGCGCAGCATCCTCTATGCTGGTATCGCGGTGCACTGTTATCGGGGGCGTCGTCATAAGGTCGGATACGCGTAGCGCTACACGGCGACGCCGGTATATCACAATCCTCCACCATCAAGCATCAACCGGCATAATCGAATATAGCGGTTAGGGGCTCGGCGACCAGAGTCATCCTCACCAATCGGCCCCCGTCTAGGTCCTCACCGCCCAGGGGTGGAGGGGAGAAAGGGGCGTCATCTACTTCTTCGCCGTGTAGAAGGCGTTTAGGACCCTGGCCTGCACCTTGGCCTGCTCTCTCGGCACCCTGGCTGTCACGTATTTGCACCCTATCCTCGAGGGTAGCTTGACGCAAGTGATGGGCTCGCTCGTCAGCTTCTCGACGACATCCCACACCATCTCCAGCTTTATCGCGTCAAGCTTCTTCGAGAGCCTATAGTAGCCTCCCTTGCTGCGCAGCACAGAAGCAGTCAACAACGCGACGTGGTCGCCTTCGACCGGCCTGAGCAGCCCCTCGCCTATCAGCATCCAGGCGTAGGCTGCGGCCGCGCGGAAGTCGCCGCTTCTCTCCGCGAAGGTCCGGAATGGGAACGCGCCCCTCGCCTCTATAGCCGTGTAGAGGAGGGCGTACTCGAGGCGGTCTAGCTGCCCCTCGCTGGTCACATGCCACCTCTGACTAGAGGTCATGTAGCGGAGGGGTCTCCTCGGCAGAGCATAGACCACGTACTCTACGAGCTCCTTGTCAGGCAGCCCCTTCAGCTTCTCCACCACCTCCTCCGGAGACCTGGCCAGCTCGACGAGCGTCACGCGCAAGGGCATCCGCTTACCCCTTCGCGACGCACACCCCCTAGCCCTTTAAACCGATATACTGGACGGCCAGGGGCGCCGCTAGACTGTAAGCCCGGCGGGAGGCCTATCCCCTCGGTGTATGGGGGCGTGGCTGTAGCCGCCTTCGTACTCCTAATCGTCCAGGTTGGCCGCGAGTACGAGGCAGCAGAGGAGATACGCAAGATACGAGACGAGGTCGGGGTCGACGCCGAGGTCTACGTGGTGTACGGCGAGTACGATGTAGTCGTGAAGGTGGAGGCGGACGACCTCCGCAAGATAGACGAGTTCGTCACCAGGATTAGGAGACTGCCCTACGTGACACGCAGCGTGACACTCATCTCCTCAGCGTAGCCCCTAAAACCCCCTAAACCTCCAGCCACGAGACGGCGTGGTGGGCCCGTCGTCTAGCCTGGACTAGGATGCGGGGTACAGGGGCTCCGGTCGGGCCCCTGCCCGACTCGGGACCCCGACCCCGCGCGTGCGGCGGGGCGGGACTCCCCGTGATCCGGGGTTCAAATCCCCGCGGGCCCACCACGCGCCTTACCTCCTCCTAACCATCTTCCTCTCCTCGCGTATCCTGCGAATCTCGGCCGCAATCGCCTTCAGGGTCTCGAGCTTCGAGCCCATCTTGTCCACCACAACCCTCTGCCTATCCTCCCACCAGCGGCGTGGGTACCTGGCATCCTCCACCTCGGGGTGGAGGCCCAGCCTCTCCGCAGCCTCGACTATCTCCTCTACGCGGGGGCGTGGGACCGCATCCCTCCTCGGTATCTTCCGCCCCTCCCCCCTCGACCTCGTAGAGTCTATGTTCGTTGGCCAGACTACGATGCGCCTACCCCTATACTCCCTGCTCAACGCGGCACCCGTCTAGCCGCGGATAGACGAGCATCTATATAGCTCGGCGTATGCAGTGTATGCACTGGATGCGGTGTAGGCGTTGAGCGGCACGAGATACACCTCTATAAGGGTGAGCATCGAGACGAAGAGGCTCCTCGAGAAGCTGCTCATAGCAATGGAGGCTAGGCTCGGGAGGAGACTCGACTACGACGAGCTTCTCAGGATGCTCGCGGAGGAGAAGCTGAGGGGGAGGAAGCCCGGGCTCCTCCTAGCACTCTTCGAGAAGCCCGTGGAGAGCCACGACACAGTGGCAGCGGCGGAGCTCCTGAGGGAGGAGAGGAGGCGTGACGACCGCTTCTAAGAGATACGCTCTCGACGCCAGCGTGCTAGTCGAGCTTATGGCTGGCTCGCAGGCCGCTAGGCGCCTGGCGACCCTCCTCGCAGAGGGCGCCGTCGAAGCCTACGCAGCGAGGCTCTCGGTGACCGAGGCGTTCTACGTCGCGTGTAGGCTCTGGGGCAGGGAGAGGGCGGAGGAGAGGCTGAACCTGCTACTCGAATCCGGCGTCCTCGAGATAGTTGAGGACGAGAAGCTCTGGGAGTATGCGGGCGACTGTAAATGCAGGATACCGATAGCACTGGGCGACTGCTATACGCTCGCCACAGCCAAGCTATACGCAGCCAAGCCCCTCTTCCTACGCCCCGAGAGAGAACTGCTCGAGAACCTTGAGAGGATAAGGGCGTGGCTGGGCGACACGCCCGAATACCTACTACAAGCTTGACTAGCACATATGCGGCTTTCCCCAGCCTTATGCCGTCTTGAAGCACAACCATACATATATACGTCTGGTTGCAGAGTGTATAGGCGGTGGCCCGTTTATGCCACAGGAGGAGAGGCTCCTGAGGAGGATAGAGGCGAGCGTAGAGAGGATACTGCAGCTGCTCCGAGAGGAGCTGGAGGCGGAAGAGGAGCACGTCGAGGAGCACTCCGAGGAGGATAGGCCTATGCTCTACGCCCGCATCGAATGAGGACATGTAGCCTTGAGCGGTTTGAAGCCCGACTGCCTCCAGCTCCTCGAGGAGCAACTCGCCACCCTGGAGAAGCTAATCGAAGCCTGTGGCCCAAACCCGACGTGCTACGCGACCAGGGGGCTCGATGCCCTCACCCACCCCTTCTCACGCGGCAACCCGAAGTGCAGCAGGTGGCTGAGAAACACCGCCGACACTGCCTTCAGCCTGCGAGTCGACACCCTCCGAGACGCCACGCTCACAGAGGGCGAGGAGTGTAGAGGAGGGGTACCCGTAGCCTCATACCGGGTCGTCAGCGGAGAGACGTACACCCTCTGCATAGGGGGCCGCGGCGTAGCCAGCGGCTCGACACTCCCCTGTCTAACGCCACGCCCGCAGCTAGAGACGGGCAGGCTGAGCGACCGCCGCATAGCATTGGCTATAGTGACGGGCTACCTGCTGCAACGCAAGTCTAGGAGCCGCTCTCCACCGAGACCCGAGAAGCTCGCCAAGATTATACTCGAGGACCAGCTGAGGGCATACTCCTCTACGACGCTGGGAGGGCTTAACCTACGCTCACCGCCACCCCTCAGGCTACTATGGCTACGGGCGCCGATACCGTTGCACGCCGGCCCCGTGTTCCTCGCCATACTCGGGTGCCCGGAGGATGCAGCCACGGGACTCTACCATGCGATGACAGAGTACACACGGAGGGCTGCGCTCGGAGACACCCGGGCACCGGTATGCAGGCTCATGTTATCCGGCGGCGGGCTCGTAGCCTTCACGTTCCAGAGGCGCCCCGACAGGGTCTACACGGAGGCGGAGAAGCACGGATGCAGGGTCGAACGCCTAGAGATGGTGACCAGGGTGAAGCTCTACAGGCCGAAGGCGGCTACCTCCTCAACTCGTACACGAGATGCCCGACAAGCTCGAGTATGATGCCCAGCGCCGTTCTAACCGCCCCGGGCGACCCGGGCGTCGCGAACACCGGCTTACCGGCGATGATATAGGCCTCCGCCCTCGAGAGCAGCGCGTTGACACCCGCCTCTCTCAGGCTCCTCCTCCTAAACTCCTCGCCGTACCCCGGAAGCCTACGGTCGGCAATCCTCTCCAACGCGTCTATCGTCACGTCACGCGGCCTGGGACCGGTGCCCCCCGTCACAAGCACGACGTCAACATCGTCGCGCGTGACTAGTATCAGCACATCCCGCATTATATGGTAGATGTTGTTGGGGGCCACGAGCCTAGCCGCCAGCCTATACCCCCTCTTCTCCAACTCCCCCTGAACCACCGGGGTAACCTCATCCCTCCTCCTACCCTCGTAGACCGCGTCACTCGTCACCAGCAGCGCGAACGAGAGGCCCTCCACCCTAGCCTCTCTGCGATGCTCGGCCACCACAATCCACCAGCAGCTTCGAGAGCAACACCCGAGTAATACACTGTCATGCTCCCCGCCCATGCCTGCCAAGAGGCAGACCAGAGTTCCCTTTATATACAAGGTGCACGAGGCTCAACAACAATATGGAGGATGGTGGGGTGTAAGCCATGAGCGAGGAGAGGAAGCTCACCTACCAGCTGATACTCAGGAAGAGGAGCCGGGGATACGAGGTCGTCTACAGGAGGGACGGGGAGGCCCTACTCCACATGGGCGGCAAGAGCGCCGAGAAGATATTCAGGGTGCTCACCGAGGAGCTTGAGAAGCTCGGCGCCGCGAAGCAGGCCTCCAAGACCGACGTGGAGGAGGTGTACGAGGTCGACGAGAAATTCGGCCCCACCGTCGCAGCCTATCTCCTCCTCGTGAGGAGGAGCAGGAACCCCGACAAGTGGATACCGACGCTACGTGGCATAATCGAGGGCAAGTACCCCGGGCTACCACAAGCACTCTCCAAGATGATCGACGCAGCCATAGAAGCCTCCAAGTACACGCCCCTGAAGCCCAAGAGGGTCAACACCGTGATAGCCCCTAAGGTCGCTGATGCTTTCAGCGCAGGCCTCAAGAGGCTTGTCGAGAAGATGACCAAGATGTATGAGCGCGCCCAGGCGGCGCAGGCGACACAGGGTTAAAAACCAGCTACAATGGCGGGCTATCCGCCTTCAACCTCTCTTCTTTTTCAGGAGTATAAGCGCGGCCACCACTCCTATAGCAGCTACGCCCGCGGCGGCCGCTAGCAGCGCTCCCTGCCCCGCCGAGCCGTACCCGGGAGTGTTCCCGATGAAGTTACTCGCCACGAGCCTCACTACACCCTCCCTGACGCTAAGCACACCTGCACCATGCCCCTTCGGGTATACCACGTGGGCCTCCTTCAGCCACCCCGTGCTCTTATCGTACACAGCCTCTATGGTTATCCTCCCGACGGCAGTCTCCAGGCTCCTCCTGTAACGCCCGTCGGGCGGCAGGATGTCCGGCGAGACGTAGAAGGGCGCGGTCGTCAACATCTCCGGTCTAGTCTTGAAGGGCAGCGTCGATATCTTCGAGGCTCCACGTAGACGCGAGAATTGCCGAGAAAGCTGCTCCTTCAAGCTCTCCACGTCGGTTTCGATGTGGACGCCGGTTATACTCGTTTTAACCGTGAACGTCTTCTCCGTCGCGTTTACAACCTCAACATGGTACCTTATGACGACTTTGAACTCGTGACCGCCTGCATCACCGACCATGACGTACTCGTAGTCGGCCCAGTGGCCGGGCGACGCCCACCAGGGTTTCGCGTATGAGACCGGCACGGCGGCCAGCAGAACGAATACTAAGACCGCGAAGCCCGGTATCCCCCGTACGCGCAAGAGGCTAACCAGGTGTATTAGGCTGCCGCCAGGCTATATACGTGTGGGTTGCGGAGCCGCAACGGTGATGAGCGGATCACGGGGGTGAGGGGCTGCCCGGTGATCGCCGCATCCTTGGCTGAGCCTCGTCGACGCTAGCCGGGCTTACACCTCTTCCTAAGCTCCCTCGAGATGTACCATTTGGCGGTGGAGGCCATGAGGCCGGATAGGCTGAGCTCCACCCGTATAGCCCCGTCCCCCGTCTCTATGGTATAGTCTAGGCCCTCCTCGCGGTACCTGCAACCCCCGTGCTCCTCGAGGAGCCTCAGGGCGAGCGAGACTAGGTCGTCCTTGCAGCTCTCGCCGGAAGTCGCCTTCTCCACGGCCCCTAGTATCTCGCGGCAGAGGCTCTCATCCCTAGTGTATAGCCTGACATGCGCTTTTACCCCGAACGCCTGGTAGGATGCCTCCTTGCAGAGCATCAACCCCGTCAACCGTTCTGGAGGAGGCGTGCGAGGCTAAGACTTGTCTACCCGGCCTCGAGGCCCACCCACCGGAGGCTCTGGACGGGTGGTCTCGTGGCCTGCATCGTGAGGAGCCTCGACGACTGTTGGCGTGCCCTCCGCGATAGGCTCCGATGGAGCCTTGTGAGGGAGGTTGAGACGGGAAGGGTAGACCCTTGGGTGGTGCCCCTCCTCTCCCTCCTATGGAGCCTGGGCTACGCGACGACCAGCAGCTGCGCCGGGAGGATAACGGTGAAGATTGCTGAAGCCCCATGGGTCAAGAGGGGCTCGAGGCTGGTGTTTAGGAGCCACGTGCCCGTAGATACGGCCGCGGCTGCCGAGAGGATAGAGAGGCTTGTGGAGGACTGCAAGGGCGTAGCGTGGCTCGCCGTAGAGCCGCCCTTCATCACCGCCTATGCCCCCGGCGAGGAGGAGGCAGAGATACTCGTCGACATGGCGGTCGACGCGGGGTTCAAGTACAGCGGGTACCGTAGGAGCGAATGCGGCTACTATGTGATAATCCGGGGCGAGGAGAGGGGGGAGGCCCTCCTATGCATACACGGGCGTAGGCTTATCGACCGAGAGGCTCTTGTAGAGCTACTCTCGCTGGCGAACCGCATCCTAGAGAGGGGCAGGAGGAGGATGGAGGAGTTTGCGAGGAGGCTTGAGAAGCTGGCTGGCCCCGTGTGACCTGGCCGCCCAGCGTAATTAGCCTCCAGTCGCCCCAGTGGAAACAAGGGTATCCCCGCCTATGCCGATGCCCTTCTCTATACTCGCAGAGACGTTCGAGAAGCTCGAGAGGACGACCAGCAGGACGCAGATGGTCCTCTACCTGGTAGAGCTGTTCAAGAAGACGCCCCCGGAGACCATAGACAAGGTCGTCTACTTCCTGCAGGGCAAGCTGTGGCCCGACTGGAAGGGGCTCCCAGAGCTGGGCGTCGGGGAGAAGACGCTCATCAAGGCGATTTCAATCGCGCTCCACGTCCCGGAGAGGAGCGTCGAAGAGCTGGCCAAGAGGCTCGGAGACCTCGGCCTGGCGGTTGAGAGGCTGAAGGCTGAGAAGGAGAAGCAGTCGAAGAACGTCGGGCTCCTAGCGTTCATAAAGACGCCTTCGAAGGGAGAGTCCACACTCACCGTCGAGAGGGTCTACGAGACCCTCGCAAGGGTAGCGATGGTGACGGGGGAGGGTAGCAGGGAGCTCAAACTGAAGCTAGTGGCGGGCCTCATAGCCGAGGCTTCGCCGAAGGAGGCGAAGTACATAGTCAGGTTCATCGAGGGGAGACTGAGGCTCGGCGTAGGAGACGCGACGATAATCGAGGCTCTGGCCATAGTCTTCGGCGGCTCTGCCGCAATGAAGGGCGTCGTCGAAAGGGCCTACAACCTCCGCGCAGACCTCGGAATGATAGCGAAGATTCTGGCGACACAGGGCATAGAGGCCATCAAGAACATCAAGCCCGAGGTCGGCATCCCGATACGCCCGATGCTGGCAGAGAGGCTGAACAACCCCGCCGAGATACTCAGGAAGCTTGGTGGACGAGCCCTCGTCGAGTACAAGTATGATGGTGAGCGCGCACAGATTCACAAGAAGGGCGACAAGGTCTGGATATTCTCGAGGCGCCTCGAGAACATAACAAGGATGTACCCGGATGTCGTCGAGATGGCGTTGAAGGGCATCAAGGCCAACGAGGCTATAGTGGAGGGCGAGATAGTCGCGATAAACCCGGATACGGGTGAGCTCCGCCCATTCCAGGAGCTGATGAGGAGGAAGAGGAAGCACGACATCCACATAGCCATGAAGGAGGTGCCGGTCGCGGTCTTCCTCTTCGACATGCTATACCACGACGGCGAAGACCTCACCGTGAAGCCTCTCCCCGAGAGGAGGAAGCACCTGGAGGCCGTGCTGGTCCAGAGCGACACCTGGAGGCTGGCAGAGCACATCTACACCGATAAGGCCGAGGAGCTGGAACAGTTCTTCCTTAAGGCCATAGAGGATGGCGCCGAGGGCGTCATGGCGAAGGCTATACACGACCGTAGCATCTACCAGGCTGGTGCGAGAGGCTGGCTGTGGATAAAGTACAAGCGCGACTATAAGAGCGAGATGATAGACACCGTCGACCTGGTTGTGGTCGGCGCGTTCTACGGTAAGGGTAGGAGGGGCGGTAAGTTCGGAGCACTACTCATGGCGGCCTACGACCCCGACACCGACACGTTCAAGACGGTGTGTAAGGTCGGCAGTGGCTTCACCGACGAGGACCTCGAGAGGCTGAACGAGATGCTGAAGCCCTACATCATACCGCATAAGCATCCACGCGTAGACTCGAAGATGAAGCCCGACGTCTGGGTCCAGCCGGCCCTCGTAGCCGAGATTATAGGAGCGGAGCTGACCCTCTCCCCGATACACACCTGCTGCTACGGCTGGGTTAGGCCGGGCGCAGGCATCTCGATAAGGTTCCCGAGGTTCATCCGGTGGAGGCCCGACAAGGGGCCGGAGGACGCGACGACAACCAAAGAGCTCTATGAGATGTACAAGAGGCAGTTGAAGAAGATTGAGGAGAAGCCTGCTGCGAGGGAGGCCTAGCGGCCTAGGAGCCTCCATGGTACCGGTTTTTCGCGGAGCAGCTCCACGCTCCTAGAGTACAACTCGCGTATATCGTCGACGCCCAGCAGCGCCATTGCAAGCCTCTCCACTCCGATACCCCAGGCTGCGACAGGGGCCTCGACGCCAAACGCCTCTAGTATCTCGGGGCGTATCATGCCAGCGCCCGCAACCTCAACCCACTGCCCCTTAATCAACGCGTAGACCTCTACACTCGGCTCGGTGAACGGGAAGTAGGCTGGCTTGAACCTAACCCTCTCCACCCCAATCCTCTCGAATATCTCGCGGAGTATCCCCAGGAGCCTGCGGAGGCTCATACCCTCCTCGACCGCAATCCCGTCGAGCTGGTGGAACTCCGGCAGATGCCTAGAGTCCACGACGTCCGGGCGGTATACGCGGCTGAGGGTAAACGCCCTGAACGGTGGCCTGGGCCTGAGAGCCAGCAGCCTGGCGGAGACGGCGGTGGTGTGGCTCCGGAGTATGAGCCTCGATGCAGCCTCCCTGCTCCACCGGTACCCCCAGCCCTCCTCGTGCATCCTCTCAACAGCCTGGACCAGCTCCTCGCCGGGCAGAACGCCCACGCTGGGGTTAGCGAGGCGGAAGGTATCGTGTATCTCGCGCGCCGGATGGTCCTGCGCCTGGAAGAGCGCATCAAAGTTCCAGAATTCGAGCTCTACCAGCGGCCCCTCGTACTCGACGAAACCCATCTCCTTCAAGACATCCCTAAGCATCTCTATGAAGTCTACAAAGTAGTGGCTGCGGCCGGGGTAGACGCGGGGAGGCTCAGCCCTAACGTTATACCTGCGGAGCCGGACCCTCCTCCAAGCCCCGCTCTTCAACAGGTCGCTGGTGAGGGCGCCAACCTCGACGACGGCCCGGGATAGTACCCGGTCGAGAGGCTCCACAGGCTCGACCAGAGTAACCCTGCGCTTGGTACACTCCAGCTGCCTCCTCCTAGCAAGCTCCCTCGCGATGCGCTCGAGCCCCTCTGGGACGCGGCCGCTCCTAGCAACCTCCTCGAGAACCCTACGCTCCTCCTCGGCGCGCGCACCGGGCTTCAGGAGCTTAACCTTCCCCGCCTCGACTCGAACCCAACCCCGCCTCACTGCATTACCTATAGCCGGGCCGTAGAGCCGCCCCAGCTTAGCTCGGACCTCCTCGACGCCAGCCTCTCCCCCACGCTCTTCGAGCAGCTTGACAAGCCTCTCCTCCGGCAGCCCCTCCTCCAGGCTCTCACGTCCCTCATCGGTTAACCTACACTCTAGAACCTCGACGCTAGAGACCTTCAAAACCCCCTTATCGGCCAGAAGCCTGACAATAGGCTCCAACCAGCTCCTATCAACGCCGAGCTTCTCTGCAAGCTCCTCGGTGGAGAGCCTCCAGCCCGAGACGAGCCCCTTCTCGACTAGCATCTCTAATAGGCGGTGCTCGCTGGGCGAGAGGCTCAGCTCCAACACTGGCCCCGAGTCCCTGGGGAGAACCCACGGGTTAAACACGGGGTTCTCGAGAGAGGGCGAGGATGCGCCTTAGACGCGCACGTGTAAAAACGCGTGTTTAGTCGTGGGGCTCCTCGGGCGCCTTGACCTCGCGGTGGCCGACCTCGCGTGCCTCTGGACCGGTGACCTTCTTCCACCTGCCCTCGAGCTTCTTGAGCACCTGTGGCAGCGTCGTGTACTCCATCTCCTCGGCGTGCAGCCTGTGCGGCATGAACGGGCCATGCCTCCTCATGTAGTCGGCTATCTGCTGCGCCAACCTCCTCGTCTCGTCGAAGGCGACGTCCTCGAAGAGGTCGACTGGGCCTATCAGCCTGCCCTTGGTTATCTGGAAGCCGAGCGCGATGACCCTGGGCGGGCCGTCGAACCTGGTGCACCTCGCGTCCCTAAGGCCGACGGGCATCAGTGGGCCCCAGTGGCTGCCCCTCATCCAGCCCGGCACTAGGTGGGGGAAGGCGAAGGGCTCGAGTATCTCGCCGAGGGCTGGCAGACCGTGCTGTATCCTCACGATAGCCACGGGGTCGTCCTTGCCGACATACCTACCGGCTATCAGGTTGAGCCTCTCGCTGCTGACGACTGCGGCTATCTCGCCGTCGCTCTTCCTATATATCCTCTTGATGACGTAGCGGGTCGGGTCGCCGATGAGCGCCAGTATATCGTACATCTCTTCGGGCGCGTTTAGCTCGATATACTTGCCCTCATAGACGTCGAGTATCTCGAAGCGGAAGCCGTCGTGCATCCTCGGGTCTATCACGAGGCCCGCGGTGTTAAACGGGTCGGCGAAGGCGCGGAAGAGCGGCAGGTTGAAGGCGCCGGGCTCCGTCTTGTCGGCCATGAAGAATACTACCGGCTCGCTCGGCCTCTCGACTATCTCCATCTCGGCGACGCCGGGGCCCAGACCCCTGACGTTCCCGCTGAACGCGTCGCTCAACAGGTCCTGGCCGGCGGCGTAGAGCCCGAGCTCCTTCGCGACCTCAGCAGCCTTCTTGAACGCGTTCCATGCGAGCTCGTGTATCTCTGGGTTGTCCACGCCCTTCCGGTGGGTCATGATGAGCTGGAGGTCGTCGCCCACGTGGGTCACATAGAAGTCTATGATTAGGCCCTTCCTCTTAGCCTCGGCGAGCACCCTGGCAGCGGCGGCCATCGTGTCGGGGTGGACCTTGTGGTGGCCCGCGATGCTGCCGATATCAGCCTTGATGAGGCTTATCGTTACCTTCCTCTCCTCGCTCACGACACCGCACCATGTAAGTGGAAAGGGATATGCGGAAGTTAAAACGCCTACCCGCGAGCCTACACCCCGAGGGCCTCGCCTTCACCCCTCCGGGTTGAAGGACACCAGGGCCTCGAGGGCAGCCCTCGCCGCCTTCCTCATCACCGGTGCGAGCTCCTCATGGTGGAGCAGCTTCTGCTTCTCCGGTATCACGAGGTTATCGGCTATCACGACAATCGCTGCTGTCGCAAAGCCCCTCATCCAGCCCAGGGCGAAGAGGGTGGCGCACTCCATCTCGACGGCCAGCATACCCCTCCTCGACCAGTACTCTGCGAAGTCGGGGCTCTCCGCGTAGAACGCGTCATTGCTTATCACCGGGCCGAGGTGGACCCTCAACCCCTCCCTCCGGGCCGCCTCGTAGAGCTTCACCGTGAGCAGTGGGTGCGGCGCGGTCGGCATGCAGGCTCCGTGGGTGTAGACTCCGAGGGTGCCGCCGCAGTAGTAGGCCGCCCCGGTCACCACGACCGCGTGGCCAACGTCAACCTCTCTTCTCAGGCCGCCGGCCGTGCCCAGCCTGAGCATCGCCTTAGCGCCGAGCATCCTGAGCTCCTCGAAGACTATCGCTGCGCTAGGGGCGCCAATGCCGTGCACAGCGACACTGACGGGGACACCCTTATAGCGCCCGGTGTAGACGTAGAGCGCCCTGTTCTCGCTCACAACCCTAGCGTCCTCGAGGAGCTCCTCGGCGACCATCTTGGCGCGCGCCGGGTCGCCGACGACAAGCACCCTCTCTGCTACCTCGCCGGGCTTGGCTGTGAGATGCTGGGGGCGCATCTCCACGGAGGAGCCACCGGGAGCCGCCTGGCAGGCCCGCAGGTCTAAACCCCGCCGCTCGCGAGGATAGGACCTCGTCACCGCTAGGCTCAGCCGGGGTTCTACGCCGCCATTGCGGCGGGGCGAGTTGTGATGCGGGGCTGGGAGAACCCCGCGTCATCCAACGGGCCGTCGGCCCCCGTCGGCGGAGCCGGGGTCCCGGGGCCCACCGTGTTAACCGGCTCCACCTCCTCCGTATAAACCGGTGGCCGTGTCGTGCCAGCCATCCGCATCTACCAGTTCGACAGCTATGCGAAGGAGTTCGACGCTGTGGTGACGAGGGTCGAGAAGAGGGAGGTCTACCTGGATAGGACCGCCTTCCACCCTAGGCCCGTCGGGGGCCTCGACGCCGACCACGGGTGGCTGATAGCCGGTGAACGGAAGCTGCGCGTCGTCGACGTAGTCGAGAAGGAGGGCGACGTGGCTCATATTGTCGAGGAGCCGCCGGAGGGCCTCCGAGAGGGCGACGTGGTGCACGGCGTGTTGGACTGGGAGAGGAGGTACCGGATGATGAGGCTGCACACCGCGCTACACATCATAGCGGGCATTCTCTACAAGCGGTACGAGGCACTCGTAACCGGGAGCAGCGTTTCACCCGCGAGGGCCCACGCTGACTTCGACCTATCCAAGGCCGAGGACTGGAGGAGAGCGCTTCTCGAGGCCGTCGAGGAGGCCAACAGTGTCGCGAGGAAGTGTATAGAGGTGAAGGTCTACTGGCTTCCGCGCGAAGAGGCTCTCAGGATACCCGGAGTTGTGAAGCTCGCCGAGAAGATGCCGCAGGGGGAGAAGCTCCGCATCGTCGAGATACCCGGGGTCGACGTGCAGGCCGACGAGGGGCCCCACGTCCGCAACACCTGCGAGATAGGCGAGATTATCGTCGAGAAGCTCGAGAGCAGGGGTAGGAGGAGGCGCCGCCTCTACTTCAACGTCCAGCCGTAGCTTTTAGCCATGATTAAATCCTAATATGCTTATTCTCGTTCGAAGCAATAGAAACTCACTTTACAAGTGTTGAGATACGCGTGTAAACGGTACAAGCATGGCGAAGCGTATAGTGTTCCTCGGCGGAGGCGCATGCACACTAGTAGCGTTGAGGAGAATCGCCGAAGAGGCACGCCACTTCAAGCTCGACGTGGACCTCACGATAGTAACTGCCGACGAGTACCACTACTTCCCGGCGTTCTTCCCCGACGTTGCACTAGGCGAGGCAGAGCCGGACGACGTTAGGGCGCCGGTGCGGAACATAGCGGAGAGGTACGGGGCGAAGCTGATTCTCGACAAGGTCACTGAGATCAAGCCTGATGAGAGGCTCGTGGTGACGGCCAAGGGGGAGCGCATCGGCTACGACTATCTCTTCATCTGCCTGGGTACGAGGTACGCCTGGGAGAGGTACCCGGGTCTACGCGAGGCGGCGCTCCACAACTACACGCTGGACGGGGCACTGAAGCTCAGGGAGGCTCTCGCCGAGTTCAAAGGCGGCGATATAGTGGTGCTTGTGCCGGAGTTTCCGCACAGGTGCCCCGGCTACCCCTTCGAGGTCCTCGGCCGCCTCGTCCTCTACGCCAGGAGGAGGGGCATCAAGGCTAACGTTAAGCTGGTGCACGTTGTCCCGATGCAGATGGCACTCGAGCACCTCTACGACCTTGCCGTCACCTGGCACAGGATACACCAGGAGATAGGCGACATAGAGTATATTATGGGTAAGAAGCTGGAGAGAGTAGACCCGAACACAAAGACAATCCACTTCCAGGACGGCGAGACGATGAAATACGACCTGCTTATAGCGGCGCCGCCGCCCGACGTACCGGAGCCCCTCAAGGGCACAGAGTTCGTCTGGAAACAGGACCCGAGGTTCATAGAGACAACGTTCCCCACCTTCCGGAGCAGGAAGTACGACGACGTCTTCATACCCACAGATGGCGCGATGCCCAGCGTAAACCTGCCGTTCGCGGGGGTCCCCGTCCACTACGCCGCGGTGGCCGCAGCGGACACCGTCCTCTCGGACATGATAGGGGTGAAGGCGAACATAGCGTTCCCGGATAACATCACCATAGTCCTCGACTTCGGCACCACAGGCGTCCTGGTAGTCTTCGACGTGAAGCAGGCGCCTGGCGGAGTAGCACAAACCAAGCCGTACATTGGCCTGACGCACCCCTGGATCAAGCTCATCAAGTATAGTTTCTACAAGGGCTGGATAGACGCCCTCAAACCCGTATCCGAGTGAATCACGGGGTGAGGAGCCGTGGCAGAGGGGGAGAAGAAGGCCCTGGTTCCACCCGAGGCGCTCGACGAGAAGAGCATGGAGGCCCTGCTAACCCTCGCCAAGACCGCCGCGAAGCTCAAGGAGAGCGGCCTCCTCGACATGCTGGCGACGATAGCGGAGAAGTATGAGGAGATGCTCCTCTACACCAGCAGCGACCAGCGGGTCTACCACGCCCTCGCACTCCTGGAGGCGGCGCTAACAGGCCTCAAGAACGCGGACCCGTGGAAGGCTAAGCCTGCGGTAGAGAAGCTTACAGCATGCCTGGTGGACGCCCTGACACCCGAGAACATCGAGAAGGCCCAGCCGGTGCAGGGCGTCTTCAGCCTGATGAAGGCGCTCAAAGACCCGGATGTCGCGAAGGGCCTCGGGATACTAATAGCGATGGCTAAGGCTCTCGGCCGCTGCGCCGGGAGAGGCTAAAGCGCCCCAATCTTTTTGAGCACCTCTCCAAGCCTCTCGGCGAACCTATCCAGCGTCAGGTCTCTCACCCTCTCCACACCCCTCTCGGAGTAGAACCGGAACGTCTTCTCGTCTGTGAGGAGCCTGGCCAACGCCTCTACAGCCTCCTCT
>WAOO01000095.1 GCA_015521195.1 Pyrolobus sp. | reverse complement strand
TAGGGTGTTGAGGGGCCTGAGCGACCGGCTGGAGATGCTGGGTCTCGACGTGGCGGGTTTGAGGGGCGGGGACGGGTTCCTCGAGGTCCTGCTGCGGGTCGAGAAGAGCGGCGACTGCTAGGCTTAACGGGAGCCTGGGGCTAGTCTAGGGTATAGAGGAGTGTCGGAAGCCATGCCGGTGAGACGGGGGAGGCTAACCACTCTTGACGACTTCCTGGCGGCGGCTAAGGAGCTTGCAAGGAGGACGCGGGAGGAGGGTGTAGACACTGAGACGCTGATAGCCAGGGTGGCCGAGGAGGCTGCAAGGAGGGCGGCCGCAGCAGCCAACCCCAGGCTCAGCGACGAGGATGTCGCGAGGATAGCGAGGGTCGTATCGGAGGCCGTGGCCGCTACCATCTCGAAGATGCTCGAAGAGAGGCTCGCAGCGATAAACGCCGGGTTGAAGAGCCTGGCCGAGCAGCTGGAGAGGCTGCGCGAGGAAGTGAGGCTCGCCAAGAGCAGCGGGGGAGGCTCGGTGAGGAGCGAGGAGAGGCTCCCGGCGTGGGCTAGGAAGCTGGCTAAGCTCCTGGAGAGCAGTCCGTACGTCAGGCTCCACGAGGTGGGGGTCGACACGATGCTCGTGAAGAACCCCGAGATACTCTCGAAGCTAGATGCCGTCGTCGTCGAGACGAGCAAGGGCGTCTACATGCTGAGGAGGAGGGCGTGGGAGGAGCTCCTCGAGAGGCTGAGGGGGGTGAAGGTGAGGGACGAGGAGGAGGCTGTCAGGACAGCAGGCCAGTACGCAGAGATAGTCATGGCGTTGATGCGCGACAACCTCCTCTACTATAACAACGGGTGGAGGGTGCTACGGGACGCGTTCTACGCGCCATAGGGGGCCTCGGCCTGGACTAGGCTCCTCAACGGGGCCCGAGGCCCCTCGCTGGGCCCGTGTTCCTCGCCATCGGCCCGTGTGTCAGTCGGGGTAGCCTCTCGGCTTATACCCGATAGTCTCGAGGAACTTGCGGAGCGCTTCGACGTTCCACGGCCATTTGGTCTTCCTCCTCTTGTCGACGTAGAGCCCGAGCCTCATAGCCTCCTTGACCCCCAGGCCCACCTCGCGAAGCTCGGGTATGCTGAAGCCCCTCCCCTCTCTCACACCCGGGTCGATGCCACCATACTTCTTCAACCTGGGCTTCTTGACTATAGCACTGGGGGGCTCGTAGGGCTTCTCGCCTGCGCTCATCCCTCGACCCCCAGCGGCGCCCTACGCGAACCCCTTATAAGCTAGGATGGTTTTCGAGCGGCGAGACCAAATCCTCCTTGAACACTTTGAGCACCACGCTGGTCACCGTCCTCTTTATCGAGTACATCTTGTTGAGCCTCTTGAGGAATAGGTTGAGCTCAGACATGCTCCTAAACTTGCCCACGAGTATCAAGTCATAGTCGCCCGTCACGTCGTACACGGCGATCAGGTTAGGCTCTTCTGCGAGCCTAGACGCAACCTCTTCTATGGCGCCACCCTCGACGCTCACGAGTATAACTGCGGTTATAGGGTAGCCGAGCCTCTCGTAATCGGGTACTATTGTGAACCTCTTTATGAGGCCGTCTCTCAACAGCTTCTGCAGCCTAGCGTGGACCGTGGAGACTGCTACACCCAGGCTCTTGGCCAGCTCCCTCAGCGACGCTCTACTATTCCTGGCGAGAAGCTTCAACAGCTTCACATCAATATCGTCGTGCACCCCGCCCACCTCATGGTATCCGGTGCGGTTAACGCTTCTAACCCTAGCCTCACACCACTACCCTTGTAGGCTTGGAGGCTGAGAGTGGGGTTGGCCGGGCTCCGCCGCCTGGTGCTTGACGTGCTGAAGCCCCTGCGGGACCCCGCGATAACAGAGGTTGCCGTGATGCTCTCGAGGGTTAAGGGGGTGGAGGGCGTCAACATAACCGTGAAGGAGGTTGACGTTGAGACGCTTAGCCTAACGGTTGTCATCGAGGGCGATGACATCGACTTCGAGGGTGTGAAGAGAGTGCTGGAGGAGGTTGGCGCAGCGATACACAGTATAGACCAGGTTGTGGCGGGGAAGAGGATGGTCGAGGTGCCGGAGGTCTTCTATCGTGGCGAGTGAGGCGCCAACCTGCGACCGCTGCGGCTCCGAGAGAGCCGTTATATACCAGCCTCACACCGGCCGCCGCCTGTGCCTAAAATGCTTCGAGGAGGATATCGTTGAGCGGGTGCGGAGGGAGATAGAACGCTGGGGTATGTTGAGGCTCGGGAAGACAAGGCTCCTGCTCGCCCTGAGCGGTGGCAAGGATAGCCTAACACTCCTCTATGTCATGGCCCAGCTGCACGACGTTAACAGGATGGCCGTGTTGACTGTATACGAGGGTGCGGGTGGAGGCTATAGGCTGAGGGAGATAGAGAACCTCAAGAGGTTTGCAAAGAGCTACGGCGTCGACGTGGAGGTAGTCTCCTTCCGCGACTATATCGGAGCTGAGCTGGCGGAGCTTGTCAGGGCAGCTAGGGAGGCTAAGCTCGGCGTCAAACCATGCACGATATGCGGCACTCTCCGCAGGAGGATAATCAACTGGTATGCGAGGCTACACGGCTTCGAGAAGGTTGCGACAGCCCACAACCTCGACGACGAGGTCCAGACGCTCTACATGAACATTCTCAGGGGCGACCTTGACGGTATGCTACGCCTTCACCCCCTCGCGCCGACACTGAGCGACAAGCTAGTGCCCCGCATCAAACCCCTCCGCAAGATATACGAGTGGGAGACGGCGGCCCTCGCCTACCTCAAAGGATGGAGGCTGCCCGTAGAGGCGTGCCCGTTGATAACAGAGGAGGCGAGCCTAAGGGCCCACATAAGGGAGGTGCTCTACAGGCTCGAGTGGAGGCAGCCAGGCTTCCTCCTACGCGTCCTCGAGAACTTCGACAGGGAGATGCTACCGCTCGTAAAGCAGCTCTACGGTAAGCCTAGGCTACCGCTCTGCGAGAAGTGTGGAGAGCCTACAAGCTACGGGAGGAGAGTATGCCGCGTCTGCGAGATTATAGACGCGTTGAGGGAGAAGCTCAGCAGACCCTTGACCCTGGCCGAGCCTCGCCCTCAACGGTGACGAGGTAGGGTCTCTCGCCCTTCTCGCAGCCAGCCGCGAGTATCATACCCTCGCTCAGATACCCGCGTATCATCTTAGGCTTGAGGTTCGCCACGACGACAACGCGTTTACCCACAAGGTCCTCCGGCTTATACCACTCGGCTATACCCGAGATTATCTGGCGCTTCTCGCCGCCAAGGTCGACGATTAGCCTTAGGAGCCTAGTGCCGGGTATCCTCTCAGCCTTCTCCACGAGCCCGACGCGCAGGTCTATCCTCGAGAACTCGTCTATCGTTATCTCGGGCTTCCTCTCCTCCCCGCTCAACCCCTCCTACCCCCTATCCTCGACAGCTCCGACGAGAACCAGGAGACCAGCTCGTCTAGCTCGGCGAGCCTCCTCTTCTTAACATCCTCCGCTATATGCTCGACCTCGCGGCGCAGGTTCTCGAACTCCCTCTCCACCTCGGAGCGCGCCTCGTTGAGAAGCTCGTCTAGGCTCGGGAGCGGCATCTCCCTCCCCTCGCTGGCCGCGAGGGGCGCCAGGATTTATGGGG
>WAOO01000094.1 GCA_015521195.1 Pyrolobus sp. | reverse complement strand
TGGTGGGAGGAGGAAGAGGAGGAAGAGCTCTAGGAAGAGGAAGAAGAGGAGGAGGAGTGGTGGGAGGAGGAAGAGGAGACCGAGGAGGAATGGGAGGAAGAGTGGTGAGCCCCTCCCGCTAGCCTCCCGTTTTTAGAACACGGCGTGGCCGGTGGAGGCTCCTCTGCGTGCCTCTCGAGACATGCAGTCTGAGAGCACCGGGTGAAGCACGGCCTCCAGCGTCCCAATCACCGCCCGTTCTCTAGACGGGTCGGGCGGAGCTGGCTGAATGTGTAGTACCGCGTCGTTCTTCAGCAGGATGGTTAGGCCGTTGCGCCTCTCCGCCTCCCTGAGAAGCCTCGCCGTCTCCTCTTCCTCCTCGTCGTGCACCCGGCCCGCCCCTATACCCGGGTATACAAGGACGCCTAACCTCGCGTCATACTCGTGAATATAGGCTATGGTTTTGAAACGGGCTGCTGTCAGGTAGGACGGCCTCCTGCTGTACTTTGCCTCTATCACTGCGCGTATAGAGCCGCCGCACGCCACGGTTATGTCGGGGCGGCCTGCAGCCCTCCGGAGGAGCGCCTGGAGATGCGGGATACTCTGCACGACCTCGCCGTCCGCCAGTCTGCTTGGCACCCTATCGTCTAGGCGCGGCACAGTATTGTAATATACTAGCGTGTGGAGCCCGTCGCTGACGATTATCAACCGGTCTCTGGCGAGCCTCGCATCCCCACCTATCCTCGTAAGCGCCTCGAGCGTGAGGAGGAGGGTGTAGAGCTCGTAGAGCCTCTGCGGGTATGTGAGGAGGGCCGCCTCTAGGCGGGGTCTCAGCCCGACCCATGCCTCGGGAGGCGCGCTCCGCAACACCTGCACGAGGTCGTCGGCTATTCCGAGTAGGAGCCTCCATGCATCGCGTATATGCGGAGAGCCGCATATGGAGCATTGCGCGGCCGGCCTCTCGTGGTAGGCGGGGCCGCAGATGCCCGCGTAGAGGCTCCCGACGCGGAGCGCTCTGCGGCGTAGTGTCCTCGCGAGCCTTGTTAGCTCCAACCTTAGGGGTCTCATGCTGCCCGCGGCGAGGTCTTCGAGCCTCTCGGCGAGGTTGAGGGCGGCGTGTACGAGGAGCGTGATGCGCGAGCAGACGGCCATGGCGTCTCGGCGTTCTAGACCCCGTTCGACCGTGAGCCACACGGGCGGCTTGCCCAGCGGCAGATGCCTGCTGGAAGTTACTGCGTCGAGCATCCCGAGCGCCGCGTATGATTCGCGTCTAGCAGCCCGCCTTGCGAGCACAGCCAGCCTCTCGTAGAGCACGATTACAAGCTCTAACGCGTGGGCCGCGAGCCTCGCCAGGATGGGTACCGTCCCCTCGTCTCTGCCTATGCGTAGCAGGCGGCCGGCGAGGTGCACGGGTCCGAGTATGGCGTAAAGCCCGGCCACCCGTGACGCCATGTAGGATAGCTCCGCGTCTATCCCCTTCCGGCGCCGCACCCGAGCTCCTCGAGGAGCGTCCGCCACCTTTTCTCAGCCTCTTCCGACACCAGGGTGGAGACGGGCCGGTAGCTTTCAAGCCCCTTGCAGAGAGAACGCCTATCCAGCCTGCAGCCGCCGTACGCTGCAGCCGCGAGTATAGCGTCTCGGACGAGGCCCGGGCCTAGGGGCAGCGGCGATACCGGGAGGCTCGACCCGCGCCTCAGCCTGGACAATGCGTCCACTAGCCTCTCGATGAGCGTCTTGTCGGCCACAGTGAGGCTCCCGCACTGGCGGCGCGCGTAGCCGAGGGCCGCCTCAACCTCCTTCCAGAGCGTCTCGGGGCTGGGGTCGGGCGACACAGTCACCTTCAGGAAGCGCCTCGAGAAGGCCTCTCCGACGGTGTATAGGGTTGCATAGTCGACCGTGTTCATAGCCGCGACTATCCTCAGCAAATCTCTAGCCTCCTCCAGCCTCTCCACACGACCGCAGAGCAGCTTGACTGTCTCGTCTCCGCCGCCGTAGGCCGTAGCCTCCCTACACACCCTCTCGATGAGTGTCGAGATACGCCAGCCGTGCGGGTACGGCGAGGAGAACGCGGTGTAGAACTCGGCGAACGCCCTATCGGCGTCACCCCGGTTAACCTCATCGAGGATTAGGAGTACTCGTCTCCCTCTAGCGGCTTCCGCTAGAGCCTGGAGGAGCACGCCACTCTTCCAGACAAGCCTCCCAGCCTCGAGAACCGGGCCCCCTATCAGCTCGAAACGCGTCCACCCCGCGTGGAGGGTTACGGCGACAACCCTGGCTCCCGCAGCCCCACCCGCCTCTACCGCGAGGAGGGTCTTGCCCGAACCCGGAGGCCCGAGTAGCAGGACGTTACCCGCGCTCAACGCCGCGAGGAAGAGGCGTACAAGCTCCTTTGGGAGGTAGAGGCCGAGGCCCAGAAGCCGCTCATATAGTTGCTCGGTGAGCCCCTCTACGTCTATGCTGCTCCAGCCGGCGGACCTGACCCCGGCTATGCTCCCACTCTGCGCCCCGATACCGCTCGGGGCGGCGACCCTCGGAGGCCTCCATGTGTGGACCAGCTCCGCCAGCCTCGATAGGATCTCCGAAGCCCTCTCGGCCGAGACTGGTTGAAGGCAGTTCATGCCGGTAACGCTCCACTTGGAGCCCATCCTGGACCAGAAGCTCCTAGCAGACTCTACCACCGCGTCGCCCGTGGTGAGCCCCTCGGCGTCACCGACCATCCAGAGGGGGAGCGTGTACCAGCGGAGTGTGTAACACCTGCCCCCCTTCTCGCAATCCTCGTCGCCCCATACCCCCGGAGCGGGGTCAACCTCCGCGTGGAGTATGAGACCAGCCCCTATCACGCCGCAGCCGCTCGCATAGTAGATGCTGAAGAGTGGCGTGCCATGCGCGAGGCTGGAGACGAGGAGCCTCCACTGCGGCCCGCCCCTCTTAGCCTCGCCTATACTCTCGCTCCTACAGCCCCAGGGGAGCAGCCCCGTGCGTAGATAGAAGTTGATGCTCGCCGCCCAGTTCTCCGGAGACCCTCCGGATACAAAGACGCGCGCCGATTGGAGGCTCGCGAGCAGCTTGGAGAGCTCGCCCGGCTCCCAGAGTCTAGCGGCACGGTAGAGGCGGCAGAAGATACTCTCGCCCCCCGAGCACCACGCGTCGAGAACCTCTAGGACGCTGCGTGCGAGGCTGGCGCGCGCCTCGACGACGCCGGTTACTTGCGCCAACCCCTCACTACCGGAGGCAGCTAGAGTACAACGGGGCTATGTATGGAGCACGGCGGTGTAATCAGGATATGTGTGAAGGGCGGTTGTCTCGAAGCGCCCCTCGATAAGGACCTATATGTGCTCATAGAGAGGCTGTTAGGGCATAGCAGCAGATGCTAAGACCTGGTGCAACGTGACCCCGACGAATAGCCGACCGTGCTTTACGCGTGGGCCGCCCCCGGCCCATGGTGGCGGCGGTATTGGAGGGCGCCGGTAGGGCGTGGCTGGGCGTCACCGTGGTGAACGCCGTCGCCTCTTGGAGGGGTGCGGCGATGGCGATACGCGAGTATATCGAGGCTGGCGTCGAGAGGGGTGTTTGCGGGGAGGGCCTCCTCTGCGAGGCCCTGAGGCTCGCCGGGGCCCGCGGCTGGAGGGTCTCGTCGACGCGGTCTACGCTGGGTTTCACCGGGGGCGTTAAGAGCAGCAGCGCGGTTGTCAATGCGGCCCTCCTCGCCTACTACCGGGCCGTGGGCGTCCCGGACCCTCCGCCCGGGTGGCTCGTCTGGGTTAACGCGGAGGCCGGGCTGAGGAGCGGGGTTAGCGTTACCGGGGCGGCTGACGACGCCTACGCGAGCCTCCTCGGGGGCGTCGCGGTAGTAGACAACCGCGAGAGGCGGCTGGTGGGGAGGCACCCCCCGCCCCGCGGCGTGAAGGTGGTGCTGCTTAAGCCGCGTGGGTTGAGACGCCTGTGGCCGCCGTGCCGACCGGAGCTCAGGGAGCACGCCAAGAGGCTTGCGCTGCGAGCCTGGGAGGCTGCGTTGGAGGG
>WAOO01000093.1 GCA_015521195.1 Pyrolobus sp. | reverse complement strand
TCGTCTGTGTGGATGACCCGGGGGAGGTTGACAGGGTTGCCGAGGAGCTAGGGGAAAGCCTGGTCTACGACCCGGAGGGGCTCTATACCGGTAGCCTGCCCCGCGTGGAGGCGCCGATTCTCGAGGAGGTGGCGCCGGAGCTAATCGTCGAATACTTCCGTGTAAACTGGAAGACCGTCAACAGCCTCCTCGACATAGTCGAGGAGTACCGGGGCGTAGTGGAGGAGTTCGCGGGCCTCGCGGGCGTAGAGGTCGACGTGGCCGCGTTGCTAGAGGCTGCTGACGCGGTAAGGGCTCTGCGTGGTGGCGAGATATCGCCGGAGGTTGACGGGGAGTATGCTAGGCTGAAGAGGGCCCTCGAGAACCTGGACCGTGTCGTCGACGAGCTCGAACTCTGGGTGAATAACGAGATGCAATCGAGGCTTGAGAGCCTCGAGGTGAGGCTGACGGCGGCCCAGTTCCTCCGCCTCCTGCAGCTCCTGCGCGAGGGTGGGGAGGGCGTAGACCTGCCCGAGGAGATATACGAGGCCTACATGGAGGTCGCCGAGGAGGCTGAGAAGAGGCTCGCAGAGAAACTCGGACTCACACCCGACGAGGCGGAGGCCGTCAAAGGGCTCCTACCCAGAACCCCCGTCTTCCCCGTCGAGGTCGACAGGGGGAAGGTGGCCGAGCTGAAGGCGCTTCTACGCTCGAAGCTCGATGCCCGCCGCTTCCAGATACTAAGGGAGCTCGCATCCAAGCTATCCGGCGTCCGGGGCGTAGTCGAGAAGCTGGTCTATGTTGCTGCGCTGCTGGACGCCGCCCTGGCAGAGGCGCTGCTCGTCAGGGAGGGTGTCGCCACGATACCGGAGGTTAGCGGCGAGTATCTTGGAGTCGGGGTAGTGAGGGGGGTTGAAGCCGGGCTTATAGGCAGGCCCGGAGTTCAACCTGTAAGCTACGCGGTGGGCTCGACTCCGTATCGCCCGGATGGCACTAAAGGCGAGCGTGTAGTTCTACTCACGGGCGCTAATAGCGGCGGGAAGACCACCCTTCTAAAGCTGCTCTGCGAGACCAGCCTCCTAGCCCAGTCGGGGCTAGTAGTGTTCGCCGAGAAGGCTTGGATAGGCGCCTTTGACTCGGTACACTTCTTCTCAAAGCCGACCGGGATGCTGGACGCCGGCGCCTTCGAGACGACGCTCCGCACGCTCGCGGCGATAGTATCGGCTAGAAGGGAGAGGAGACTGATACTCGTCGATGAGCTCGAGGCGGCGACGGAGGCTGGCGCGGCGGCCAGGATAATGGCGGTTGTCGTGCGGGAGCTGTGCAGCGACCCGGAGGCAGTGGCGGTGATAGTGACGCACCTTGCGCGGGAGATTCTCGCCGTGCTCGGAGGCGGCGTTAAGGGGTGTATGCGGGTCGACGGGATAGAAGCTAAGGGTCTCGACGAGCGCTACAACCTCATAGTCGACCGGAACCCCCGCTACTACTACCTCGCGAGGAGCACGCCAGAGCTCATAGTCAGGAGGCTGCTCTACCGGTCGAAGAGGGGCGCGGAACGCGAGTTCTACAACAGGCTCCTAGAGGCCCTTACGCGCGGCTAGCGGAGGCCCAGTCGGCGTACCTTATCAGCTCCTCGGCTATCCTCCTCGCAAGCTTCACGTCAACCCTGCCCAGCGTATAGTCCACGAGGCGGAGCGCGAACTCATCCTGGGCAAACCCGAGCAGGCCCTTGGCGAGGAGGGGCTCGATGGACCTCGCCGGCAGCCAGAGGAGCGTGTCAAGCCTAGCCGGCGGGTGCCCCGAGAGCTCCGCCACGGTGCGCCACGCCGCCTCAGCCTCCTCCCTAAGCCTCGAGTATATCACGTCGGGGTGCTCGGGTATTATGCCCGAGGAGGCTGTTAGCACAGCAAACCTCCTGTCGAGCGGCACGGGTATCCTCTCGAGGCCTTCCACGCGGACGCCCAGCGCCTGGAAGACATAGTAGACCATCTTGGCGGCGAAGGCGGCCGTCTTCTGGTAACGCCCCCTGCTCATCAGCCTCGTGGCCTCCTGGTACAGGGTGTCCAGCCTTCGGTAGCGGAGGGGCGACCGGAGGAGCGATGAGAGGAGGGGCTTAGCCCTCCTTAGGCGTTGAAGCTTCTGCTGGAGGAGCGGGACGCGCTCAGACCGTAGAAAATCGGAGACAGCCTCGATGAGCTCATCCACGTTGAACGGGGTTCCCCTCTCGACCCAGAACCTCGCATAGTCCATCCAGTAGTCCTCACCATGCTTACTAAGCCTGTAGCTCACGAGCGCGTTAGCCGCTACAATCGCGACAGCGTTGAGCCTATGCTTCTCGGCTATTCTCGCTACAGCGACGAACTGCGGGTCCTTAGTCTCAGCGGCGTCGATGGCCTCGGGTGGCACGAGCTTCAGTACAGCCGCGACGGCCCTCACCCTCCCCTCTCTTATCAAAACAGCACCCCCGGGAGGCAGCACTACGCCGCTAGAGGAGACCCTCCCAATACTACCATAATACGCCTGCGGCGCCCGCCACGAGTATAAGCCGGTATACGGTTCGAAGCCCCCATCGGGGCCGTTGAGGACATCCACCGGGATGAAGGCCCGTAAGCCAGGGGCGATGCTGTAGGGTCGGCGTCGCCGAGGCCCCCGCGTCTAGAGGGGTCAGGATGCTCACCCTCTCTTCACGGCCCTGTGGCTCCAGGCAGGGAGGTCTCATCACCCCCCGTTCTCGGGTAACGCGGGGCAGGAGGCTTTGGAGCTCTACACGGCGCTCCTAGCCAAGGTGATGCGTAGGCTGTACGAGAGGGGGCTCATAGACTCCAAGGGCGGCAATGCGAGCCTACGCGTGAAGCTCGGAAGCATGGACGTCGTGCTGATGACGCCGAGTGGGGCGTGGAAGCCGGAGATAAGCCCGGATTCTATAGCCGCGTTGACCCTCGACGGCACTGTGATATACGGGAGGCCGAGCGTCGAACACCCGATGCACCTCGAGATATACAGGAGGACCGGTGCCACGGCCATAGTCCATGCCCATAATCCTCTCGCAACGGTCCTGGCCGAGCCTACCCTACTCGAGGCAAACCTGCCGGAAACCATAGACACGTGCATCGCGATAGTGCCGCACTATCCCAGTGGCTCACGAGAGTTGGCCGAAGCGGTTGCATCCAAGGTGGCCGGGGGCTGCAAGATAGTAGTGATAGAATCGCACGGCGTAGTCGCCGCGGCGGAGGGGGAGCCCCGCAAGGCTCTCATAAAAGCCCTCGACCTCGTCGAGGCGGTAGAGATTGCTGCCGCGAGGACGCTAGCCAGGCTAGTATTGTCGGCGGGCGAGCTCTCAAGCCTCCTAAGGTGGCCTGGCTAACACTGGCGTCTTTGTCGATGTCGCGTTCGGCAGGGCGCCTAACGGTATCCTGACGGGCCCGAATATCGCTGCAGCGAAGAACCCGGTCACTATCAGTGCTAGTATAGCGGCGTGGAAGAGACCAGCGCGAGCATTATTATACGTTATCTTGCCGAGGAAGACTCCAGCCGCGAGAGCCGACACGTAACTCTGCCAGTAGAACATGACTGCGAGCTCCTCCCTGTTTATCGCAATGTGGAAGGGTAGCTGGCCGCTGCTCAACGCGGTGAGCATAACGTTGACGATGATATAGACTATGAGCATGTAGACGCCTATCATCATATAGACTATCGCGAAGTAGGGGCGCGTGTTCGCCTCGCGCAGCAGCATGAACTCCTCTAGTGTCGAGAAGTACTCGGAGGACGCGTCGAGCACATCATGGGCCTTTGGGCCAGCGGCGTTAGCCTCTGCCAGCAGGAGCGTAAGCCTGTCTACCACGGGGTCGGCGGCTTCCCGCGCAGCGGCCCTCATCGCAGCCTCGAAGTTCATACCGGCTTTCACCCTGGCAATGGCCCTCAGGAGTATCCTGCCGAGTGTGCCATAGATGCCGGTCTTTGCAACCCTCTCTATCGCCTCATAGAGGGGTACGCCGGAGCGTACGCCGGAGGCGACACCCCTGATGAACCTCGGTGCAGCCCAGATGAAGCTGACGTGGGTGCGGGCGTAGAGGTAGCAGGGTAGACTGGCTAGCAGCATTACAACCGAGGCTATGGCGCCAGCCGTTATACTCGTCCAGGGTTCGGCGGGGAACGGCATCATCGGGAGAAAGCCTACCCTGACGGCCGTCGCCACCGGGATGAATATCGCTGCGAAGAGCGCCACGCCCATCGTTATATCGCAGAGCCTCCTCATCGTCCTGGGGAGCAGCCTCATACCGTCTCTGCCTCCGATAACACGGCGTCCAGGAATATGAGCATGCCTATCGTGGCGAAGGGTATCACGCCCAGAACCATCAGGGCCATCAGCGCCTGTGGCGAGAGCCCCGCGAACCCCAACCCCATGGTGCCGCCTAGGACGGCGGTGAGCACCGCTATAGCCGGGCCTAGCAGCACGAGTATAATGAAAGCCTCCGAGAGGTGGCCTATCGACGCTAGGCTCCGCGCAAGCCTAGCCCTCTTCTCCGTCACCATGCTCCGGAACTCTGAGAGCAGGTAGCCAGCCGGGTTGCCAGCCGTCTCGATAGCCTCGTGTATAGAGGCTATCAGGACACCCAGCCTATGGCTCGGCGACGTCGCCACAACGTCTCTCATCGCAGCCTCATAGTCCATTCCCATGAGCTTGACGTCCCTAACATAGCGGAGGAGTACCCTCGAGAGCGGCTTATCCTTCCCTTCGACACGCGCCACCTTATAGAATATCTCGTCTACGTTGCGGCCAGCGAGCGCGAGCAGCGCCATGAGTCCAACCGCCGCGACCAGCCTAGACTCTATCGCAGAGGCCATGCTGTTCGCGCGTAGATAGGGGTAGATTATGCTCGACGAGAGCCCTAGCAGCGCCCCGGTGACGACAACGAGTATCGGCGGAACCCCGGCCCTGGCTGCGAGGAGGGCCAGCGGGATAGAGGCTAGGGCTCCTAGAAGCAGCGTCGTGTAGTGTATGTAGCCATAGACGCGCGGGTGTACACCGAGATACGCGCGGCGCACGACCGTCTCTATCTCGGGCCATGTTAAGGGCGGGAGACGGTGGAAGAGCAGGTATGAGATGTGGGCGAGCCTCCTCACGAGCGACATGGCTGCTGTACCGCCCCCATACCCCTACTAGAGTCTACGCTGACGCATGTAATACTCCTGTATAGTCTTGGCGAAGCTCTCGTAGTCGAGCATGCCCTTCTCGAGAAGCTCCTGGAGGATAGCCCTTCTCTCGGCAACCTCCCTCTCCACAAGCTCCAACGGTATACCCCTCGTGTTGGCGATGTGCTCTAGGGCAGTGCTCCTAGACACCCTCTCGAAGGTGTCGGTGGCTTCGCCAGTCCAGCGGAAGAGCGTGTTGAGAACCGGCTGGTCGCCCTCGATGCCCGCCACCTCCGTTATCTCGATGACCCTCCTCGTTATCCTGCCCTGCACCCTAACCCTCTCGATATGGACGAATGCGTCGACAAGTGGAATGTGGTGTACGGGGACGTTCATCGGTGGAGACGTGAGCCTCTTTATGGCGGCGTCGGTGGACTCGGCGTGCATAGTCGTCATGCCGCCGTGGCCGGTTGCGATAGCCTGGAAGAAGACGTAGGCCTCTTCACCCCTAATCTCGCCGACGATGACGTAATCCGGCCTCTGTCTCAGGGAGGACTTCACTAGGTCGAAGAGCGTAACCTGGGACGCGGCGCCAGCGGCCTCCCTGGAGACGAGGGGCACCCAGTGGGGGTGGGGTAGGTTGAGCTCCCTCGTCTCCTCTATAGTCAGCACCTTCATCTCGGGCCGGATGAACATGGCTATGGCGTTGAGCAGTGTAGTCTTGCCAGCGCCGGTCGGCCCGAATATAATAACGCTCCTCTTGTGCTCCACGAGGTACCAGAGGTAGGCGGCCATCTCGAGGTTAAGCTCCTTCAGCTTCACGAGCTCGAGTATGGTGAACGGTATACTCCTATACTTCCTGATGGTCGCCGTGCCTCCGAAGGAAGCCACCTCCCCGAGGACAAGGTGCGCACGGTAGCCCTCGGGCAGCGTCGAGTCTACAATCGGGTTGGCGGCGGAGATCTGCTTGCCGCCCTTAGCAGCCAGCCTCGAGAGCAGCATGTCCATCTCCTCCTGCGACTCTATCATTATCGTGGTGCGGAGGTTCTCGTAGCGACGGTGCCACACGTAGACATACTTCCGGACGCCGGGCACGCTGATATCCTCTATCTCCGGGTCCTTCATGAGGACGTGGAGCTTCCCATAGCCTATGAGGTCGCGTTCAAGATAATACCTTAGTTTTAGGAGCGAGGTCCTAGGCAGCCTGATTCTATACTCGCGTATAGCCTCGCGGAGTGCGCGTAACAGTATGAGACGCTCCGGGCCCTCAAGCTCCTCGGCGGCACGCGGCAGGAACTCCTCGAGCAGCAGCCTCTTCAACATGCGTAGTACGTGCGCCTCTCGGGGGTTGAGCGGAGGCTCCAGAGGCACATAGATAAGCTCGGTGCCCTTCTTCACTATCGCCACGTAAGAGAATGGAACCTCAACCGGGTAAACCTCTACAAGCTCACCCTCAAGCCGCGCAGTGACCTCCTCCAGACTGTAGACCCGCTCCCCCCTCTCCACTCTCCGCCTCCGACCGCCGCGCCTTCCACCCAGTCTCAGCGCCTCGAGGAGCCTCAATGCCACGCTGCGTGTACCCCGGTGTTCCAGCGGCCCCAGGACTTATCTCCGATTCCCGGTCAGCAGGTCCAAGACCAGCTTCGTGAGCCTCGACGGGACCTCTCCGAGGAGAAGCGTTATGTTCGGATTAGAAGTCAGTATCGAGATAGACTCTTTCGTAGCCTCTCTCGTAACAACCACCAGCCTATCAATGTGGCCCGCCATGTGGAGATCGCGGGCTTTAAGCGCAAAGTATATCGCGTCGTTGTGGCTCGCGATGCGCGGCTCAATATCTATGCCCAGCTTCACACTCGGAATGTAGAAGTCGACCTCGTAGGTGACGCCGCTTCTCCCGGTCAGGTTAGCGCTGCACTGGTAGTCCACGTGTTTCTCCTCGAGCAGCTTATACAGGGCCGCGCGGAAGTCGTGCGCGTCGTGGAGGAGTCTTCTAGCCTTCTCGGTGAGCTCGAGACCGTATACCGGCTTGTAGGCCCCCTCAGCCGGGCGGAAGCGTGTACCACACCTCCTGCATACGAGTATGACGTCCGGCTCGTGGAAGCGGGTGCGGCAGTTGTAGCAGTAGTAGAGTGTGCCGAGAACCCTGTAATCGTTCTCCGAGAGGATGGGGCTATGGCAGTGGGGGCATACCATCTGGCCGTCTCGACGGAAGTTAATCTCAAGGTCTATATAGCCGCATATACGATGCTGTATAATCCTAACCTTCTCTATGTTTGTTGAGCCGCAGTTCGGGCACAGGAGTTTGACTTCAAGCTCCCTATAGTCGCACTTGGGGCACCTGAGTACACGGTCGACGACTTTCCTCGAGGCGAGTGCCATCTCCTCGAGCGGTTTGACATCGTCGAGGGTCAGTTTTACACCGTTAAACTCGAAGATTATCACGTGGCGCTCTACTTCGGTCGAGACGTTTATCCTCTTGCCCTCGTAGAGCAGGGCGAGGAGGTCCAATAGCCTCTCGTCAAGCTGTACCAGCTCCCTAGCCTCCTCGGGTATGCAACGCTCGGACATCATTGCACCCTCGTGCTGCTCGTGATACCTACTTTCAGACTCCGGCTAGACACTCCACGAATGGTATTTAAAAAACAGTGGAGGCCGTGACATGTTAACGGTTAAGCGCGTCATGAGAGGCACGCTTGCGACGCTAGTGTTGGTATCGTCTCTACTGGTGTTAGCGCTAAACGCGTGGCATGCGGCAGCAGGCGGGGTTCAGGTGCTCTGCCCAGAGGTACTACCGGTGGCCTATACGCCCTACAATTACACGCTCCACCCTAGCCTCGTGCAGGGCGCATCGATTCTAGACGCGCTTCCGGTGGATAAGGGCCACGTCTTGATCGCGCTCAGCAACAGCTACCTCCTCCTGCTACCCGCGCCTAGGGGGCTCGCGCAGAGAGAGATACAGAACCCCGTTCCACGCGACATGGCATATACTAGACTCGTGGTCGATAGGCTTGAGCCCGTGCGCCCGGGGTTCGCGGCGGGCTACGGCGGACTCGCAAAGGACACGGTTCTCTTCGGCATAGGCCTCTGTGGCCGCGAGTGCATCAACGCCTGGATGCTGTCGGCGTTCGACTCAAAGATAATCCTAGCCTATATGCCGCAGCTCTACACGCCGACGGGCAAGCCCCTCAAAAGGCTCCTCGTTCTCACGGCTTCCGGCACCCTCTACGTACTTGACCCCCTACATCCTAACCTGATACTCGGCGTCAGACAGACGCTCCCCTCGAACCTAACCGGGGGCAGCGTCGAGCGCGCCGAGCCCCTCGTCTCGTGCAATGGGATGTTCTACGGTATAGTGGAGGATGTGCTTTCGGGAGGCAGCCATGTACTCGTAGTCTACAATTACTATGAGAATCACTCGTGGATAGTGGCGCGGGGCTATCAGCTGCTAGACGCACGCTACTACCCCGGCTTAAGCCTGCTCGTCATAGCGGGACTCGACCAGCAGGAGAGGCTCGTGCTAATCCTTGCACCCGGGTACAACCCGTCGCTGAGCACAGTGCGAGAGCTAAACGTCACGAGCGTTGGAAGGGCGCTGATAGTTCCCGGGTCTAACCCGATTCGCATCGTAGCATACCTCACTGCCCCTCAGCCGAGGCTCCAGCTGATAGAGTATAACGCAACGAAACGAAAGATACTATGGAGTATCCCTCTACCAGGGCAGCTAAACCTGCTCTCCTTTACGAGCGGCAGCTGCAACCCCGACTACGTCCTGGCGGCAGTCACCGACGGGCAGGGGAGGCTAACGCTCCACCTTGTGAGGCTCTCGGACGGCAGGCACCTCTGGATACTATTGGTGGGCGTGTCGGCCGATAACGCGGTAGCGCTGCACTACGCCTACGGGTGGTTTACCGCTGCGACCACGGACACGATACACATGGTTAACGTGGAGAAGCTCCTCACGCCCCTCTATGCGGTGCCTCTTGCAGTGAGAGTAATCTATCCAAATGGGACCTCGGCGTACGTGCCCTTCACCGCAAACATAACGTGCGTTGCAGGCGCGTGTAGGGATGTATTCGAAGGCCAGACGCTCATAGTGAGAAACACGGTCGAAGGCCCAACCACCATAGCCCTCCCACCGGGCGTCTATCGGGTTGACATCGTGAGCAAGTATGCAGGCAGGGCCTCGGAGTACTTCAAGGTGCTCAACCGGGGCGAGTGCAGGATAGCGGCTCTCGACGACCCACCCGGCTTAACCATCAACATTAGCTTCACGCGGGTCAGGATATGCGTGTGGAGCGCTGGTGACCCGCAGGGGTGGGGCTTCGACCGCGGCCCAGTGGCGAACGCGACGGTAAGAGTGGCATCGGACTTCGGCCTCTATGAGACTGTCTCAACGGGGTCCGACGGCTGCGCATCACTGGACCTGCCGCCGGGCGTATACAACGTATCGGTCTATGCAGAGGGCTATAGACCGGCTAGCACGACGCTAAAGGTTAACACCACCCCTGTAACATACAAAATTGTCGTCAAGCCGTACTGTGCGCGCGTCAAGGTAGAGGTATACGCCTATGACACGAGAAGGCCTCTCCGAAACGCAACAGCCTACGTCAGCGAAGGGCCTACCGTTGTAGCCGTGAAGCCTTTCATGCCCTTCTACCTCCCGCCAGGCAACTATACGGTGAGGGCCTCCGCACCCCACTATCTAGATGCGAGCCAGAGGCTCACAATACCGCGTAGAATCCGAGGCCCGACGGTGGAGACGGTAAAACTCGCGTTGAAACCGAGACTCTACAATACCCTCATAGTACTCGTGCTCGAGAAGCCGCTGCACCGCAACGCGACAGCATATATCATGTTAACGCGGTCAGCCGACGGCGTTACACTCACGTTCACCGTGCACAAGATGATACCTGCGAAGGCCAAGACGGTGAGAGTGCTGCTGAAACTACCCTGGGGCACCTACAGAGCAAAGCTCATAGTGCCGCTTCACCAGCCAACAACGATAAGCTTCACAGTACCATCAGCAAAGGCTATCACGGTAAAGCTCCGCGTCGTCCAGTATAAGCTGCTAGTCAGGACTATCGACATTGCATCCGGGCGCCCGGTAAGGGTGAAAGTAGTCGCGGTGACAGCGGGCTACAGGACAACCTTCTACTCTGGAACACCCGTAACCTTGCCGCTCGGCAACTACACACTGACTGTTGAGGAAAGGTTCTACAGGCGCATAGTCAAGAAGATTATACTGAACCATGATATGGTTGTAACGCTGAACCTAGCACCCGTTACATTCCCCGTCGAGGTTAGAGTGTATCTGCAGCGTAAACCGTTACGAAACGTGACAGTCTCGGTGGTCGGCACGGCCTTTGACGGCGTGAAGGTAAACAAGACTGTGAGGACGGGGAAGGATGGCTCAGCGATAGTGCAGCTGCTGCCCGGCAACTACACCTTCACCGCCTACTACCCGGTGCACTCGATGTTCGCTACGGTGACATTCACAGCTGTGAAAAAGGTCGCTGTGACCGGCACGACGACAGTAAGACTAATTATCAGGCCTTCGCCCATACTCTACATACTCCACTTCCTACCGTACATACTATTGACGCTCATAATACTGATAATATCGGCGATATTCTTCGCATTGCGGCGTACGATAAAAGAGAGATTCCGGCGGCTCCGCGAGGCTCTCGCAGAGAGGTTCGGTGGAGCGCCGGAAGAGTTTGGAGAAGAGGGGCTCGAAGAGCTGTTCTAACAGCCCTGTATAAAGGGGTTCTGTGTGGTACATAGCTATGGCCGCGGAGATGTGGAGGTAGGGACGTGCCGAGCGATGCGGAGAGGTGGAGCGACCCTGAATCCGCGGCCACCAAGCGCTAAGAACCTTCCCCCAGCTGGTTATTCGTGAGGGCTGTATCGTGTACCTGCGTCCACCCCCACGCATCAAGATACTTGAGGCGCTGGGCGCGATTGCTGATAAGCGAGTCGAGTGTCTTGATAGAGAGTGTCGTGCCGCTAGGGTTGTGAGCAGCGAGGGGGACAGAGTATACCGCGTCTATGTCGATGTTGAGGGGGGCGTAGCGTACAGCGACGATAACGGTACACGGCTCCGCGGCTATATCGGCTACCCGATTATCGCCGTTCTGATGCTCCGCGGTATAGTCCCCTTTGACGAGAGGATTGCCGAGGCGTTGAAGGGTATACCCTGGAGGAGGCTCAATGAGACGTTTAAACGCTATGCTCTCGTCGAGCGCGAGGTGAAGAAGATAGCGGCGGAGAGGGGGGTCAGCCCCAGCGAGATAGACGCGTTCGTAGACAAGGCTTACTCGGTGGTCAAGAGGCTTAGGATAAAGAGGCTGGAGCAGCCACCCTTACAACTTTGGGGCTAGTGGTTGGGACTCGGCGTAGAACAAGAGGTATACGCTAGGATAGGCGACGTTGTGATACGCAAGGCTAGGAGGGAGGACTTGCCGGGAGTCATTAGGGTCAACCGCGCCTGCCTCCCCGAGAACTACCCGGACTGGTACTTCGAGGAGCATCTGTCCAAGTGGGGGGACGCCTTCTATGTCGCTGTTGCCCCGAAGAACGGGCGGGAAGAGGTTGTCGGCTACGTTATGACCAGGGTCGAGTACGGCCTCGGCCTGATAGTAAAAGGGTTCATCCGAAGGGGTCACATAATCTCTCTCGCTGTGATGCCGGAGTACAGGAGGAGGGGCATCGGAACCAAGCTGATGGAGGCTGCTCTGAAGAGTCTGCGAGAGAGGTATGGTGCGCGCGAAGTGTACCTGGAGGTCCGGGTGTCAAACACGCCTGCAATAAGGCTCTACGAGAAGCTGGGCTTCCGCAAGATACACGTGATTAAGGCGTACTATGCCGACGGTGAAGACGCCTACCTAATGGCGCGGGAGCTGTGAGCGTGTTACCAGCCCGCTTTCCACCCTCTTCTCCGCGGGTACAGACACCCGGTACGGGGCTGCCACTCTATGCAGCAGGCTAAGCTCGCGAAACTAGTCCTCGTGAGGACCAGGAGCGGGAAGGCTCACGGGCTCTACGCCCGCTTCTACCGGTGGAGCGGCGAGTCGCCGCCCGACCCTCGTATACCCGAGGAGGCTAGGCCAATCCGTGAGGAGATACACGGCCCCATAGACTTCATATGGGATGATTCGCCTGCGCCCGGCGTGCCAGCCGACAACTACATGATAGACTGGAGGGGGTTCGTCTACATACCCGAGACGGGCGTCTACAGGTTCTTCATCATAGTCGACGATGGTGCTAAGCTCTGGCTCGACGGGCGCCTAGTTATAGACGCCTGGCGCGACCAGCCCCCAACCCACTATATGAGCGAGCCCATGGAGCTCGACCGCGGGTTGCACGAGCTCCGCCTCCTCTACTACAACCACGATGTCTTCGCCCGTATACTCCTCGGCTGGGTGACCCCCAGCGGCGACTACGGGCCGGTACCCCGCGAGAACCTCTACACCCGCCTCGGAGACGATATAGTAGTGCGCGGCGTGCCCCACGGCTACCGCGTTGAGCTTAGAAACGGGCCGTTCACGCGTGCCGTGACATCGAGGTACGGTGTTGCCAAGATACCGGCGAGTGACATCAGGGAGCCTATACCGGCGTACTTCCGCATCTACGACGAGAAGGGCAGCCTGGTGCTGGAGACGCCGGTCATACCGGACGTCTGGGGCGGAGACGAGTACATCCTAGCCGCAAGGTAGGTCGCCGCACTCGACCATCGGTATTTCCTTGCAGCAGGGTTTAGGTGCAACTAGTCTAAGACCGTCCACGAGCCACCTGTACACTAGGAGGGCCTCCCCAACAGGCTTATACTCGAAGGCGGAGCAATCCGCGTACACGGCATCAACGCCCGACGAGACGGCCACTAGAAGCTCCACAAGCCTCCTCCTGGTCAACTCGCCCTCCGCGATATACACGTGCTCGGGGTGCGCGGGCTTCCAGCCTACGGCGACGACCCGGGCATAGCACTCCAGGTTTTCAAGGGGCCTAGCCGAGACGAGTACAGCTATGGGCCGTGAAGAGGCCGACATAGACCGACCCGGGTCTAAGCCCGGGTGTGAAGAGGGGTCGATGAGCTGAGCCCTCCTAGGCTGCAAGCTCGTCGAGCAGCACTGGGTGGTAGGATGAGCGTATCGTGCCGGGTGACGCTCCTAGCGCCTCTAGCACGAGCCTTGCCAGGGTCCTAGGGTCCATGCCGCCATACTTCCTCACTACAGCCTCGATGAGTTTCACGGCCTTGGCGTTGCGCATGCTCGGCCTCTTCCTACCCGGAGTGTAGACGTAGGTGTATGGTGGCGAGTCGCACAGCTCCGGTATGGGCTCATGGCATACCTCGCTCTTCACGCTCACCAGGCCCTCCTCGGCGGCCTCTTCGAGCAGCTCCCTTACCTCTTCGCTCCGGATGAGGCCGGTGGCCGGGTCGAAGTAGAGGCTTATTCCTAGCCTGAGAGGCTTGCTTCTAGCCCTCCCTGTCTCAGGGTTGATGTATGTTAGCGCAGCTAGCATGGCGGCCGCTCTAGCCGAGCTGCGCAAGGGCCTGCCGTAAACCCTGTAGTACGCTCTCACGAGCTCTGCGACCAGGTCGACCCTTGGGTCGCGCTTGCGTCGTGCAAACCAAGCCATTACAATCTAAACCCGGTATCACTTGTAGCCCGTGCATATAATATCTATGGTTGTAGGGTAGGCTTCAGCCCCCGGCGGAGCAGCTTGACTATAGAGGAGGCCGTCGAGAAGGCAAGGCGTGAGCGTGAACGGCAGCTATACGGGGCTGGTGTCTCGCAGCTCGCTGTCATCGAACGCGAATACGGGTATGTAGGTATATATGCATATCCTTCTCTCGACGCTGTGGTAGCCTCCTCGATACTATCGGCGCTGCTGCAAAGGAAGGGTATACGCTCCTGGATACTCGTGAACCCCCTGCCGCCCGCGGTTATAGAGGAGCCGTCAATCCTGGTTGGCTTCGAGGCGTCTCTCGCGGTCAGCGCCGAGTTCAGGGCGCCGTCCATAGTCATAGCTAGGGGTGAGAAGCCGCAGGGTCTCACCAGGGCTGCCGTCGTAGCATCTAGGGATGCCAGTCTCTCCACCCTCGCGGCCGGCATGCTATCCGAGGTGCTCGTAGTAGGCGACGTGGGTGTTGTCGCTGTCTCGATGGGCTACTGGCTGGGGCTCGACCGCGACAAGGAGGGTGACTTCATAGGCCCTGACCGTTGGCTCGCCGAGCTACTGGACGCGGAGAATAGGACCGAGAGGATGCTCACAATCAAGCTCTTCGACTGGTTCGAGAAGAGCGTGGAGGATGCGATAGCCTCCACTCTCGACCCCTTCTACCCCGGCCTTACCGGCGACCGCGAGGCTGTAGTCAAGATGCTCGAGGGTGATGAGGAGGCGAGGAAGGCGCTCGGGGTGAGGGTGACGGAGGCGCCCGAATCCGCGGTGACAAGGATAGCCGAGATGCTCTATGAGCATCTGCGCTCCTCGAGCAGGAGCCAGAGGAGGGTGACGGAGGTAGTAGGCTGGACGAGGTATACCAGGAGGCTCCCGGTCGGCGACCTTAGGAGGATACCCGCCGTTATCGCCGCCTGGCTAGAGTCGCGGGGAGTACTCGCAACCATACCCCTAGCGTCTGCGCTCGACATAGTGCTGCGCCTCGCGGACGTGGTATACCAGCAGAGCTTCGAGGCGACGGTCGCGAGCATAGAGAGGCTCGTCAAGTCCAAGACGCTCCTCGATATACGCGAGTATGGCCCGATACGCCTCTGCGTACACCGGGGCGTCGAGGAGGGCGCAGTATACCCGATTGTCGCGAAGCAGTTGAAACTCCTAGGCGTCTACCCCGGTGACTGCCTAGCAGCGGTGGACACCGGGACCGCGATACACGCTCTGCTCGACACGACTCCCGGCGACCCGAGGCACGAGAAGCTCAGGGAGGCTTTCCGCCGCGGCTGCCTAAGGTACATCGACGACACGCTCTACGCTGAGGCGAGGCCTTGCTAGAGACGCTAAAAGGGCCGCCGAGGCGCTGGGAAATCACGGCGCCGGTGAGGAGCCGTCGGGTGTACATGAGGAGCGGTGACTGGTCCCCTGGCTGCTCCGAGGCGCTCACTCCCAGGGGAGCCTTCCAAACCTCCTATAGTACTGTGCAAGCCCACCCGCGTCGAGTATCTCGCGGAGGAAGCGCGGCATTGGCTTCACCCTCGCCTCGAACCCCTTAGTCTCATCCCTCACCACACCCTCCTCCAGGTCGACCGACACTATGTCGCCGTCCTCGACACGGTCTATCCACTCCCGGGGCGCTATGACCGGAGGCAGGCCTAGGTTCACAGCGTTCCTGTAGAATATCCTCGCGAAGCTCTCGGCTATAATCGCCTGTATCCCCGCAGCCTTTATCGCGAGAGGCGCCTGCTCCCTACTACTCCCGTACCCGAAGTTCCTCCCGGCGACCACGATATCGCCCGGCCTGATACGCTTAGGCAGCTCGGGGTCGAGGCCCTCGAAGACGTGCTTTGCCAGCTCGCGCGGGTCGTTAGTCCTCGCCTTATACTGGTACGGTATGATGAAATCCGTGTTGATATCATCACCCATCTTTATCGCACGTCCCTTCAACACCCTCGCCACGGGGAACCCCGCTGCGCAGCCCCTAGAACCACGCTATAATAGGGATGGGCGGCCTGGCGACCGTGGAGCATACGAGATGATAGGGCTGCTCACCCTCATGGTAATCCTCCTGACGCTATCGGTTATACTCCTCCGGCCCAAGTCCGGCGCCTACGCGACCCTCGTCGCGACGCTAACCCTCTTCCTAGCGTTCTACGCGCTGCTCCTCGGGTATATAAGCGCGGTAGAGGCGCTCATACTCGGGGCGGCCATGCTAGTAATACTGCTTAGCATCCGCCTCCGCCGATGACGAAATCCAAGGGCGCCGATACGGTGATGACTAGCGGGGGATCGCGGAGGCTTAAACCCCTGGGCCCCGCCTCCGCCGCGGGGGAATCCTGGGCGTACCCGAGCCCCTCGACTCCATACCCGCGCCTGCCGTATCGGCGAAGCCCGTGAAGATACTCCTGCTGGGCGGCGGTGAGCTCGGAAAGGAGGTTGCAATAGAGGCTCAGAGGCTCGGCTTCGAGGTCGTCGTGGTCGACCGGTATGACTGGGCTCCGGCCATGCACGTAGCTCACCGCAGGTACGTCGTGAACCTCATGGACTGTGGTGGCGTGAAGGCGGTAGTCCGTAGGGAGAACCCGACCGCGGTGATACCCGAGATAGAAGCTGTGTGTATAGACGCGCTCCGGGAGCTCGAAGAGGAGGGCTACAATATCATTCCCAACGCCGAGGCTGTCGCGATAGCGATGAACCGGGTCGAGTTGAGGAGGTTTGCTGCTGAGAGGCTAGGCCTACCCACCACCAGGTACGCGTTCGCCGAGAACGAAGATGAGGCGTACGAGGCCTGCGAGAAGGTGGGATACCCGTGTCTAATCAAGCCCGAGATGAGCAGCAGCGGCCACGGACACGTCAAGGTCGAGGAGGGCGGCCGCGAGAGGGTCGCAGAAGCCTACAGGTATGCCGTCTCCCACGCCCGTGGGGCCTCGAGGAGGGTCATAGTAGAGGAGTATGTACAGCTGGAGACAGAGTTCACCGTCCTAGCCTATAGGTACGTGGACCCCAGTGGCAAGGTCGTGACGGACGCGATGCCCGTAGTCGAGCACTGGAGGTACGGCCAGTTCCACTATATAGAGTCGTGGCAGCCCTCCACCCGCCCCAGGGAGCTGCTTGAGAAGGCGGTCGAGATAGGCAAGAGGGTTGCTGACGGGCTGGGCGGAGTCGGCATATTCGGAGTGGAGCTGTTGTACACTAAGGATGGCCGCCTCCTCTTCAGCGAAGTCGCCCCCAGGCCCCACGACACTGGCCTCGTGACGCTGAAGAGCATGGAGCTTAGCGAGTTCGCAGTCCACGCCCGCGCCTCCGTAGGCCTCCCGGTGCCGAGGCCGAGGCTCGTAACGCCCGCGGCAAGCTACGCGGTGTACACTGAGCTCGAGCACGTCTGGGCTCCGAGGGTCGAGGGCATTAGGGAGGCCCTCTCGATACCCGGTGTCGACGTGAGGGTCTTCGGAAAGCCGGTCACCTACCGGGGCAGAAGAATGGCGGTCGTCCTTGCAACCGGGGAGACCGTCGAAGAGGCGAGAGAGAAGGCCAGGAGGGCGGC
>WAOO01000092.1 GCA_015521195.1 Pyrolobus sp. | reverse complement strand
GCTAAGAGCCTATGACGGCGGAATCCTGGTGGTGAGCGTTTCTCAGCGACGCTAGCAGCCTGGCCCTTCCGGCTCTCCTCACCCTCCTCGGGTCGGGGGTAGACCCGCTGCAGGCCTCCCGCAGCATATCCTCCTCTAGGTTGTACTCGGTGTAGACGCCAGCCTCGTTCATCCTTGCAACCGCCTCCTCTAGGCTCCGCGTCCCGCTCGCCAGGCGGTAGAGTGGAGACAGCCTCGCCAACGCAGCGGCATCCAGGTAGAAGATTAGGGCTTGGAGGGGGCTGAGCCACGCCCGCCTGGCACCGCCGCGCAGCATCACAACGCCGCGCGTACCCCTGAGGGCTAGTATCTGGAGTAGACTCGCCTCGGTGACGGCACCCCCCGCGACAAGCCCCTCTATGACACCGGCTTCGAGCCTCGAGAGCAGCCTCGCAGCCTTCAACCCGCCGACCGTCGCGAGGTCGGAGAGCCTCTCGAGGATGTATCCTATTGGGAGTTCGCCGTCGGCACCCGGACTCTGGACCGCCACTACGCCCGGCAGCCCCGCGTCAACCATCCCTGCCAGCCCCAGAGAGTCTGCGAGGGGGCTCCAGAGGGTGGCCTCGAAACCCTCCCCGAGCACATCTCCGCCGACGTCGACGCCGAGCACCGCCTCGGCTCCCGTCAGCGACGCGACTCTCTCCAAGGACCTCGAGATGCCAGACGAGCCGCCCCACACGTCGACTATAAACACGGGCCTAGAGAGCAGCCTCGAGACCCTACACACCTGCGGCACAAACACCCCACCCTTACACCCGCACAGCCGGACCGCCGAGCAGGAGCCGTGCGCGACGACCACACCCTCCTCAACCTCCACACTGTCAAAGTCCTCGAGGCGGAGGGGGCCTGGGCAAGGGTCGACGACGAACCTCTCCCAGGCTATGGCGGCGAGCGCTACACGCACCCCTCGACCCTCGAGCCACACAGCCTGCCCCGCCGCAGAGACAATGTCACCGCCACCGCCCAGCGCGAATACAACCACGCTTCTAGGCCTGAACCCGAAGAGCTCCTCAACCATGCCCGTCAATAGTCTCCCGGCGCCCTACGCCAACCCCTCCTAAAACCACCCGCGCCGTCCTACAATACGGGGGCGTCGCATGTACGAGGAGGCCGCCAGGCTCGCAGAGCTCCTCACGTCAAAACGCGTCTACGAGAAGGTCTCGGTGTACGAGGCTGGCGGGGAATGCACGCTTCTCACAGCGCGACGGGGAGACACGCTCCACCTCATAGCCGTGGCTAGACACGACGACTGGATATACGCTAAGGTGGCGCCAGCCGATGCCCTACAGGGCGCATCCTGGAGCTGCAGCAACCTCTACTACACGCCGTACGGCCTCTACTCCTTCGCCCACAGCGTAGAGGAGCTGGCAGAGAAGATAGCCGCGAAGCAGGCGAGGCTGCGGGCGCAGGAGAGGATTCTAGAGGAGGCGTTGCGCAAGGGTATACTGGAGTGATGACCCCGCGCACTCGGAGCACTCTGCGATGAAGAGGGTCTTGAGTGCTGAAATGCTCCACTATATCGTCAAAAATGGGGTGGAGGGCCGCCGTCAGCCGAAGAGGGCTTTCGCGGCAGCCGCCCTCGCCTGCTCTATCACATCGGCGAGCACATACTCGATGCGGTAGTCGAGCCTTATGGAGCCGTCGGGGCTAGAGGCTATGAAGCCCCCATAGCCGTCGACGTTCTCGGCCGATATAGTCACCTTGACCGGCAGCTCGAGGCTAGAGACGAGCTTCTCTATGAGGTCGCGGTCTCTGCTAGTAGGCTCTATTATCATCTCGCCCTTCTCGCGAAGCGACTCGGCAGCCCTCCGGAGGAGCTCCGCGAGGAAATTCGAGTAGGCCTCGTCGCCCACATGGCTGCGCAGCCTCTTCAGCGCCTCTGAGACAGCCTTCTCTATCCACTCGTTCTTCGCGTTAAGCTCCTCGACTCTAAGCTCGGCCTCCCGGGTAGCCCTCTCGGCCCTAACCCTCTCCTCGGCCTCCCTTAGAATCTCGCCAATCTCCCTCTCTATCTTCGCCAACGCCCTGTTCTTCGCAGCATCGAGAATCCTCACAGCCCCGTCAAGAGCCTCCTCGAACTTTCTCGAGAGCTCGCTCCTGACATCCTCGACAGCCGTTTTGGCTACAGCAGCTGGGTCGCCGTATAGGCGGACGCTCGGCACGCTAGCCCCCCTAGCCGCCGAAGCCCAGCGCCTGGAGAAGAAGTCTTCTCATGTCAACCGGCTTGCCGGGGTTCTTGAGCGTCGGGAGCAGCGTTACGACTAGGTCTCCCCTCTCCCTCGCAACCTTCTCGATTATATCCTCGACCGCGTCGCGATAGTCGCTCGCGACAAGCACGACACCGACATCCTCCCTCTGGATTAGCTTCTCGAGGAGGCGTCTCGCCTCCTCCCCGCTGCTCACCGGGTAGGCCTCAACACCTATCATCTTGAAGGGTATCGCGGTGTACTCGTCGGCGATGACGACTATCTTCTTCTCCGCCATAAAGCCCCCTGCCGCCTACCCGACCGCCTCGCATTTATATTGTGAGGGCGTCGCCCTGGACGCGGGATAAGTGACGGCAGGGTGAGAGCGACTTGATAGTGACGAGGGGGGCGGCTGAGGTCTCGATACTCGCCCCCAGGGAGGAGCTACACCGGCTCGTCTCGGCGACGTTGAAGACCGGCGTCTTCCACCCTAAGCCGGTGCCGGGTGCCGAGGAGGCAGCCGAGAAGTCTAGGCTGCAGAGGCTGCTCAGCGAGGCAGACAACCTGGCCACGAGGATGAAGCTCTACCTTGAGAGCATCGGGGAGGTCCCTGAGCCCGGCGAGGCTAGCCTGGGTAGGGTAGAGGACTGGGAGAAGACCGCCACCGAGGTTGTCAGGGAGGCTGAGGAGCTTGACTCTAAGCTGGACCCTGTGCTGAAGAGGCTCGTCGAGCTTAGGACGCCCGGCACCGAGTTCCACGAGGCCGCTGAGGTCGCGAAGGCCTACTCGTGGCTCGACTTCGACCTAGACCAGTTGAAGGGCATGAAGCATCTGCGCGTCAGGCTCCTGAGACCGCCGAGGGAGCACGTCGAGAGGTGGATAGAGCTATCCAGGCAGGAGCCGGTGCTCGTCACCGTCGTTGAGGACTATGAGCCTCTGAGGGCGCTCGTGATAGTAGTGTATCCTGCCAAGTACGAGGAGCTTGTCGACAGGCTGGCTGGCGAGACTGACGCCAAGCCGCTGGTTCTGCCCTCCGAGGTGCCCCAGAACCTCGCTAAGGCGGCCAAGTACTTCGAGGGTCTCGAACAGAGGCTGGAGCAGGAGCTTAGGAGTAGCGTCCCGAGGATAAAGGAGCTGCTGGCGAAGCTGCTGACCGTCAGGGAGGCTATGAGGCTCCTCCTCTCAGCAGCCTTCACCAAGTTCTTCGTGGCCCTCACCGGCTACGTGCCACACAGCGACATGAGGAGGTTTGCGGAGACCGTCCAGAGGGAGACGGGCAACCGCGTCGTGATAGTGCAGAGGGGCTACGTGAGGGTCGAGGAGGAGCTGGAGACGCCCTCCGTCATCCGCGTGCCGAAGGTGCTGGCGCCGTTCAAGGCGCTACTGGAGTCCTATGGTCTACCGAGGCCGAGGGAGATATCGCCGATAATAGTCATGGCGATAACCTTCCCGCTGATATTCGGCATGGCGTTCCCGGACCTCGGCCACGGGCTGGTACTCCTCCTCTTCGGCCTCTATCTGATGAAGAAGGCGCAGTTCGGCAGCTTCGCGAAAGGCGAGGGCGTCAGGCAGCTGGGGCTCCTGCTGGTATACCTCGGAATCTCGTCAATGATATTCGGGTTCCTCGCGGGCGAGTTCTTCGGCCCATGGCCGCTCGGCGAGCTGCTAATCCACATGTGGTGCAGCCTAGGGTTCACTAAGCCACCGTACGCGACGCCACTGTTCGTCGCACACGTGCAAGAGCTGCTAATCGAGAAGGGCATCGAGGCGGTCAAGGAGCTCTGCCCGACGCTGGCCAAGGAGTTTGTGGCTGGCGTGATGACGCCCGGCGGTATGATGACGCTGGTGGTCTACTTCTCGATGTACGTGGCGCTGCTGCTGGGCACCCTACTCCTAGTGCTATCGTCGATATTCGGCTTCTACAACTACCTTGTCGCCGGGGAGACCGGCGAGGCTATAGCGTCCGGCCTTTCAAAGATACTCGTCTTCGGCGGCGTCTTCATAGCGTTCCTGGCGGGCCTGCCGTATCTACCCGGCGACGCGATACGCGTAGCAGCGTATATACTTGACAAGGCCGCCGCAGACATAGCCCACGTGCACGTCCCACAGTACCTAGCACCCGTAGTTAACACGGTCTGGCCGCTAGTAGCCGCGCTGATATACGGCGGACTCCTCCTGGCGTTCTTCGGCAAGATGGTGGAGGTTATCCGCCACGGCGGCAGCGTCGGCGGCGCGTTGGCCAACGCTGCACTGGAGCTCTTCGACCTGCTGCTGATAGCCGTGGGCAACACCATCAGCTTCCTGCGAATCTTCGCACTATCCCTGGCGCACAGCGGCCTGATGTACGGGTTCTACATCATGGCTATGATGGCTGGGCTCGCCGCCGGCTCCATAATCTACCTGCTTGGCAACCTGCTGGTGATAGGCCTAGAGTCTATAGTCGCGTTCGCCCACACGCTTAGGCTCCACTACTACGAGATGTTCAGCAAGTTCATGATATCGGTTGGGAAGCCCTACCAGCCGGTGAAGGCCTACGCGAGGATAGGCTAGCCCTCCCGGTTTTTCCCCTCCCACTCGCTCTGCGCCTCCGGGCTCCGAGTTGAAAGGCACACTAACCTGGAAGATACTCTCAAAGCACGTTATAGACGGGAGGCTTGAGCCCGGCGAGATAGTAACGGTTCGCGTCGACAAGGTGCTCTTCCACGACCTGACAGGCTACCATGTCATCGAGGTTATGGAGAAGGCTGGGCGTGCTAAACCCTTCGACCCGAAGAGGGTCATAGTGGTGTTCGACCATCTTGTGCCTCCTCCGACGGTGCGCGCCGCCGAGGTGCAACAGAAGACAAGGAAGTGGGCGTTAGAGAACGGCGTCGTCTTCCGCGACGTGGGGCACGGCATAATGCACCAGGTTGTAGTTGACGAGGGGCTGATTAGGCCGGGTGAGGTAGTCATAGGCGCCGATAGCCACACGAACACTGGTGGCGCAGTAGCAGCCTTCGCCACCGGCATGGGTGCGAGCGATGTCGCATACGCGACGCTCTTCGGCGAGGTTTGGCTCCGCGTGCCGGAGCCCGTCGAGGTGAGGCTAACCGGGAGCCTACCCGACGGCGTGACGACCAAGGACCTCGTCCTAAAGATGCTGGGCGATAAGGGAGCCGGTTTCGCTAATTACAAGGCCTTGGAGTTCACCGGTCCTGCCCTCAAGACGCTTAGCATCGAGGATAGGATGACGGTCTCTAACATGACGACCGAGATGGGTGCCAAAGTCGGCCTCTTCCCCTCCGACGAGACGACGATAGAGTATTACAAGAGCCTGGGGATAGATGTTGAGCGCCTCGAGCCGGATGAGGGCGCGGAGTACACCGATAGGCTCGAGTATAACCTCTCGGAGCTCGAGCCCATGGTAGCCATACCGTACCGCGTCGACAACGTGAAGCCCGTGAGGGAGGTGGAGGGCGTGGAGGTAGACCAGGTGTTCATAGGGAGCTGTACCAACGGCCGTCTCTCCGACCTGGAGGCTGCAGCCAGGATACTGAAGGGTAGGAGGGTGCACCCTAGGGTCAGGTGCATAGTGATAGCGGCGTCACGCAAGGTATACGAGGAGGCCCTCCGCAGGGGCATAGTCGAGGTGTTGACTGAGGCGGGGTGCCTCGTCACCTGGGGGACCTGCGGCCCCTGCATAGGAGGCCACTATGGCGTCCTGGGTCCCGGCGAGGTGGGCGTATTCACGACAAACAGGAACTTCAGGGGGAGGACGGGCCACCCGACCGCGAAGACCTACCTGGTATCGCCGTATACCGCGGCAGCCACCGCGGTGGAAGGAAGGCTGACCGACCCGCGCAAGTACCTCTAGACTCTTCTAAAGTATTACTCGCCCCTAGCGGGGAGGCCGCCCCACAGCCACACCCTCTACACGGTGGCCTAGAGTTTGGTGCGTGCACTCTACGCCGACAACCTGGAGGGCAAGGTCGGTAGCATCGTGCTAGACCCGTACGGGAGGAAGGTCGGCATACTGGTGGGCTTCTCCTCCGACTTCAACAGCTACGTCGAGAGAGTATCCATACTCGTGTTTGGCGACGGCAAGATACACGACTATAAACCCGAGGCCATCGAGATAAGGAACGGCATTGTGATACTCAAGCCCGAGTGGAAAGTGAGCGCTGAGCGGGTTGCAACCCAGTACATCAAAGCGGTTAAGAAGCTTGAGGCTGTGAAGGAGATGCACAGGAAGGGGGAGATAACACGCGAGATATACGACCAGTTTGCAAAGAAGCTTGAGGCGAGCATCAAGAGGCTCCGCGACGAGATGGTCAAGGTCAAGGAGCTTATGAAGAGGAGGAAGAGCACGCTCGAGGCAGAGCTAGACTCCATCAAAGTGTCGAGGGTTAACCTGCGCATGGCGCTGTACGCCGGCGAGCTCAGCAGGGACGATTACAACAAGGCGTGGGACAAGCTCAACGACCACGAGGAGAAGGTCAAGAAGGAGATAGACGATATCAACAATATGCTGAAGAGGCTGGAGGAGCTCGAGATAAGGGCCGTTGAGGCGATAGGCGAGGAGGAGAAGCACGGGAAGAGCGAGGAGAAGCAGGTAGAGGAGAAGCCGAACATCGTGGCGACACAGGAGCCTATACCGGTCAAGATAATAGGTTGAGGCCGTTCGGCACACGCCCTTAGAATACGCCCGTTTTTCGCAATACGCGTTCAACGCTCCTCCTTAGGCCTCTAAGGTCGTCGGCCGTAAGCCTATTCTCCTGTAGAGCGGTCGAGGCTTCTAGCGCCGCCCTCCAAGCCGCTATGAGCTGCGGGTATAGCCCGGTGAGCCTCCTAACGGCATCCTCTAGGAGGCTTGTACTCCACCCGCCCTTCCTAGCATCATCTATTATATCTTCGAGTTCGTGCCTCTTGACGAGCATCTTTACAGCCTCTTCGAGCGACCTGAGGGTATCCACCGTAGCCTCGGCTAGGTCCTGCGTTGTACCCCCAAGCTGGTAGTACAGCCTTGAGAGCTCCGCGTGCCTCTCGGGGCTGTAGCCGTGTTCAACCTCGGCAACAAGCCATTCTACGCCCGCCTCCCTGAGAATCTCCGAGTACATTGACGCGACGTCCTCGAGGGGCTTCAGCTCCTCCGGTTTAGCGGCTTCAACCCTATACACCAGCCTGGCCTCACCATCCTTCTGTAATACAACCCCTGGCGCCAGTACACCCTCCAGCTTTGCCACTACGTCCTCGAAGCCCGGAACTGTGCCCGGCGTGCCGACGATGAACGTGTAGACGGCCTCCAGCCTACCCTGCTTAACAGTCAAGTCTACAATATCCAGCCACGGGTCGAGACTCGCAAGCCTAAACGATACGCCACGGTACCCATCCAGCCAGGAGACCTGAGATGGTACTAGGTAGCCTTCTCCATGCATCGCCTTGATTATCGGCGTTAGCATCTCCATGAGGGCCGAGCCGCTCGAGAGAAGCGCCGTTATCGCCGCACGCCACGCGTCCCTATCGCAACACCAGTGGACGTTCATCACCCTCTCGACGTCGGGGAGGTGGTAAGCCACAGCCTCTACGAGCGCGGCTACAACATCGGCTGTAGAGAGGCCGTATCTGCTAGCCGCCTCGGCTAGACGAGATGCGGCCAGCCGGGAGACCAGCGCGGAGACGCAGGAAGCCTCATAGCTCAAGACGAGATACCCGACCGTATATGGAGGAAAAGGGTTCTAGCTTTTTCCTTCGCCCGTCTTCCCCTGCTGGGCCGCCGTGACTCGCCTCCTGCGGGCAGGACGGTAGGCTGCCGCCGCGCCGAGATAAGCCGCGAATATGTTGTAGAGACTGGAGACCGTCTCCTCGATGCTGCCCATCTTCTCGCCTATACTCCCTATGCTCTCACGTATCTCGTTCAGGCTCGCCTCCAGCTCCTGAGCAACCATGGCCGCTATGCTCTTAGGGTCTATCGGGGGCAGCTCTACCTCGCTTTTACGCGAACGGTTGGCTATGAAGCCTCCTATCAGGCCGCCGACCGCGCCACCCACGAACGCCGCGACAACAGCGACCAGGTCTGCCATGATACTCCCTCTTTTCTGCAGCCATGTTAAAGGCCCGGCTTGCTAGCTAAAAAGGCCTCTGGGAGCCGCACTTCACCTGGGCTGTGAGGAGCCTTGTAAGGTGCCGAGGAGCGCCGATGGGCTGAACCAGGCTGCCGAGCCCGTTATAGCTGCGCGGCGACACGCCTAGCCTCCTTTATCCTCGGTATCTCCAGGGGGTCGACGCCCTCCAGCCTCGCAAGGTGTATCGTAGTGAGGCCTGCGAGCAGCGTCCCCCATGCGAGCGCCTGGAGTAGGCCAGCCTGTGCTATCTCGACCTCCAGAGTCTCACCAGCCTGCGCCAGGACCTTCACGAGGTGCTCGTATAGCGCTTTGCCCGTATACCCGGGCCACTTGTAGGCAAGCACCGCCACGCCTTCAAGCGCCTCTATGCTCCTCACACCCTCTATGAAGTTGTGGAGGGCTTCGGGGGCGTAGACGGGTATGGCGGTCTTCTTCGAGTTCTCGGCGAGCTCCTGCGCGGTGCGGAGTGAGAGCGGTGAGAGCGCATACCCGCTGGCCACCAGTATGAGCCTCTTGCCCTGCAGTTTCTCGGCCAACGCCTTCGCCTTATCCTCGATGCCAACGTCGGCAAGGGCGGTTATAGACTGGTCTATCTCGCTCCCAGGCACGGAGAGTAGGCCTAGGCCGGTGAGGAGGCCGAGAGCGGAGTAGAAGAGAGAGGCGAACATGGAACGCGCTGCAGGCCCCTGGGGCACCGTCACCGTGAGCCAGCCATTCGCCCTCGCCCTCTCAAAGAGAGGCCCCTTTCCGGTGACGACCGCTATCTTAGCCCCGTGTGCAGCGGCGCTCTCAACGCACCTTATCGTCTCGACCGTCGCGCCCGAGAAGCTGACGCCGAGCACCAGCGTCCTCCTGCCAACCCTCCTCGGCGCAACCATCCCCCGGGCTACCGTCACGGGGACGCCGCCATAGTATTCGCTGAGCTTCGCAATATACTCGCCTACGACGCCGGAGCCTCCGACACCACATGAGACTATCTCGTCGACGCAGGAGTAGGCCCCGGGCGCCTCGCGGGCCACCCTACCGGATTCCGCCAACGCGTCCCTGGCGAGGCTGGGCCAGGATAGGTAGGCGTCGCGGAGCTGCTCGAAGCCCGACAAAACACCCACCACTATACCCTACTCTATGAGCCCGACCTTCTTCAACCGTTTCTCCATGAGCCTCTGGTCCTCCTCCGGGAAGAACTGGATGCTCTCCCGGACGAGCCTCCTGTCGAAACGCAGCCTCCCACTCTTAACCAGCATTGCAAGCTCCTCCAGGTCCTCCATGTCCTCGTCGCGCCCCGCCTTAGCCTTGAGGAGCGCATAGTCCTCAAGGCGGAGGACGCGGACCGGAACACCCCGAATGTTCTTCTTGGGCGCCCTTTCGAGGAGCTCCGGCGGCACGTAGAAGTCGTAGATGTTCTCGTATAGCTCTACGACTATATCCTCGCCGCCCCTCCGCGCTATGAGGGATGGTGTGCCTATCCACGTCTGCCCCACGCCCCACCCGTGCTCCGACGCAAGCCTCCTGTAGAACTCCTCCTCGATGAAGGGGCTAGGCTCCTCTACGAACAGGTCTACATCCTCCTCCAGTTGTTTCTTCCGGAGCTCGAGTTGCACAACAGTACTGCCTATAACCACTGCCTTTACGCTGGCATCGACAAGCACCTTCATTATCTCCGCGAGGTCCTCGAGGGTATATGCCACGGTTCTCCCCGGGTGCGCTGTGCCGCAACGCTAGTAGAAAGAGGGAGCGGGAACCTAGCGGAGGATGGAGGGCGGCTGTGACGAGTGTGGCGGGCGCGACCTCCCACGGGAGGGATGAAGAATAGGAGCCCACTGAGCCGCCGCACTAGGGTGGGCAGGGTTGAGCAGCTGCATATTCTGTAGGATTGTGAGGGGCGAGGTGCCAGCCCATAAGGTCTACGAGGATGACAAGGTCGTCGCGTTCCTCGACATATACCCGATAAACCCGGGTCACACCCTGATAGTCCCCAAGCAGCACTATGAGAGGCTCGAGGACGTCCCGGAGGATGTGCTCGCAGCCATGATGAGGGCTGCTGCGAGACTCGCACCGGCCGTGCTCCGCGCTACAGGCGCGCAGGGCTACAACCTTGTCGTCAACGTTGGGAGGGCGGCTGGCCAGGAGATTATGCACGTGCACCTACACCTGATACCAAGGAGGGAGGGGGACGGCTGCAAGATAATGGCGTGCGCTAGGAGCAAGCCGGGTGACGAGGAGCTGGCGAAGGTCGCAGAGGCTATACGCAAGGAGCTCGAGAGGGGCTAGGCTACCCTCACTCCTAATACCTCCGCGCGCCCGCCGCCCCACCCGGGGCTTCTTTGCACCTGGGATTGCGCGGCGCGAGGGCCATGGTCACCGCTTCTACGCGCGGGATAGGCTTTGCTATAGCGAAGCTCCTGGGGCTTGAAGGGGCGAAAGTCTGCATATCCTCTAGGAGGGAGAGGCACGTCGAGGAGGCTCTCGAGAGGCTCCGGAGGCTTGGCGTTGAGGCTTACGGCACGACCGCCGACCTTACGGTTAGAGAGGATGTTGAGAGGCTGGTGGGGTTCTGTGCTGAGAGGCTGGGCGGGCTGGATATACTCGTGTATAACACTGGAGGGCCTAGGCCCGGGAGGTTCACCGAGGTTAGCCTCGAGGACTGGGAGTATGCGGTTAGACTCCTCCTGCTTAGCGCCGTGTGGGTGACCAGGTATGCACTGCCCTACCTCCTGAAGGGCCGGAGCCCAGCGATAACCTACATGGCGTCAGTCGCCATACGCGAGCCTATACCCGACCTGATACTCTCCAACGTGGTTAGGATATCGTTGGCAGGGCTTGTGAGGAGCCTGGCCCGCGACCTGGGGAGGCTAGGCGTGCGGGTAAACGCCGTGCTGCCCGGCATAACGCGCACCGAGAGGATACTCGAGATTGCCAGGAGGAGGGCCGAGGAGAAGGGTGTGAGCATCGAGGAGGTCCTCAAGGAGATGGCGAGCGAGGTGCCTCTGGGTAGGGCTGCTGAGCCGGAGGAGGTTGCGAGGGTGGCCGTCTTCCTCTCGTCGCCAGCCGCGAGCTTTGTAAACGGGGCGGTTGTCCCCGTGGACGGCGGCCTGTTGAGGAGCGTGTTTTGAATGCAAGGATGCCCGTATACGCCGTTGACGAGGCTGCACGTGGTGGTGGGCGAGGAGAGGGGGAGCCTGGAGGCGCTACTCCAGCAGCTGCTCTGCACCCTCTACCGCGAGGCCAACGTCGACGCTGTGCCCCTCGTCTATACGCTCTACCCGGACGAGCTGGAATCTTTCATGGAGGCTGCTAGGAGGCTCACGCATGGAGGCGTGTTCACGAGCCACGTGCTAGGCGTACTGGCGGCCAACATCTGCGACTCTGTAGACGGGCGCGACGCCCAGCTCCTCGGCTATACGGATGTTTTTGCGGTGAGAGATGGCGAGCTTGAGTGTACGGCGATACTGCCGGCGGCGATAGCCGAGTGTATACCTAGGGGCGTCTCGGCGCTGATTGTGGCGAGGTACCGGTGGGAGGCTAAGCTCCTGATAGCAGCATTGGCGAGGAGGGGGTACCGGAGGGTGATAGTGGCGCTGCCCGAGGATAGGCTTCCAGAGGCGGAGCTCTCCGGCCTCGACAAGCTCTTCGCGGTTAACATTGAGCCTACGACTCCGGAGCTTATACGCCACTATGCCCCCGTCGTCGACCTCATACTCGACCTTGAGGGTGTAGAGCTGAAGGGTGTTGCGGCTAAGAGGATAGTGTTGAACGCCGAGAGGCCTTCAAGGCACCTGGCGTGCGTGCTTGGAGTATGGGCTGCAAGAGCACTCCTCTTCATCGAGAACGTGTTCGTCGAGTCTTCAGCCGCAGCCAAGATGGCCGAGTCACTGCTAGGTACGCGGTGAACACGGCGGCGACGCCAGCCACCGACGAGACGATATAGGAGGCTGCGTAGAGAGGGCTGCGTGTTGCAAGCGCCGCGGAGAGCATCGAGAGGAGGGCGGAGGCCACGGCTATCGCGTAAAGCAAGGCGGCTGGATGACGGCTAGCCACAGGGGTGTACCCGTGTCGCAGCGGCTGGCGGTATGAGGAAGATTAGTCTGCCTTCGGCCAGATTCTCGTCTACCTCCACGCCTGCAGCTGCACCCGCAGCCAGCTTAACCCTGCCTCCGGTCAACGCCTCTACCATCTCCTCGAAGTCCGGGTTGTGGCCTACAAGCACAACCCCGTCTTCGAGACGGAGGCTCTTCAATACTCCGAGGTCGGCGCCGGGCGCCAGAGCATCTACAACCTCGACGCGTGAACCGTGCACCCTAGACACTATCTCGGCCGTCTCGCGGGCGCGACGCAAGGGGCTCGTATAGACGACCGGCGGTTTCACAGGGAGGAGCCTCGCCACCGCCTCGACCTCGCACCTGCCCCTCTCGGTGAGCCATCTCGCCTCATCGCTGCCGGCCTCCTCTTTAGGCACCGCCCTCCCATGCCGGAAGAACACTATCAGCATGGCCTACCCCGCGCATCGGAGGCGGCATGGTCTTCGGGTTCAAGGTTTTCTCTCACGCCTGCTCATCTCCTCGGCCCTCCTGCACGCCTCCATGTCGCCTTCGACACACCGCCTCCTAGCCTCCAGCCACTCCCTGTACCACTCCGGCAGCGTCTCGTAGAGGGGCGTCAGGGGGTCCTCGACGCCAGCCGCCATGAACGCGCGGAGCCTAGAGATGCACGCGGGGCAGCGTCCGCAGGGCCTCTCCCCGCCCCGGTAGCAGCTCCATGTTATCGAGTAGTCCATGCCGTGGCGTACCCCCCACTCGATTATCCTCCACTTAGGCTTGTCTATGAACGGCGCATGAATCCTGACAACCGATTTCCCTTCAAACACCCTGCCGCTCCCCATGCTGGCTGCGAGCTCCACCGCGTCGACAAACTCCCTCCGCGTGTCCGGGTAGACGGGCTCACCCCTCTCCCAGTCGCTGCGGTGGAAGCCCACGCTCAGCACGCCCATATCCGCATCGTGGACGTCCATGAGCATCTCTAGCACGGCGGCTGCATGGGCTAGGAGGACTAGGTTCCTCTGCGGCACGTAGGTGACCGGCACGCGGCCCGGTTTCAGGGACTCGGGCACCTCGACGCTAGAATCGGTCAACGCGGATACACCGCGGCCTAGGAGCTTCTCAGCGCTAAGCCCGCCGACCTCCACGATAATGTGCCTGAAGCCGTAGCGTTCTGCGAACTCCCGCGCCGCCTCCACCTCCCTAGAGTGCCTCTGGCCGTAGACAGCCGTCAACGCGTACTTGTAGCACTCGACGCCCTCCGTGCAATACTCGTGGACCGCGTGGAGAGCGGCCGTCGTGCTGTCAACCCCGCCCGAGACAAGCGCGAGTATCACAACCCGCGTGACTCTACACCATGGGGGCTCGGTAGGGTCCGGCCTAATCACCCCTCCCGAGGGTCATTCGACCGGACTACCCTCCTCACAGCCCGGCGTCGCTGGAGGAACGCCCACACCCATTATACCCGTCCACGGCGTCCTGCAGAACCGGGGCTCCTCGTGGGAACGGGTAGGAAGAAGAAGGAGCCCGTCGCTGGCACCAAGAAGGAGCTTGTCATCATAACGAGGCCCGTCATAACCCTCGACCAGGTGAAGAACGATACTAGGAAGAGGAACCTGCTCGCCTTCTTCGACCTCATAACCTCCAAGAGCGGCGGCATATTCGAGAAGACGCTCAACTACCTCCTCTACTGGTTTAAGACCGAGAAGGGCATAGACCTCGGCTACAACTTTGTCACCCTCGGCGACACACCCTACAGCCGCGACCTGCACGAGGACGTCGTCGCCCTCCTCTACCTCGGGCTGATAGAAGCGACGCCCCAGAAGAAGCTCAGGATAACGAACGATGGGCGCGAGTTCCTACAGAAGGTTGGCTACGACACCGCCCTCGCAGAGAAGATGAAGGAGGCTCTCGAAGAATACTGGCCCAAGGCTATCGCGATAGAGACGCAGATAGAGCTCGAGCAGCGCGAGATGGCAAGAGAGATGGCTAGGAGGAGGCGCAGGAGACGCCTCTTCTAGGGTCCCTGGAAAGCCCCTCATCACGGCTCAGCGTAGGCTAAACCGGTCATCCCGTTTTTACCCAGGCTCTTCGACCCGCCTCCTATAGGCCTCCTGGGGATGGGCACCACCCTCAAACTGGTAATCTTCGACGTCGACGGGGTGCTCGTGGACGTTAGGTCCAGCTGGAGGGTTATACACGAGGCCCTCGGGACGACACACTACTCCGAGCTATACGCGCGGCTCTACTGGGAGGGTAGGATAAGCTACCGTGACTGGATGCTCGCGGATACGCAGCTCTGGCTTGAGGCGGAGCCTAGGCTCGACCGGGATATGCTCAGGGGTATCCTCGAGGAGAGGGTATCGGTGCTGCCTGACGCCTATGACGCCATAGAGCGTCTTAGAAGGAGGGGTGTCGAGGTAGCGTTCGTCTCGGGGGGCGTGGACCTGCTGGTCGAGAGGGTTGCGGGCGAGCTGGGTGTGAGGCTATGGGCTGCGCCCCGCCTCTCGTTCGACGAGAGGGGTAGGCTCGTGCCAGGCGGCGTCCCTGAAGTAGAGGCTGATGCTAAACACCGGTGGGTTATACGCTTCTCCAGGATGCTCGGGGTGCCGCGGAGCAGCGTTTGCGTCGTCGGCGACTCGAGGATAGACGCTCCGATGATGATGGTGGCAGGGGGTGGAGTCGCGGTTAACCCGATGGACAGCGTCGTAGTCAGGGCTGCGGGCGGCAGGGTGGCCAAGACTCCTCTTGACGCCGTGGAGCTAATCCTAGGCGAGGGTTGTGGCTGAGTATATGAGCTTCGCCAGAGCCGTTTTCAGCGACCGTCTCACAAGTTTCGCGGAGCTCCTCGCGATTAGCCTCTCTAGGGCCCTTCTGGCGGCGTACCCGTTCTCTATGAGCGTCGCCACCGCCTCGTAGGCCTCCGGGTCTAGAGTCTTCGCAGCCTCTACTAGAAGCGCGTCAGGCCCCCGGCCGATGGATACAAGGACGTCGCTTAGCACTACAAGCGCGTCATCTACCTTACCCTGCACCGCCAGCCTCTTAGCCTCAGTTATACCGGCTGCAAGCTCCTCCAGCCTGCCAGCCTCACGGGCTGCAGGCGCAACTAGAAGCGCTTCTACAAGCCTCTTCTCGAGGAGCCCAAGCTCCCGCTCGACTTCAGCAGCCCCGCTGACCGCCTGCTGGGGGCGCTCAGCCCGCTCCACGAGAGACTCGGATACCTGCTCGAGCTGAGACTCCACACGCTCAGCCATAGCCGTGCCGACTGCAACGCCCCCGGCGGCCGCAGCCTTCTCCTTCCGCTCACTCTCCCTCCTCAACACTCTACCGGCATACCATTTCAGGGCGGACAGCCAAGCCCTTCTACACGTCTCGTCATCCCCGCAATCTTCTAGGCTCGACGCCCACTCGGGAGGCTCGACACCCGCCACCGCCTCGTAGAGCTCCTCCATGCTCGCTATCCTCACGCGGCTCGAGGGGCGGGGCCTAGAGGGGGCGTGTAGCCACCCTTTCCACGCGAGAATCTGCACCCATAGGCGGAGGCTACGGTCCCACGAGCCTTCGGGCACCAGCCTATCCTCCAGCTCCTCCAGCCTCGCCACGCCCCCAAGCCCCTTCAGCACCTCCAGTATCCCCCTCTCGACGTCAGACAACGCAACCCTCGCCGCGCCATCCTTCTCTGCGACAACGCCGTTGGAGACGAGGGCGCGCAGCGCCACTCGCGCCGCGTGACCCGAGAGCCTACAAAGCCTAGACGCCTTCTCGGCGACGCTCTCCTCGGGAGCCTCGACGAGCAACGAAAGCATGTGTAGCACGCAGCGCAGCGCCTCTGGCCCCACGCCCGGCGGGAGCCTGAACCGAGGGACTATGAGCGGGTAGGGGCGTCTCAGCGCCTCGAGCATCTTATCCACGAGCCCGTAGTCGACGGTGAGCCTCGAAGCCATAGCCAGCAGGGCGTCGCGGTCGACGCCGCCCGGCTTACAGTTCTCCCGGGAGACGTACCCGAGGGCGCCAAGTTTCAACAGCCACACCGGGTCTACTTCGAGCTTCACGCTCCTCCAGGGCACGCCCTCGCAGCCGCCAAGGCATATCGCCGCATGAGGCTTGTAACCCGCCACCGCCGATACGCTGGCCGCGCCGCCCTCCCCTAGTATCGCCAGGCGGAGGCGGAGGCTGTTGAGCCTCAACTCCAGCACCGCATACCCGTCGCCAGCGCGGCAGGAGCCGCAGCCTAGGCTGATGCATAGGAGCGACGCCAGCCCCCGGACGGCGAGCCTCGGGTTGCGATAGGCTGCACGCAGCGCCTCCAGCCTAACACCCGGGTCCAGTATGAAGGATGCTATGCCACCACTCTCTGCATAGACGCCAGCTAATATGCTCGGCTTCAACACGTAGGCCTTACGACCCTCGCCTTTACACTCGAGAAGCCTCCAGCCCAGCTTCTCCGCCTCACTCCTCCATCCACCATCCACGACCACTATGCTGCCGTCGCGCCAGAACCACACGTTGTCGCCTACGCCGCCCTTATACTCGCATATCCTCGCCTCAACCAGCCCCCCGCCAGGCTCATCGCTCAACACCAGGAGGCCAGCCTCGCCAACCTCCCTGAGCCTCTCGGGGTCCACGCCTCCGGCTGCAAGACCCGCCGGTATAGGCTCGGAGAGTATCCTCGCGACATCGTCCGCCCCCAGCGGCCTGCAGCCCCTCCTACTCCACGCTGCCAACACTCTACGCAGATAGGCGGCGAGGGCCCCGAGGTTACCCTTGGAGGCTGCGACTACAGCGTTTAGGAGGCGGGGGTCGGAGACTGGCATGCAGCCGCCGCACGAGTAGTCCAGCATAGCCTTCAACGCCTGTACAACCTCGCTCCTCCTGAGAGGCTTCAGCTCCACGAGGCGTATGCGCCTCCGGAGCCTCCTCCATGCGCTCCACGCTGCTATCCTTGCATACGCTGTCGGGGAGACGGCGAGGTAGAAGCCTATCCGGAGCCCCACCTCCCCGTCTATAATGGCGTGTATCGCTTCGAGCAGCTGTTCTATGCCACCCCTCCGGTACACCAGGTCCTCCACCTCGTCTATGAACACGACGGCCCTCTCGCCGCCCAGGAGCCTCCGAACCGCCCTCTGGTAGTCGCCGGCCACACCACCGCCCCTCACGACGGCCTCGAGCGCGGCAAGCAGCCTCCACGCGGGAGACGCTATCCAGGATGCCCTCTCTACGGCCTCCCAGAGGGTCCCGGCCCTAACCTCAAACACCTTCACGCCGCGCTCGAGGAGCGCTGGCTTGACGTACGCGTACCACGCCGCGGTCTTACCCTCGCCCCACTCGCCGAGGATGAATACGACGACAGGCTCCTCGGATGATAGGAGCTCCTCGACGCTATCCAGGAGAGCCTCTATAGCGTCACGCCTTGATGGAGGGACGCCAGCCTCCCTCACGAGCCTAGCTTCAAGCTCGCCTGCAGATAGGGGAGGAAGCCGCACGCTACACTCCACAATAGCGCCCCAGCCATGCATCCATGGGAGAATACACATGTGGAGCGCAAGCAGGTAACACTAAACTAGTTGCACCTCTCCACGGTATTCCTCGGGGTCGGCGCTGCTGCACATACTCCTAGGCCTGGCGGCAGCCGCTGCAGCATTCGCTATAACACTCTACTCTGGGGCGCCGGAGGGAGGCAGCCTCCTCGTCGCCTCTATCGTAGGCTTTCTCGTCAGCGGCGCAGCATACCTGGCGAGGCTCGTGTCGAACCTCTCGGCGGAAGTGGAGCCCGAGAAGCTGCTAAACTTCTTCGACTGGCTTTCATCCGCCGTCAAGACCCTCGGCCTACCGGCAAACAGGCTCAACATCGTGGCGACCTCCAGGGGGCCAGAGGGTCTACGATTGATACAAGTGCCCGAAGCCTACAACGGCGACGCGCGGCTCCTAGAGTCGCTTGCCATAGCATCCGCCACCCGCGACGAGCCCGTGGTCCGCCTCGACTCGGGTAAGACGCTGATAGTCATGGCTGGCAGGCTTGCACAAGAGCTGGCAGAGGGGGTCAAGAGGAGACGCGGAAGGAGCGTAATGGTTGTAGAGACGCCTCAGCAGCTGAAGAGCTTGTACAAGCTGCTGCGGGGCCTATACCAGGGTGTTGCACAAGCACCCCGCAGCCTAGCGGCATACCTGGCCGTGAAGGCCGTCGGGAAGCTCGTCGGCCACGGACTACTAGCCTTCACGGACTGGAGCATAGCCGACAATATATTCTCGTATATACCCGCCGAGCCGCCCTGGGTCAAACTGCGCGTAAAGAGGCAGATTGAAAAGGAGACGCTAGTACAGCCCTAGAACGCGGCTCCAGCCGGCGACCGGGGGCCGAGAGCCCCCTCCCGGATGACCGGCTGGGTCCCACCCCGACCGCACCAGGTGCACCACCATGTCCAGTGTGCCCCGAAGGGGGCTGCCCAGGTACGAGTGCGAGGAGCTACCATGTATCCACGTCGTGCTGGACCCTCCTAGGAAGAGGTTCGCCGTCTTCATCGAGTATGACGACGGGGATTACATCCGGATTCCCGCGAGGAAGGTCGTCGAGGCAGCAAGGAGGATAGAGGAGCTGACGCGGAGGAGGTGGCGCGAGGCGGGAGAGGATGAGGTCGACGAGATAGCAGAGAGGTATCTGGGCGCCGAGCCCGTGGAGGGAGAGGAGTAGTGCGGGCTCGGATTTTGCCGTTCACATCACCCGTCGGCGCACCGACTTGTCCTCACAGCCCCGGCCAGCCCTTCAGCTCGCCAACCAGATACTTATGTATCCACTGTGAGGCGTCGATGCCGCTCTTCAACGCTGGGCCTATCTTTGAAGGCCCGTGTCTCACATCCCCGGCTGCGAAGACCTTCCTCCTACTAGTCCTGAAGAACTCGTCGGTCCAAATGGTGCCATCCCTGTTCAACCTTATGCCATGGTCTGTACCCGGGTCGAAGGGCGGAGTGGGTCTAAGCCCGACAGCCTCGAGCACCGAGTCCGTCTCTAGTATGAATTCGCTGCCAGGCACCGGTATCGGCCTAGGCCTCCCGGTCTCATCGGGCTCCCCTAGCTCCATGCGTATCAGCTCGACGCCGCAGACGCGGCCCCTACGCCCGCTGCACTCGATATACCTCTTCGGAGAGACCAGCTCGTGCACCACAACACCCCTCTCCTCAAGCCTCTTGAACTCCTCGGGGCCAGCTGGAGCCTCCCTCCTAGTCCTACGGTAGACCAGGTGCACCTCCCTAACGCCCCTCTCCAGGGCAACGTGGCACGCATCCACCGCGGTATAGCCGCCACCCACCACTACACTCCTCTCGCCGAGGGGAGGCACACTCTCCAACGGCCTATACCCATACTTGGCGAGGAAGTAGTTCACTATGTACTCGAGCGCCCCGTACACACCCTCCAGCTCAGCCCCCGGTATCCTAAGCCTCCTAGTCTCCCAGGTACCCGTAGCAATCAACACAGCATCAAACTCGCGTATCAAGTTCTCCAGGCTAACATCCTTGCCGACAACAATACCGGTCTTAAACTCCACACCCGCCTCGCGAAGCTCAGCTACACCTGCACGAACCCTATCCTTCGGAATCCTAAACTCGGGTATACCGAATATCAGGAGGCCGCCAGGCTCAGGCATCTTATCGACAACCACAACCTCGTGACCACGGCACACTAGTCTACCAGCAGCCCCCAGCCCCGCAGGACCAGCACCTATGATGACAACAGACCCGCGCCTAGCCACGGGGACATCCTCAAGCCTACAACCCAGGAATCTCAAAACACTAACCCTACGGCTAGCCGCAACCCAACCCTAGTAAGATGGTTTCCGCCCCTAAGCCAGCCATCCATCATCACAAAACCTCAGCATACAACGGGCTCTTCACAGGGGCGGCGGGGCTCCCCTGCCGCCCCACGGGTGAACCCGGAGACTGTACGCCGAGACGGGCGGAAACCCTACGCCCGCCCCGGCGCCCGTGGGGCGGCGGGTCACAGCCCCGGGAGGAGGGAGAACTAGACGGGGTCTTGAATGGTGCGGCGCACGAGCCGTTAAGGTTAAAAATGCAGGTCGGGGTTAGAAGCTGTAATGCACGTTGGTTATAACCTTCTTTATCTTCTTGACCTCCTTGCCGTTCTTGTATATCGCTATGTGGGCTGCACACGCTAGGCACGGGTCGAAGCTCCTGATGGCCCTCACGAAGTCTAGACCCTGCCACTCTTCAGGCTGCAGCTCCTCGGTCACCCAGCTGTTGAGGGCTGCCTGCTCGAACGGGCTGTAGACCGTCTTGCCTGCCTTACCGCAGGTCTTGAGGTTATCGTGTGGCGAGACGTTGCCGGTTGTCGGCGCGTGTATCTGGATGTTGAGGGCGCGGCCACCCTGCTGGACCATCCAGTGCCTCACGGTGCCTCTCGGAGCCTCTACGAAGCCGAAGCCGCGTGTGATGCCGCTTGGCACCTTCCACGGCCTGGACGTCTCCTTCTTGCCCTGTGCGAGCAGCGACAGGCCCTCCTCGACGCTCTTCCAGGCTATCACAACGTCTATCAGCAGGTTGAAGGCCCTGGCCCACAGCCTGTAGATTGTGCTGCTGAAGGGCGGCACCTTCCACTCGAAGGTTACCGGGTCGCAGACGCTGCTGGGCAGGCCCTCGGCGCAGGCCCTTGGAAGCTCGACGGTAAGCTTGCCGTTGCCGTCGCTCTTGAAGCTGGCGCCTAGCGCGCCGAAGCTATAGGCGTAGGTGCTTGTCACTAGCAGCCTAGCGTAGGGGCCGACCTCGAACGGGGTTATCGTACCGTCCTTCCACACTAGCCTTACGTGCGTCACCCAGCTGTACTTGCCGCCCTCCTCGAACTTGACGCTCCTGCCGCGGATGTCTGGCACGGTTATCTTGTTCCACGGGTGGTACTTGGCGTGGCAGTGGCCCCAGAGTAGCTTGTTGCCCTTCGGGTCGGTCTCGGTGCCGAAGTCTGGCATGGGCCAGTCCTTGTAGAAGGCATAGTCGACGTACTCCGCGATGCTGACCTGATAGTCGGTTAGGCTGCTGGTGACCCTCTGGCCTCTCAGGATGACGCCTGGCTTCAGAAGCCTGGCCATGGCAGCCTTATCGATACTCCTGTAGAACTCCTCCGGGTTATACTCTGGCATCTGCTCTCCGTAGACGCCTGGGTCGTCGCCGATACCGCCGCTGGCGGCCGCCAGGACCGTCGTCTCCATCCCAGGGCACTCCTTGGGTCTCTCGGTGGGAGCGTAGCTGAGGCCGTTGCACGTGTATGGCAGGTCTCCAGGCAGGGTGACGTTCTCCTCGTAGAAGCGGAAGAGGTCCTCGAATAGCGCGTAGAACCACTTGACCCACGCCGTCAGCTTGCTCAACCTGAACGTGTAGGCTGTAAACAGGTACTGAGCGTTTGTCAGATCAGTGCCAATGCCTCCGGGTATCAGCGTCGAGGGGTGGCTGTGCCTGCCGTATATCAGTACGCCTGCTTCGCGGGCCAGCCTCTGGAACTTGACCGCCAGCTGCCAGACCTTGCCGATGACCGGGTTTAGCGCATCCATTATATCGGCTATTGTGGTGAACCCGTGTATGTCACGGTTCTCTGCACGCACCTGCTTGGCAGCCTCGTAGACCTTCGGAGTCAGCTTCTTGACTATCGCTGTGCTATAGTCCGGGCCCTCCAGCATGCCGAGGATTATCGTGTGGTCATAGATGTGGTCTGTCATCGCGTATGCCATGTTCCTCAGCACTACGCCCATAGGCTTCGGCGAGACGCCGTACACCATGTCCGCCGCGAGGACGTCAGCGTTGGCGTGGCTGGCTCCGCAGACGCCACATATCCTGCTGGTTACGTGCGGCAGGTCCTCCGGCGGCCTGCCGATGCCGAATATCTCGAAGCCTCTGAACATGGTTACGAAGCTCCAGACTTTACCCGTAGGCTTCCTGGTGTCGGCGTCAACGTATATCCTTAGACCCAGGTGACCCTCGATCCTCGTGATTGGGTCTATGTGGAGCCTTATCTCGCGCACCATTTACACCCACCTCCTACCATATGTGGGGACTTGGAGAGCGTACACCCACGTGGGGTTTAGGGTATAGGGGGTTATAAAAACGGGGTTGAGGGTATAGAGGCTCATCGTAATCACCTCTTGAGCTTCACCCTCTCGCCGATATACTCTGCGATGTGCTTCACGTCAACGGGTAGGTTGTAGAGCTTGGCTCCACCGGATATCGAGTGTATGCACACCGGGCAGGCCGTCACGACAATCTTGGCTCCCGACTCGCGTATCTCGTCAATCTTCCTCTTGACCGCTATAGACCAGGCCTTCGTCGTCTCCTCTATGAACTTCTTCTCCTTCTCGCCGTCGTAAAGAGCATCTGGCTCTAGGCCCATCAGCTTCGCCATCTCTGCTATCATCTCTGGGTTCATGCAGCCGATGCCACCGCCACCACCACAGCATATGCTGTGAACGCCACGGTGCTTCAACGGCCTGAAGTTCCTAGCCACCCTCCTTAGCAGCTCATACGGCTCCTCTGTCACACCGCCGCGCCTGCCGAGCTGGCATGGATCGTGCCAGGTGACCGGCGTGTCGTCGGGCTCGATGGGCAGCCTACCCTGCTTGACCAGCTCCAACGCTATCTCGACGAAGTGCACCACCTGGAAGTTCGGCCTGCGGCCTAGCAGCTTCGGCATCTCCCACCTCATCCACGGGTATGGGAAGCCACCGTCAAGCAGCACAACCCTCTTGACGCCAAGCTCCTCGGCGCGTCTCACTATCCTCTCCAGCGTAGCCTTCGCCAGCTCCATGCGTCCAACCACGACGCCTATCGGAGGCCTTACTGCCCACGGCCTGCTGGGCAGCGTATAGTCGAGCCCTGCCGCTTCGAACGCCTTGATCGCTCCTATGACGCCGCCCGGGTAGAACATCGCGTCGGTAAGCCACGGCAGCAGGAGTACCTCGGCACCCTTCTTGTCGAGCGGTAGGCTCTTACCGATGGCCTCCTCGGCCTTCTTCAACACCATGTTCCACGGCATCATCAACCCCTCTATCTCCAGGTAGGCTTCCCTGTACTCTAGCTCGGCGAAGACGTCGATTATCGTCGGGGCTCTGCCACTATAGGTTGCTATTATCTTCAGGAGACCTTGTACCAGCGAGCCGCTGTCGATGCCAAAGGGGCAGGCATAGTAGCAGTGGCCGCAGTTGGTACACCTGTACACTAGCTCCACCACTCTGTCAAGGTCCTTCTCGTTCTTCGGTATCCACGCGCCGACCAAAGGCCCCAGTATCCTGCCTGCAAACGTCAGCTTCTTCCTGTAGACGCCGCGGCTATACTCGGCCTTGTTGACAGGCGAGTAGTGCTCGTCCACGTAGTAGTATGGGCATGCCGGTGCGCACGCAGCGCATCCTACACAGTTCTCGAGGTAGTGCAGCCTTACAACGTCGATTGCCGCTACGAACTTCGACACTGCCTTCTCTACAGCCTGCTTATCGTAACCACTCCACTTGACCCTCTGCTTAACCGTCTTGAGTATCTCCTCCACAACCGGGCTCGGTCTCGAGGCCATGGCTCCCACCCCCTACATGCGAGTTAAGCGCCCCTCTGGTAGCGCGTGTCCCACCACTCGTGGATCTTACCATACCAGTAGCCGAAGACAAAGTGCCAGTACTTGGAGAACGGCAGCCACGCTAGCAGGAGCTCAGCGAACAGCACGTGCAGCGCCAACAGCTCACGATAGATTATCACATCGCCGCGGAATCTCGCCGCAAGGTAGCCGGCTAGCAGGATGCCGAGCAGCAGTGTGTAATCGATTATGTCTCCGAGCCTGACGTTCTTCTCGCGCTTAGCTGCCTCGAGCAGCTTCATCCCTATCTTGCCGCCGACGCCTATCAACGCTAGTATGGCTAGCACGTCGCCGTTCAGTATGATGTTGAGGGGGCCCCAGATGTTGCTGACGAACTTGTAGCTCATCTCGCCAACCGGCGGCACCGGTGTTGTCACCGTCAGCGTGCCGCTGATCATGCTCTCGGGTATCCATAGGCCCCACTTAGCTACCAGCCAGTATGGCGGGAAGTAGTACGACCATACTATGACGTGCTCGCCCATCAGGAAGATTATCGGCAGTACGCCGAAGAGGTGTAGCAGGAGCAGTCCGAAGGTGAAGTCGTGTGGCTTCTTCTTCAGCGAGAAGATTATCGGATCCAGGAAGGTCTCTATGAACGTCTTGACAAGGTAGCCGCCTCCCCTGGCCCTCCTCGGCGCCTTTACAGGTCTCTTCCAGAGTGCAAACATCCTGCCAATCCTGTATACCACGCCGAATGCGAACAATGCTAGAGCTATCCAGAAGAACTGGTAAACCGCGAAGTTGTAGAGAGCCTCGCTGAGCCCCATGCCCCTCACCCCCAGCGGGGGTTACTTGCTCTTGGACACCTCGCGCTTGTGGAGCTGGCCTATGCCATAGGCTGCAGCCGCGCCCACGATAGCGGCGCCCACTATCGCGGCTACTGTGCCCGTAGACTTGGGCGGTACTGGTGCTGGCAGCGGCTTGTAGAATGGCTCGTAGGCGTCCATGAAGCCTGGCATGGTGCAGCCTATGCAGACGCCGCCGGTGCGGGTTGGGCCGCCGACGCCGTTGACCCAGCCGACCTTGTTGTACGGGCAGTTGGAGATTGGGCCCTTGCAGCCGACGCCGAAGAGGCAGGCTGCTGTCGGCTCGCCCGGATACTTTCTCATCACGCCGGCCGCGTACCAGGCTGCGCGTGGGCACTGCTCGTGGACGGTCGGGCCGAAGATGAACTTGGGCCTCCAGTATTTGTCTAGCTCGGGCAGCGGCAGGATGCCCTTAACCCATAGTATGAGGTTGGCGAGCGTCTTGAGCTGTGCGTTGCCGTTGGACGGGCAGCCTGGGACGGCGATAGCCGGTCTTATGCCCGGCTGGCCTGGCTTAACGTTCATGTAGCTCTTGTCTCCCTTCTCAACCTTCTCTATGAACCTCACGAAGGGTGCGGCAGCCTCGCGGAACCAGCCGCCCTTCTCATAGAGTATCTTTGCGAATCCCTTGTAGCCCCTTATCGGGTCTGGGAAGAAGCCTACGCCGCCGCTTGGGCTTAGCGCCCAGCCCTGCTTGTGCCACTTCTCGACGAAGTTGCTCGCATAGCCTCCCGAGTACTTGCTGTTATACGTGTCGTAGAGGTCCTTGTTGCCGCCATAGACGAAGGCGACGGTGTTTCCGACGATGCCGCCGTAGGAGGCGCAGTTGCCGAAGGTTACGACAGCGGCCGCCCTCTTCATTAGGCAGGCGTACCACCTGGCGCACGAGATCACGTCCTCGTCGCCGAGGTCGCGGAGGCACTCCTTCGTGTTCTTGATTATCTCGTCCTTCTTAGCGGCGACCCTGTCGAGCAGCGTCTTGTAGGTCTCCGGGTTGATTGCCTTGACTACGTCGAGGACGGGTAGGAGGTAGTCGGGCTTCAGCTTACCCTCGAGGACCATCTCTAGCTTGTCGAGGGCCTCCATTACAGTGGCCTTGTCGGCGATGTAGCATAGTAGGTCGGTGCCGTCGATGCCGCTGATAGAGCTGTCCGGAGGTATCGCCCCCTCGAGTATGAGGACGTATGGGTCGTAAACGCCGCCCAGGGCGAGTGCTAGATGAGCTACCGCCGCCGGGCCCCACTCTGGCATCACGGTCTCATGGTATGGCAGGATTACTGCGCCCGGCGGCGCTATCTGGGTGAGACCCGCGAGCACCTGGATGATGTCCGGGTCGGTAGCCTGTATCAGGGAGGTGGTGTCGCCTGCGCAGTCCTGCGACTCGAACCATATCAGGCTGATGGTGCCGTTCTGGACCTCGGCGAAAGCCTTGCGTATCAGCGTCGCCCAGTCGAGGCTCGCCATGATGCTGGCTGTGCCGACTAGCTTCAAGAAGTCGCGGCGTGATAGCTTACTCATTGTATCACACCCTCCAAGCTTCACGTACGGAAATAACCGAATCTGGATTAAAGGATATGCACGGTTTGCCTACGGCCGATAGGATAGGGCGTTAAAGACCTCGGGCCACAAATCTACGGCCCTCCTTATATACGCGGATACGTGAACTGAAATGCGGCTGACCAGGGGCATGCCTCAGCGCGAAAGACTCTATGCTATATTCCGGCTTTTCGGCTACCTGAACCGGGTCCGGGAAGAGGTTGCAAGCGAGGTTGAGAACACCCTCGGCCAGCTTATGCTCGAAGACTTGTACCGTTTTAGGGTGAAGAAGGAGGATGCTGAGGAGCTTATCGAGGGTATAAAACGCTCCATGGGGCTCAGCGACGATGATGAGCTTGTGAGGCTGTTGAGGAATGCGTCCTCTCGTGATAGGAGTGGGTAACCCGCTGGCAGGGGATGACGCTATAGGCTACTGCGTTGGAGTAATCCTCGAGAAGTGTACTCGGAGCCGCGACTTTGACGTTATGGTTCTGCAGGCGCTGGAGCCGGGTGTAGCCGCTTACCTCGAGAATCGTAGCCTGGTGGTTTTCGTGGATGCCGCTGACCCCGACGCGCTACCCGAGGGTGCGAAAATCGCCGTTGTCGAGGTTGACCCTAAGAGGCTTAGTGTCGAGGAGCTTGCAGAGGTGCTGATGAACATCTCGTCCCACGAATCTAACCCCGTCAACATCGCACTGATTGCACGGGCATCAGGCGTTTTCAACGGCCGCGTTGTCATAGTTGCTCCCCGCGCCTCTAGGCTTGTGCTCGGCGAGGGGCTCTCGCGTGATGCTTGCGGGTTACTACTGGATACTGCTAGGAGAGTTTTGGAGGTTCTCGGGTCTAGAGCATCTATAGACGAGGCTTGCGCTAGGAGGGAGGCTGGTGCTTGCGGGTGCAAATGAACCCGATTAGACTCACACGCATCGCTCTCGATATACTGAGGGAGGCCTGCAGGAAGGGTGTGCCGGTCTACGCCGAGTACAAGGCACCCGGCGTCGTCTACATCGAGACGAGGCACGGCAGCGATGATTACGTGGTGTTCACGCTAATCAACCCGCTGAGCGAGAAGGAGACGGCATTGGTTATGGGGAAACCTTGGGATTTCGTCACTATAGCGAGGGTCAGGCTTGAGGACGGCGATGTGATGCCGATACATGTTTACGTGGAGCAGGTTCCCTACGCGTTGGCCACAAACCCTCGCGTAATGCCAGACTATGAGGCTGACACCTGGTCTCAGAGGATACGGCTACTACCACGTATGAGGCCTTGCAGCGACGACGGTAGGGTATTGTGTAGCGGCGAAAACCCGTGCGTGAAGGCTGTTGTAGACGAGTATGGTGTCCGCGAATGGATTGACGAGTGTATAGGTGTCAGGGAGGAGGCTGCCCCGTGGCAGGAGAGGATGGGGATTCGTCCAAAACACCAGACTCGACCATCTCCCTGAACAGTTTCAACGCGTACCGGTAGGCGCCGCACATCTGCGCCTCTGCTATCTCCCGCGCCTCCTCTTTGCCTACCCCTGTCTCGCGTAGGGTGCGATAGACTCTTGCCGCGGCCTGAGCTAGGACGACGCCGACCATGGGCATCATCACGTGCTCCTCGTTCGCCCTTTCCAGCTGCTCCTCTATGCTCTTGACGAGCTCCTGTAGGAGGTCGGCGAACCCCTCTTTTGTAACCAGGAACCTCTCCATAGTCTCGTAGAAGAGGTTCTCGTAGTGGCCGCAATCTTTCTGCTCCAAGCTCAACCTCCTCTACCCGGTGTCACCGGCGTGCAGGGGAGTGGTGTTAAGGTTGTAGAGGAGAGGGAGCTGTGCGCTGGGAGAAGGTTCTCGCTGAAGAGGGTTGTCGTGGAGTATGAGGGTAGGAGGTTTACTCGCGACCTCCTCGAGCACCCGGGCTCGGTCGCGATACTACCCATACTGCAAGATGGGAGCGTCGTCCTACTACGCCAGTGGAGGCCCGGGTGCAGATGCTGGCTTCTAGAGGCGCCAGCCGGGACGATCGAGCCTGGAGAGTCTCCCGAGGAGACCGCAAGACGGGAGCTACTCGAAGAGACTGGGCTGGCTGCCGACGAGTTGATCAACTTAGGCTCGGTGTACCCCACTCCCGGGACGAGCAGCGAGAAGATGCATCTCTACGCTGCGCGAGCCCACCCCAAGACCAGGCCTAGACCAGAGGAGGATGAGATACTCGTGACGGTTAGGATGCCGTTTGACAGGCTATACGAGATGGCCATTCGAGGCGAGCTGCTAGACGGGAAGACAGTCCTCCTGGCTCTACTTGCACGCGCGAGGGGTATAGCATAGTCTGCCGGGGCCGACTACTTCTTGATATGTATCTGGAATACGCACTCGTCCCTCCCCGTAGCCATACACGCAACCTCTTTAACGTCAACATGTTTACCATATACCGCCTCCAGCCAACCAGCCATATAGCCGGCGATGGGGAGGTCCACAGGCTTCTTCCTCTGCAGCTTTGCCCCTAGCAGAGTCCCTTTCATTGAAACCTCGATAATCCTCTCCTTCTTGGAGTCCTTCTCGCCGAGAATCCTAGCCTCTGATGCATATCCAGCATCCACTATAGACTCTAGCAGCGCCTCCAGACCATTATCCTGGTTCACAACGCCCTTCTCCATGAGGACCTTGGCCATATGGCGTCCGGCCTTCTTCGCCGCAGTGTATAACACGGGCCCGGCGAACTTTAGGAACTTCTCGAAAGCCGTGTATAGGTCCACTATGACGTCTTTCGCTATCAATATACTCTCATTCCTAACGATCTCGCGTAGCTTTTCACGCCACTCGGCAGCCATGCTCCCAACCACTATTAATAGTGCGAATCATTTGTTATAAAGCGTACTGTGTGAGAAAAACAACTCTACAGTATTCCACGTAAAAATCGCTGGGACTCGGCTACTTCCTCTTTATCCTTATCCTCGGCTCGTACCTCGTCTGCTCGTAGACGGCCTCTAGAAGCTGCTTCACAATATCCTCGTCGACGGGGGGCCTGAGCCGGCCAGCCTGAACCAACGCTATGATCTGGTCCTCGACGATGTGGGCGAGCTCTGGTCTCACGAGCTTCACGTTGTTTAGTCTCTCGCGGGCGGCGGGGGTTAGGATTCTGCGTAGAAGGGCCTGCCTCTGTGCCTCTCGCAGCTCGGCTTCTCTCTTTTGCTGCTCCTCTGCCAGTCTCCTCTGGAGCTCTGCCTGCTTTCTACGGAGAATCTCTTCAAGCTCGGAGTCGAAATACTCGCTCAACGGGGGCCTCGCCCGTGTTCGTGTAAGACTCTACCGTAGGTATTTTTGAAGCTCTGGGTTTTGCTGTGCAAGCTCCCTCATTATCTCATAGGCTATATTGTCGAGTAGGCTGCGGCCCTTGGGGGTGAGCGTCCTTCCGAGTATCCTCCTCCCCCTCCTAACCTTGGTGACCAGCCCCGCCGCCTCAAGCTGCTGGAGTATCTTGCGGATGATGGAGCCGGAGCCCTTCACGAAGTGCTCTGGAGCCACGCCGCGGTTGAGCCTGCCGCCGTAGGCTGTGCGGAGCCTCTCCACGCCAACCGGCCTCCCCCTCTTGTAGAGCTTGCGGAGTATCGAGGCTGCCCGGTAGTACCACCAGTCGGGGTCCTGAGGAGGAAGCTCCTTGTGCACACCGGTCTTCACGTAATAGGCCCATACTGGCGGCCTAATCTGGGGGTACTTCTTGAGCTCCTCTGCAACCCTCTTTATCAATAGGTCTGGGGGTACTTCAAGCGCTGTGACCATCTCTTCCTCCTCCCCCGTGGCTGGGCCGAGGCCGCCCTATTATCAGCGCTGCCTTCCCCACCCTTACCGCCCTCGACGACTCTGACATAATCCTCGTGCCGGTAGAGGACGAAGGTTCTGCCCCTAACGTCCAGGAGTCTCGCTCTCACCGCCTCGGCGACCCGCCTCGCCAGCTCCCTACGGTCGAGGCCTGTGACGGCCAGCGCGGATTTCAACGCCTTGACCTTTATCACGCCCTTCTCCTTCAACCTCCTGTCAATCTCGCGTAGAACCCCCTCGCTCAACCCGTTCTTCCCTATGATGACGTCGGCTGGCCCCTGCTGCACCAGCTCCTTCAGCCTCTTGAGGTCTACGCGCATCCTTTTCCTTCCCGTAGGGGTAGCGCTTCATCCACCCACAGATAAGACATGTCACCGTCAACCTCGAGCCTCTTCGCCCCCGGGGCTCTAGTCTCACCCTCGCCGTGACGCCCGGTATGAGGGGGACTCCGCACCTCTCGCATACCCACCTGCGTAGACTCTTAGGCGTAGGCACGTCTAGCTTCTCGACTATTCGCCACGCTTGCTCGGTAAGCCTGCGCGAGTACTCGTAGTCGCCGCGGCGGGCCGCCTCCCTGGCATAGAAGAGTATGAGCTTCACAGCTTGCAGCGCAATGTCGCGGGCTAGCAGTCTAAACCTGCTCGACACTCCTGGTACCCAGGAGCCTATGGTGGCCGGCAAAGAGAGGCCATTAAAACTTGTGATATTCGAGGCGAGCCTGGAGCTTGTACCCAGGGAGCTCACACGCCACCCTTCAGTCTACAAGCCGGCATGGAGGAGGGGCAAGAAGCCCGAGGAGACACTCCTAGACGCATCTCTCCACCACCAAGCTATGCGCTCCAAGGAGCTTGAAGATGCAGGTAAGAGGGGGAGGCCGGATATAGTCCATGTTATACTCTTGGAGGCCACGTCGAACCCCCTCGTCGAGAAGGGGGTTATGGAGGTCTACGTCCACACAATAGCAGATTACGTGCTGCACATTAAGCCTGGTACCCGGCTCCCGAGGAACTATAACAGGTTTGTGGGGCTGATGGAGCAGCTGCTTACGACTGGACAGGTGCCGCCGGACGCCGAGGAGCCGTTGATAACCGCGAGGCCCCTTACACTCGCGTCTCTGCTGCGTCAGCTCCGACCGGAGGCCGTCGTACTCTACTCCTGGGAGTCTGGGGGGCAACGCGCCCGCGTCAGGGAGGTTGCAAGGGAGGCTGCGCGCGTTGTGAGAGGAGGTGGGAGGGTAGCCCTCCTTCTGCCGGGCTTTCCTCAGGGTGCTCCAAGCGAGAGGAGTATGGGGGCTTTGAAGGGTCTCCCCTCGGTAAAGGTCTATGAGCCTGTGACTCGCCTAGAGGCGTGGACGTTGGCGTCTGCGACACTCAGCCTAATAGCTGACGAGCTGGGGCTCCTCTAAGGATGGCTGGCTTGCGGCTTGGCGGGGAAGAGCAGGCAGCGCTAGCCCTAGTGACGTACCCGATTATCGCGGCGGCATTTGCAGCCGCAACGCACAACCCGTACACTGCCCTCGTAGCATCGTACATAATCGCCCTCGCCGCGAGGGGCACGATATCAAGCGTGTATACGCGCGTGCTCCTTATAGTCGCGTCTATAGCTCTGCTCCCACTAACACCACTCCTCACGACACCGAGCGTCTTCCACGCACAGGTACCCGTCGCTATGACGCCTAGCATGGAAACGGTGAAGATAGTCGCCGTTCGCGTCGAGAAGATACCCTTACCCCTACACGTGCTCCTAGTGTACCGTGACCCACACACGGGGGTGACGACCCGCGTGCTCGCCTTAGACTGGGGGCAAGTGGGCCTCGTGACGCTTCTCGTGGAACTCTACTTGTATAGTAAAGCTAAAAAGGGGTAAGGCGAAGCCAAGGGAACCGGCAGGTGCCGCGGTAGTATAGCCCGGTCAAGTATGCGGGCCTCTCGAGCCCGTGACCCGGGTTCAAATCCCGGCCGCGGCACCATCCTCCCGCGCGGGCTCCCGCCTCTCCAGCTCCTCACCTACAATCATACTGAGTAGTGTGAGTGCATGCCGGGTTAACAGGGCTCCCCTTTTGCGGATTAGTGCCAAGGTATAGGTGCCCCGTTTAGCCGCCTCGACTAGACTCGAGGATACAGCATTCGCCTCCAGGAGGCTCCTCCACTCATCCTCGCCGAGCACATCGTCAAGCACACCTGTTACGAAGCACTTGATGAAGGCTGGAAGGGTGTATCCCCGCGCTTCTATACCGTTAACCAGTACTGTGACTCCACCCCTGCAATCACGGACTGTGGATGCAGCATCGTAAAGCCTCTGCAGCCGGGTGGATAACAGAGGGTCTATGAGGAACTGTGAGAGCCTCTTAGGCTTCAACAATCTAGCTTCGACGAGCTCCACGCTCACCCCTTCTACCATTTCAACATCGCTCGGGACGCTCACCACGAGGCCGCCAACAATGCTATAATAGACGTTGCTCACATCGCCATCTACGACACCCTCCAGACGCACAAAGGGGAGGTAGAGATAGAGGCCTTTTTCGACGCCAAGCTTGCGAAGCTCTCCTAGAAACCCGAGGCTATTGTAAACACCGCGACCGCCGCCATACTCGAGGGGTACAGCAGCCTCGATAAACGCTAGAGAATCAGGCCCCCTACTGTTATTGAACCATGATGCCCTGGCTGCCTCACGTATACGCGCAACTCCCTCCACCAGCCTTAGGAACATCTCGCCAAGCTCCACGACAATCCCTATCATATGGTTCCCACGTGTAAGCAGAACTAGGTTGAACAGTGTAAAGGTATAAGAAAGGGCGGGGATAGGACCGAAGCGACTCTCTGCTCATTAATAGACGCTTTAATGAACAATGAGTACGGCTTGAGGATGAGTGGCGCCGGGGGCGGGATTTGAACCCGCGCGGGGTTGCCCCCACCGGCTTAGCAGGCCGGCGCCCTAGCCAGGCTAGGCGACCCCGGCACTCGCCATTAGCCCTAGTTCAAAACTCTGGGTTTAAAAAGGATGCGGAGTGGTTAAGGGGTATAATTGCTACTTTACTGTTCGGAATATGCGGGCTACCATCTCGTTGCATAACAGCGCGTTTACCGCTATCTCTAAGTATCGCGCAGCATGGTGGAGTGTTGCTGCGGCTGCTGCTTCGACGGGCTTCTCGGCGTCTATCATTGCGCGTCCCGCCTCCATCCTAAGCTGCGAGACCCTGTCCAGTAGCTTCCTGAGGGCCTCCAGGCCCTCGGCTCTCCCCACTTCGCTCAGGGCCTCCCTCATGCCAGCCAGGAGCTTTGAGAGCCTCTCGGTCTTGCCGGGGGCTCCGCGGGTCTCGGCGAGGGTTGCGAGGGTGTTGGCTAGGCTCCATATGTCGGCTGCCACGTCGCCGAGTATCGCGGCGGCGTATATCCTCGTGTTGGGGGTGACCATGCCGGAGAGCAGCCGGACCGCGAGATGCTCATACTTGACTAT
>WAOO01000091.1 GCA_015521195.1 Pyrolobus sp. | reverse complement strand
TGCCCGAAACGCGGTACGCGATTTCATCACACGTTACCGCCCGGAGTACCTCTATGTGCTCGCCAGCGGGGGTAAGGATAGCGCGGCGGTATGGGCGATAGTAGACGAGGTTACATCTGATTACATTGCCGTGTTCCTCCATATTGCGGGCCAAACTCACGCCGATAACATCTACACAGTCTATAGTCTAGCCAAGGCTCTAGGTGTCACCGAGAAGCGAGTCGTACGTGTAGATAGGACTCGCCTGATAAGGGACGAGTTGCGCAAGGCTATAGACTCTTGCAGCACCCCCTGCCTGCTCCACGTCATCGTCTATACTCATCGTGGCGAAGACTTCTGGAGCGCTCTGCTACGCTACGGGTACCCGACGCCCTTCTCGAGGTACGGTTGGGGTGTCAGGTGGTGCTGCGGCACCTTCAAACACAGGGTGTTCAACCGTCTGCCGTACAACGGGGTCTACAGGGGAACCCCATGGAAGTATGGCGTTGACGGCGTGAAGGCGACTGATTCGCCTAGACGCAGGAGGATATTCACAAGCGACGTTATAACCTGGGAGAAGACTCGCGACACCTACCTGTTCCCGATACGCGACTGGACAGACGAGCAGGTATGGGAGGCCCTCCGCCACTACGGACTCTACGAGATAGTCCATAGGCAGTATGAGCGGTGGGGGCGTTCACCCAACTGCATGTTCTGCCCGATGGTGGGCAGGATGGACTCGATAATGCAGACGGTGAGGGCGATGCCAGAGGGCGCCAGGAGGAGGCTCAGGGAGATTCTTGAAAAGCTACTACCCAGGTATAAGCAGGGCACCTATGCATACAGGTCGATATCGAAGTGGCTAAGGGCTCTAGACTTGCTCGAGAAAGACGAGAATAGAAGCTACGAGACAGCAACCTCGTAGAGAGGGGATATACGCCTACAGCCCATCTACTGCGGCACATTGACGGTTCGCGCTCCTCAGCCTCTTCAACTTATTTCGTACAGGTAGGTACAACGCACTCAACCGCATTAGATAATCCCCTGGTTTACTGCTGGATGTTGCAGCGGCGTGCCCAGCTCCCAATCACTAATCCGCGGAAGACGGTAGTCGAAGAGGCCGCTGGCCACGGTATCGGGCGGTGCTCCTACGCTGCCCGGCGGCACACGCGGCTACATAGACGTAGGTAGCGGCAACCGCTGCAGGGCTTGCAATGTTCATCGCAGCCCCTGAGCGGCTCGTCAACCCCTTTTAGGCCACCGACGACCGGGCACCCCTCTCCTATACACTCGGCTTCGATGCGGTGCAGCCCCCCACCGTTAAAGACGAGGGGGTCGGGATGGATGAGGATGACGGCTGGTTTAACGTCTACCCCGAGGCACTCCCGCAGATAGCCGCTGGCGGAGTCGACGGAATCGACGATAGCGTTTACCAGGGGCTTGGCGTAACAGGCGGTGATAGCCGCGGCGACCAATACACGGGCTCTGTTGCACGCGTCGGGATTCTTAAGGCATAGCCCGACGACGCTACGCACAAGCTCCGCTATGCTAGCAGGGCTATCATAGTCTCGGCTGGCTACGCCGCTGCAGGGTGGCCTGCGGACAACGCCCAGCTTCTCAAGCCTATCCCAGGCCTCGCGCGCCACGCTGGGCTCTGAGAGGTGGTACACCAGCATATCGCGGAGGTAGCTGCGCCCGAAGTACTTCGCGAGAAGCCTCGTCTTCACCTCAGCCACGAGAAGCACGTCACCCCGCACAGCTGCAAAATCCACGTCGCCTCTCGCAGCATCCCTCACACAATACTCCCTGTTTATCCGGGCGACATCAGGGCATCCCCTCCCGGCAAGGTATTCTGCCACATCCCTGTGCAAGAATTGTAGCCGTCCCGGCCGACAGCCGCGCAACGGCGGCGCCAGGACCCGGAAGCCGTTAGTCTGGAACAGCCTCGGCAGTATCACTCCACGCATACATGAATCTTCGCACCAGAACCTCTGGCAAGCCAAACCACAACCACGATGCACAGCCTCAGGGAGGACGTATTTACCAATCTACTGCCGCCCGGTTTGCAGACACGTTTCTAATGCCACATTCTACCCTCCGTATGTGCGGATATCATCCGGAGCCCTACCACTCGATATGGTCCCAACAACTTTCCTAGTATAGTCTAGGAGCCATTCGGCTAGAGGGAGGCTCTAACGTCGTCAACGTCGTATTTCGCCTCGTGGAAGCCCCATACGTGCACGTCGTACGCATCCTTCCATGCCAGCCTCACCCTATCCTCCCCCAGCCTCTCCGCAGCCTGCCTAGCCGCGCGTCCCAACAGCCACGTCTCCCACTTGCCCCTCTTCTCCACCTCCTCGAGGACTGGTAGGCGGAGCGCCTCCGCTAGCGCCTTGATACACTCCCCTACGGCCCTGTAGAGCTTCTCAGATGCTTGTATAGGGTCGCCCTTCTCTAGGTACCCGCGCCTCCCTGAGCATCCTCTCCGCCAGCTCAAGCCTAGCCTCTGCAACCTCGCCTGGGTCTAGTTGCAGAGCCTTCGCCAAAGCCTCTCCGCCTAGCCTCCCTGGCGAGGCGCTCGGGGATTACTATCATCGCCGCCCTAGCCGCCCAGCATCCACACCGAGTAATCCTCCGGGCTAAGAGGTGTCGTCCTAGGGCCTCCTCCCGTCGCAGAGCGAGAGGCGGTACCTTGCCTTCACCCCCTCACCCCTCTTCTCCACGACGCCGCTCTCCACCAGGAGCTGCAGCCTCCTCCTCACAGTGTCCCTACTCGCAGACCCTCTCAGCCTCCTAACCCTCCTCGCAATCTCTGACACGCTGAGCTCCTCGCAGCCCGAGAGAGCCTCGAGCACGGCCTCGGTTACCGGGTCCACCCTCCCCAGCAGCCTCGCTGCCTCGAGGACGAGGAGCGCCTGCTCCACAGCCCTCGCAACCGGCGTGCCGAAGAGAAGCGCTATCCTCACAGCCCTAGCCGCCACCCTCTCAACCCCCTCCAGCAGCGCCTCAAGAGCCTCCAGCCGGGCAAGCACCATCCTCAACAACTCCTCGACACGCTCAAGCCTCTCCTCTAGACCCTCACCGCCCACCCTCCATCATCCCCCTCGGGCAAGGTGCAACACGTTACACTCCGAGGATGGAAGAAAAGATGGGAGGCGAGGCACACGACATCTACACAGGGGATTACTGTGCGCCGCCCTGCTCCCGCCGAGCCTCCTTAACAGCCTCCAGGGCCTCCCTGACACCGCTCAGCGAGACCACCCGGACACCCTCCCTCCTGCCGCCAGTCGCGGCCGCGAGTATCTCGGCGACGGGGCTGGCTATCGACAGCAGCTTATCCAGGTACTTCTCGGTCAGCCTCTCGGCCAGCCCCTCCGGCACGCCACCCTCCACAAGTCCCCTGTAGAAGCTCGAAACCTGCCTCGCTATCCTCTCACCCTCAAGCATCTTCATACTCTCCTCGACAACCCTCACGATAACCTCCTCCAGCTTCTCGAAAACCAGCTGGACAATAGCCTGAGCCACATCCACACGCGCCTCGCCCGACACGACCCAGCCACCCCGCAGCCATACAGATGCACGGGCTGGCGAGGATACTCAGCCTAGCCCCATCGCACCGGTCAGACCCGGCTTCACGGCTAGGACACCGCCATGCATGTAACATGCCCCTCGAGCTGTTATCGAGTGGCGGTGTCGATGAGATTCCGTAAGGGCGTGGAGCATCTCAGGGAGCCTTTTAGGAGAGCCGTGGGGCTGCTGCTCGGCGCGCTTCTCTCCGTCCTGGGTGATAGGCTTGTGTCGCTCGTGGTCTACGGCTCTGTCGCCAGGGGCGACGCCAGGCCCGACAGCGATATAGACGTGGTTGTCGTCGCCGAGGGTCTGCCGAGGGGGATGCATAGGAGGCTAGAGGTGTTCGAGAGGGCGGAGGAGCTTATCGAGGAGGAGCTTGAGAGGCTTAGGGCGGAGACGGGCTACATGCTCGACTTCTCGCCCATCCTCCTTACGCCCCGGGAGGCCGCCCGCCACCGCCCGATATACCTCGATATGACTGAGGACGCCGTGATAGTCTACGACCGCGACGGTTTCATGGAGGAGGTGCTGAGGAGAGTTGCCGAGAGGCTCCGGGAGCTTGGAGCGGAGAGAGTCTGGCTCGGTAGACGCTGGTATTGGAGGTTGAAGCGCGACTATAAGCCGGGCGAGGTGATCGAGATTTGAAGAATAGTACCATGGCGCGCTCGTATATACGGCAGGCCCTCGAGCACGGGAACTACCCCTACGTGGTCCGCCAGTCCCAGGAGGCTGTCGAGCTGCTCCTCAAGGCCGCCCTTCGACTCGTGGGCGTCGAGCCCCGAAGTGGCGTGACGCGGGCCCGGTGTTGAGGAGGGAGGCTGGGAGGTTCCCGCGCTGGTTTCGCGATAGGGTACCGTGGCTTGCGAGGGTGTCGAGGAGGCTTAGGAGGGAGAGGGAGACCGCGATGTACGGCGATGAGGAGGCTGGGCTGCCTCCAGAGGAGCTGTATGACCGCGAGGATGCGGTCGAAGCCCTCACGTGGGCCCATGAGGCTGCACGGCTCGTCGTGAGGCTTTACGAGGAGCTTGTCGGGGAGAAACCCTAGGTGTTACAACAGGCTCCTGCCGCACTCTGGGCGCGCGGGTGGCCAGCTGGGCTACCCTTGAAGCCGATAAGGGTCTGGTGCTGCTGCGGTTCTCGAGGCCCGCTAGGATAGTCTCGAGTGTACCGGTTCTACACAGGGTTGTAGACGGCGTGGCGGTCGTGGAGGTGGGGGAGGGTTTCGACCGCCGAGACCTCCTAGGCTACTACCGCGAGGTTGAGGAGGGGCTTGGGGCAGGTAGGCTTGCAGTCATGCTCACCGCCGCGAGGCTACCCCGGAGCTCCTAGTGGGAGATTGTAGAGACACGGTGGGAGACGCACGTCCTCGTAACCCTCGGCGCGAGGCCGGTGGCGTGCACCAGGATGGGTAGGCTCTACGAGCCTCTAACGGCGACCATCAACATCGTTGTCGCGACGGAGGCGCCATTGAGGAGGGAGGCGATGGTAGACCTCCTTAGGGTCGCTGTCGAGGCGAAGGTTGCAGCCGTGAACGAGCTCCTACCGTGGTGCAGGAGGAGGCCCCTCGGCACAGTCACCGACGCGGCGATAGTCGCCGTGCCGGCCGACGCCCCAGAGGAGATAGTCACGGCGGGAGCCGCAACCACGATAGGCGGCCCCGTCGCAGACACGGTAGAGTCTCTCATCGTCCGCCTCTGGAGGAGGCTAAACACTGGCACCGAGGCACTCAAACTGCTCCTAGGCCCCTACGCCGAGAGGCTAGAAGACGAGACCCTAGAGGAACTCACAAAGCTAGTAGAGGATAGGCCGGAGCTGCTCGCCCTGCTGCTGGCCGCACGCCACCTCGACCTACACCGCGAGTACCACACGCTCCCCGAGGAGCTAGCCACACCCGAACTACTAGCACTGTGCACAAAGATGCTAAGCCGGGCACCAAGGAGCGATAGGCCCCACCTTGACACGGTCATAGAAGCTGTGCTTGAAGGCACCATTCCTAGGCGGGGCGCAACACGGGGCACCAGTAACCGGAGCGCCCATCCCTAGGAAAGCCTCTAGAACAAGACGTCTTGATAGAGGCCAACCTTGTAGGCTTCGACTATACCCGCTTAGTAGCGGGGCGGTCTTTCCAACCACACGGCCAGCCTCCTAAGCATCAACACCATGCCCAGCATTATGCCCGACAGCACGGCAACATAGTATGCGTATAGACGCTCCTGGAAGAGAGCCGAGAGCTGCGATAAGCTTAGACTGTGTGATAGGAGCCCTAGCAGCATCTGCGTGCCTGTCGCTACCGCAGCTTCAATAGGCGGAGATAATAGTGCGACAGCGAGCCTAACCATGCACTCTTCGAGATTCTCGCCCAGCGATACACTGAAACCGAGTACGAGCAACGAGACGACAATGAGGAAATCGGCGAACTCGAGTACCACAGCTTACACCATGTGGTGGGGTCGAGTGTAATACCTTCAGTATCTTGCTGAACGCTGAGCCTGCGAAGGCGCAGTCGTTAGCCTACGGGCTAGGTTAACATGCTCTCTATAACGCATGTTATTGTCTCGTATCTCACCCGCCTCTATTACTATGAGTGCTGTGTTAATTTCGTTTCTCTTGTCTATTTCGGAGTTTGCCTATTATTCGAGCATATATTTCATCATCATGGAAGGTGCGGAATTTGGGAGTATCTCGGCGCGAGTTTCTAAAGATGGCTGCGGCTG
>WAOO01000090.1 GCA_015521195.1 Pyrolobus sp. | reverse complement strand
ATATACATACCACGCTTTATTAGGCGGGCAGACAAACTGTATCAGTGTGGAGGTGTTTGCAAAATTGAATGTCTACACGCGTGAATCTTGCATACAGGTACTCAACGATATCCATATTCTCCTACGGCAGTATTGGCGGCACTCTAATTACAGAATGTTAGACCAATCTGCATAATAGAGGCTAAACAACCGGGGTGGTTTTAGGGTTGAGGGGTTTGGGATTGGGTGACATGATGAGTGAGATAGGGAAGGGTGAGACCGTGCAGCTTAGACTGGTCAACGTGATTATAGCGGCATACCAGTATGCTCTACACCGCGCGCTTGGCAGCGGCTCGGGTGCGATGACGCAGATGCTGATAACCGATTTGGGCGATGAGCTCGTCAACCTGCTGGAGGATGTTGGAGTGCGTATCATGGAGGCTGAAAATGTCGCGGATGCTATTCGGAGGGCTCTCGAAGAGTTCGGGATTGCGAAGAAGGTCGAGGTTGTGAAGCCGGAGGAGAACAAGGTTGGCGAGGAGTACATCGTCAAGATATATGATAGCGTGTTTAAGGATATTCCGAGGTTCTTGGCGAAGGTCGGCGCCAGTTACACCCTGAGCCCCGAGGCCTTGCTCGTAGCAGCTATTGTGAGAGGCTTCCTCCGGAAGAGGGACCCGAACGCCCGCGTGTCCGTCCGCGTCGAGCCCTATGAGCCTGGCAAGCCCCTGACGATACACGTTCGTATCCTGAAGAGCATGGCTACGAAGATTTGACCGCCTTGACGCTCCTCACTTTTTCCCTACCCTGGGAGGTGCTCGCTCCTCCCGAGTCTCGTAGCGGTGCAACGGTTGCACCTGCATACTATGTTTAGCATTAGGCCTGGCTCCCAGTTTTCGAGGAGCGTTCGCGTCGATGGTGTTAGGTTTTCTCTTAGGGCTTCTTCGAGAGTGAACCATGATGCTTCGAGGGCGTCGCTGGAGGGTCTTGGAGTTCCGTCGCCACGTCCCCAATAGACGATGATGACGTAGTGTCTCTCGCGTCCTATAACCTCGGCTATAGCCGCGAGCCCGTGTATCACTGGTTTTATCCCCGTCTCTTCCACTGTCTCCCTCACAGCCGCCTCCATGCTATCCTCGCCGGGTTCTATGTGACCACCTGGCAGGCTCCAGTAGCCTCGGTACGGTTCAGACCCCCGCCTGACAAGGAGCACCCTGCCACCCCTGTCTAGCAGGAGCGTCGAGGCGGCCGGGGCGGGGCTCCGGGCCCGCAGGGCTTGCAGCACCGCGGGGGTACCCCCCGCCTCAGTGGTATAGGTGTGGGGCTGCATCCACCCCCCGAGCGTCACCGCCCCCCGTCACAAGTGAAACCGAACTATATTAAGAATGGCCGGTGGATTCTTCTACCGGGTGGAAGGGTGGCTGTAGCGCAGAGTGTGAAGCTGAGCGCCGAGGCTAAGAGGCTTCTTGAGGAGCTGCAGGCTAGGCTTCTGCTGGAGACTGGCAAGAGGTATACGCTGCAGGATATACTATCGGCTGCGGTGAGGCTTGCAGCGAAGAGAAGGGCTGAGCTGCTGGCGGAGCTGGAGGGGTGGAGACCTCTTAGCAAGGAGGAGGCCGAGAGTCTCCTCGACGAGTATTCCTTTGAGGGCCCTGAGGAGTCCTCGCTGGAGGTCGACAGGGTGCTATATGGTTGAGCGTCCTTGTAGACACTGGCGTTTTGATAGCCGCGTTTAACCGTGGGGATAGGTTCCACGGGTGGGCGCGTAGACTCCTCCGCGAGATACTGGTCGGGAAGTGGGGTGCCGGTTTCACAACCGACTATATCATCGACGAGGTGTTGTCATACGCGGCCGCCCGCCTGGGCGGCGATGTCGGTGTTAGGCTCGCTAGGCTCTTCTTCGAGGAGAAGCCTCTCAGGATAATCCCGGTGACGATGGACGTCGTGCTACGCGCGTGGAGGGTTTACGAGAAACACTACCCGGGGCTCAGCTTCACGGATGCCACGACACTCGTGGTTGCAGAGCTATACGAGATAGACTACATAGCGACTGTCGAAAGGGAGGGTTTGCTCGCAAAGCTGTATCCTAGCATAACGCCGCCCTAGGCTGGGAGCTCCTCTAGGTCGACTGGCTCGGGCTCGTTCTCCCAGGGCTCGGGCACGCTCCTCGAGCGCGCCTCCTCCACACTCTCTACACGCGCAGCCTCCTCGAGCAGATAGCTGAGCGCCATGTGGGCGTCTAGCTCATCCTTCATGCTGGTTACTATGGCGCGGAGGACCCTCCGGTCCTCCGCTTCCAGCAGAGCCTCAATCTCCGATAGCACCTCGAGCGCGTAGCTCACCGCGAGGCGGTACTCGGAGGCCAGGTCGCGGAGAGCCTCAGACACGGGGAGACCCCGTAGACGCAATGGGGGGCTATGGGCTACGCCTCCTCCGGGGTGGTGCGACTCGGGTGTCACCTGCCGCGTATCAGAGGTGTTCTACAGCCTGCAGGGCGAGGGGCCGTACGCAGGCACACCCGCCGTCTTCGCGAGGATGACAGGCTGCAACCTGAGATGCCCCTGGTGCGACACCAGCTACGCGTGGAGCAGGGGCACCGAGATGACTCCGAAGGAGCTCGCAGAGGCGATAGCAAGGGAGGCGAGGAGGGCCCAGTTGATCGTCCTCACGGGCGGCGAGCCCCTACTGCAGGCCGATTGCCTGGCCGAGGCGCTCCTCGAGCTGGGCAGGATGGGGGTTAGGCTCCCCATAGGCATAGAGACTAATGGCACGCTGCCACCGGGCCCCCTGGCGAACCTGCTCGACCATGCAGTCGTCTCGCCTAAGCTTGGGAACAGCGACTATGGGGGCACCGGGCGCCCGGAGGCTACACGCGTACACCCGTGGTGGCTCCGGGCGCATAGGGAGCGCCTACTCCCCGTATACTGGAAGTTCGTAGTGGCGGGCGAGGAGGATGTGAAAGAAGTGGAGGAGTACGTGGAGGAGCATGGAATCGACCCTCGGAGCGTCTACCTTATGCCCCTCGCCTCTACGCGAGAGGAGTACCTTGAGAGGATAAGGGTTGTAGCGAGGCTCGCGATGGAAAAAGGGTTTAGGCTTTCACCCCGCCTTCAGCTAGAGGCCTCAATCCGCTAGCTCTAGCCCCTCCTCCTGGCGAGCGCGGCCGCCACACCACCGGCCACTAGGGCTGCGGCGGCCAGACCGGAGGCAGCCTCGCCTGCAGCGACGGCGGCGCCAACCTTAGACTCGAGCTTCGAGAGCTTCGCGTTGATATTGTTGTTCAGCTGGGATAGCTGCGAGGAGAGCGTGTCGTAGAGGCTCTGCACTTTCGAGCTTATAGTCTTCACTATGGTGTTCGACGCAGAGTCTATCTTGGAGGAGACCCCGCCGAGTATGCTCTCAGCCGTCCTCCTCAACGCCTCGTCGACATGCGACGCTATGCTCTTGTACAGGTTCTCCATGCCCGTCTCAAACTTCGATGTCAGCGTCTCTACCGCGTTCTCCAAACTCTTCTGCATAGACGTCTTCACGTCGCTAATCTGCTGCGATAGGCTCTGCTCGACGCTAGCAAGCCTATCCGTTATCCTCTTCGCCGCAACCTCCACCTCGCCCTTCACTACGCTCTCCACCTCTCCGGTCTTCGCTGCTATCAGGCTGGATAGCCTAGACTCGGTTGCGTTCACCCGGGCTGCGATATCGGCGGCTGCCTTGGATACGAGGGCATCGGTGTAGACGTTCACCTGCGCTACTCCGCTAGCCGTCACATACTTCGAGCTATACTCGGCTTTCACGGTTACAGTGTAGGAGCCGGGCTTCAGACCGTAGAGCTTTACTAGATAGTGGCCCGTTGCAACCCTCTCGACTTCAACCTTGCCCGCGGGGGCCTCCACCGTCAGCTTCGCGTCTACCGGTTCGCCGTGCAGCGTGACTGTTACCGGTATCTCGACTACGCCTCCGACGCCCCTAGCCCTGCCAGCCTCCACGCTAAGCGGCATGCTCATCTTGAGCGTCACGGTGTCCGTGAAGAACTCGCGTAGCAGGCGGTATAGGCTAACCACTCTAACCGGGACCTGCGGCACCACGACAAGCTTGTGGACCCCGGGCTCCGGGTAGCTCGCGTTGAACTCGCTGGTAGGCTCTAGCAGCACACCCAGCAGCCTGCCATCCATGTAGACGAACAATGGCGTCGTCTCGGACATTGTGACGGTGTCGGCACCCCAGACCTTCACCTCGACCTTCGAGCCTTTGACGCCCGCGTAGACGCCTAGGGCTGGTGTCATGGCCAGTAGGTAGCCGTGTGGCCCAGCGGCGGCGACCATCACGTAGCCTGTGAGCTTGCCGCCCAGGTGTATCGTCTCGGGCTTGACGTTCTTCACGTGAATGTAGGCCTCTAGCATGAGCGTTGCCGGAGAGCCCGCGGCCTTAGCCAGGCCTAGAGTAGCTACCCCGCTCGTCTCCGGCTTGAGGTACTCGGCGTAGCCCGGCCGGTAGACCGGTAGCTTGCCGTTGAAGAGGGGCGAGAATATCGCGGCGTTCACAAGCTTATAGTAGCCTTCCGGCTTGAAGCTCGGCGCCTTGCCGTGCATGGGTGCGGGCAGCGGTATCAGCGGGTCACCTAGGAGTATAGCCTCGAAGGCCATGGCTAGGCCTAGTGTCACCGGCGGGCTGTCCACGAACGCGTTGGCATAGGGCGTGGCGATGTAGCCGGCGATACCGTTCCAGAAGGCCTCGCCGAGGGTCTTGGCGCCGCCCTTGCTCCAGGCCATCAGCATGTACGCGTGGAGGAGCGAGGTACCGCCCAGCAATAGGCCGACGACGCCATCAGTCACGTTAATCGGTATCGCGAACCACTCGAAGGCGACCCTAGACTGGCCTATGTAGGCTACGCTGCCCCATCCTGCGACAAGCGCCCAGCCTACGCTCGGCGGGCGGAACGGCGGCGGCACGAGGTCGAAGTCCCATGCGCCGCCCTCGCACCCGACGCTAGAGACTATGCCGACAACCCTGTTCGCCCTCGCTTCTCTCAGCGCCTGCTGAGCTGTGAGCAGAGTCTCCCACACAATGGCACCCAGGGTCGCGTTGTACACGCGGTCTGCGAAGGTAGCGCCGCTACTATGGACTATCATGAAGGTCCAGGCTGGCTCGTTCTCCTCTAGGAGTAGCCTCTGGAAGCTCTTTGCAGTATAGTTGCCGAGCGTCCTCGTCATGAAGCTGGCCTCAAGGTTGTCAAAGGCGTGTAGCTTGTAGGTGAGGTAGCTGTAGAAGCTCTCAGCGGACGGCGGCAAGGATGCAAACGGATAGCCTCCAATCACGGTGACGGTGGGCGCCTTGACCCTCTCCTCGTATAGGGCGACCTTCTCGAAGTACTCTTGTAGCAGCTGGGGGCTGGAGAACGGTATCCTGCCGACATAGACGTCCGGCCTGAAGTCGAGGTTTAGGTCTGCATAGAGATAGTCTGTCGGTATCCAAGCGTCGTACGGGGACACCAGGAAGTACTCGAACCTGCTCGAGTAGTAGTAGCTCGGCGGGACGTCGCGAGCACCGCCCACGATGATGACATAGCGGACTCCGAGCTTGTTATAGGCGTAGGCGATGAACCCCCTTATCTTGGCCGCGAGTGTCACATTATAGTACTTGAGGAACGGTAGCGGCGGCACGGTTGGCATCAGGATGCCGGGTAGCGGACGCTGCGGGTAGAGCGGTGTGACGTTCATCGCTGTTATGTTGTCAACCCCTATGTAGTAGACGCGGTAGCCCGGGTGGACCCTCTCGACCAGGCTGGCTACAAACCTGGCCAGCTGGCCAGTCTTCGCTATGACTAGCACGGCTGGCTTGGCGGTAGCGTTGGTAGCGTTGCCGGCCAGGATGATTGAGGGGCGGCTAGCATAGACCTTGACTAGGAACGCTCTTATCTCGAGAAGCCTCCCGTCTTTATACTGCGCGGGGTACACGTAGACTATCAGCTTGTCGCCGACATGATAGTATGTGTAGAGGATTGACGGCGTCTCAACCTGATACATCTTGTCGATAGGCCCGTTGACCCTAACCAGCCTGCCTGCAATGTACGCATAGACCCCGGTGACCGGCTCCGGCCTAGCCTTCAACCTGACCACGACGGCGTCGAGAGGCTCTACCCGGACATAGGCCTCCATTCCGCGTGGCACGTGGAAGACCAGCATGATGTAGGGTAGCTTTGGCCCGCCCGGGACGCCGCCATAGTAGACGCGGCCAGCCGAGGAGACCGCTGCTATCCTCGAGTAGCCGCCCCGCCTATACACGCTATACTCGACGTACACCAGCTTCTGGTAGAGTATGTGGGCACCGTGTGGCTGTGGGATGCTCGGGGTCACCAGGTTGAACCCCTTGAGCTGTAGTGCATTCGCAGCTGGGGCGACTAGCAGGATGGCGAATAGAAGTGTAAGTAGCGGCAGGTGGGCTCTCCGCACACTCTCATCCGTATCCCGCGGGCACATGCCATAGTTTTTACCCGTTTCTTGGCCCTCTCAGTCAATGCTTCAAGCCGAGCCTGGCCAGCCCCTCCTTAACAGCGTTCGTGAAAGACTCGAGGTCGTAGACGACGCGGTGGTAGTGTAGCCTCATCAGCTCGCGGAGCTTGCGTGACAGGTAGCGGCGGTCGCCGAGGATGTAGAGTGCGCGGTCTTCGGGCCCCCTTATCGCCCTGCCTAGCGCCTGCCTCGCCTTGACATAGGCCTGCACGGTGAACACGTAGTACTCGGCCTGCTCCCTCCCCACCTTCTCCTCGAGCCTCTCCACAACACTTCTAGTATAGTCGTCGGGCTGCGGGTAGGGCACGCCCGCGAGGAAGACGGCGTGGACGAGGCTCCCACCGTCCCTCGTGAACTCGACGCCCTCTACGAGCTTGCCTCCGGCCACGGCGTTGACGATAACCCTCCCCTTCTCCTCGAGGAGGCGGAGCGCCTCACCCCTCACCTCGTCTATGGAGCTCTCCCTCCCCTCCTCGACGTGGGGGGTTACACCGGAGAGCCTGGAGGATATCTTCTCGAGGAGCTCATAGCTCGGGTAGACTGCCAGTGTGATGCCGGGGGTCTCCGATGCCACAGCATCGATGTACCTAGCGTAGAGCGTGTACATCTCTTCGCTTCTCTCGTCGTACCTGGAGGTGAGCTCCACCGTGACTATAGCGTAGTATCTCCCGGAGAGGCTCGCACCGTAGACCAGCTCGGCGTCGAAGGTTGAAGCCCTCCTCTCTATACAGAGCACGTCCCTCATGAAACGCTCCGGGGGCAGCGTGCCACTCATCAATATGGCGGCTCTCGCCTTGTTCAGGGGCTCCCTGGTGACTATACACTGGTCTACGGGTATCGCCCGTAATTCCGGCTCGCCGCCCTTCCCCCTCGCCACGAAGACCTCGACGCCCTCCAGGGAGGCTATGGAGGCGAAGGCCGCCACCCTGGCCGCAGCAACCCTAACGCTGGCCGCCGAGGAGCCCGCCGAGAGGGCCTCCCTGAACTTCTCGACGCGTATCTCCGCCGCCAGGTCGGCAAGCGCGCCCGGGTCTTCGACAGCCTCTAGGACGAGGGCCTTGTTTATCCTCCGGAGCCTGCCCTCCGGGGGAGGCCTAAGCCTCCTTATCAGCGAGGAGAGCCTCTCTGCAACAGTGAAGCCCCAGGTCGAGTCTCTCGCATACCTCTCCAGCTCCACCCTGAACGCCTCCACGTCGCGGAGGCGGAGCCTCTCCTCCATCATGGAGCCCGCATCCATAAGCGAGTGGGCCTCATCCACGACGACAACGAAGTCGCTGTAATCGTGGGGCTCGAATACAGACTCGAATATGTCGGGCTTGAAGAGGTAGGGGTAGGTGGCCACAACGAAGTTCACATCGTCTATCACGCTCTTCAGCGCGAAGAAGGGGCATAGGCCGAGCGCCGCAATCTCCTCGACGATGCGGTACGGGCTCGGAGACCCCCTCTCGATTGCACGGAGCACCGGCCCCTTCACATCCTTCAACTCCACCAGATTCTCGTAGTATTTGCAGGCGCCCTTGAGTCTCAGGAGGCGGCAGTTCTCCCAGAACTCGTCGGGGGGCGGCGGCTTCTCCCCCTTCAACAGGGGGCACATCCTCCTCGCGCTGTAGAGTATCGAGAACCTCGCGCCAAACCTGCTGAGCTCCCGTACTACAGGCTCAAGCTCGTTCCTCGTGCGGACCACGTATAGGACGCGCTCCGCCCGCGCCAGGAGCAGACCATAGATGACGGCAGCTGTCTTCCCGAAGCCCGTCGGAGCCTTAAGGTAGAGGACGCCACCCTCCTCAACGGTCTTCCTTACAAGCTCTGCTACCTGCTTCTGCCCGGGCCTAAAACTAGGGTAGGGGAACCTAGGCTCACCCTCCAATACCGCAAGGCACCCCCGCCTGCCGTGCAGCGCCTAGTAGGAGTCGACCGGCGTTCAGGTTAGCAGCTCTGATGCACGTACAGCCTCTGGGCAGGCGCGTAGAATATCCCGGTCTTCCGTCACGAGCGTATAGTTGTAGAGCTTCGCCACATAAACGTACGCCGCGTCATAGAACGTTAATCCTTTCGACAGGGCGGTATCCAGTATCCCTGGGAGCCACTCGCCCTTCACCCTGACGAGCTCGACTAGCTCCGAAAGCCTGGAGACGAGGTTGCATATCCTACGCGGGTCTTTTACAAGACCCCTCCGGTGCTCCATGAGTGCAGCGTTACACGCCTCGTAGAGGGTCAGGTCAAGCAGCACTAGCCTCCCTAGGAGCTCCTCTACCACACCGGGGTCAGAGACCACCTTTTTGACGAGCGGGTATAGCGCGGAGGCGTCAAGGAGAAGCTTATTCACTTCCTCCTCGCCTCCCTGACAGCCGCAACCCACTCCTCGAGCCCCACCCGGTCGAGCTCTTCGGCTGCTTCGCGGAAAGCCTCCACTAGTCTCCTAATCTTCTCCCTCCGGACTACATCCTCGAGAGCCTTCTCCACGACTCTACGAATATCTATGCCGAGCTTTTCCGCCTCCTCTTTCAACTCCCTCCTAACCCTGACCGATATGACAACAGTCTGAGGCATACAATGCCCTGGATACGCGTACACGTATACGTTGTAAAAAGCGCTGCGAGGAGTCTACGTGGCGACAAGTCCCACATACAGCCATGCAACACGCCCATCCCGTGATGCACGTCAAGAGCCGGGCGTCATCCTCTCCACGAGCTTCGCCACTGCGACGTTGTCGACGCCGGTGGTGCCACTCCTAGGCTCTAAGATGCTGGTACGACGTTTCCTAAGCTAGGCTTCTGAGGAGCCTCGGCGCCGCGCCCCCGCCGAGCCGCAGACTGCATCATCATCGCCTCTATTCGTTCACAACTCCGCCCTTCCGCGTCACCATCTCGACCGTATCACGGTCTACCCGTGTGGGAGCGGATGGGTTCCCGGTTCTAGCGTTGGCCGTGCTCATCCGGAGGCTATGTGCATGCTCCCGTCGCGCATTAGTATAACGTAGCCGAAGGGGGGCCAGAAGGGGCTGCCGGGTGTCACGCCCTTCCTCGAGATCACCCAGATTACTGGCACGTAGGGCGGCCTGCTGGGATACTGGCCGTACCCGTCTGTCAGGTATATGATGAGGTCTAGGTCGGGGTGTTTCTCGAGGAGCTCTCTTATCGGGTTCGCGAAGTTCGTCCCACCATAGCCTCTCCGCAGCCTAAGCCACCTGACGACCGTCGGTGGCGGGGGGTCGCTGTACACCTCCATCCTCTGGATTTTCACGTCGGCCTCTGCGACCACGATGGTCTCGACCGGCTTGTCTAGGAGCATCTGGTAGACCGCGGACATGAACTCCTGGTACTCCCCGTCCTCGATGCTCCCGCTGGTGTCTAGCACGACCGCCAGCTTCCAGGCGCGCTTCAACACACCGGGTAGGGTGACTCCGAGCGCCTGGCTCCTCCTGCTAGGCTTCCTCCACGTATAGTCGCTGGGCACCAGCCTATCCAGGAGCCTCTGAAGAGCCTGCCTCCAATCCAGCCTCACTATTACCCCGATTGCTTCGAGCAGCGCCTCCCACTCGCCGGGAACGGTCCCAGGCAGCTTCGACGCTATCGCGTTGCCCGTCTTCGACTCGCGGGCCAGCTTGGCCGCCATCCTCGCAATCTGCTCTAGGCGGTCGAAGCCGGAGCCGCCTTTAGACGCGGCAGCCTCTCCTCTGCCAGCACCCTGGGGTTGAGGAGTTACACCTCCCCACGGGTGGCTATCCACACCCTCATAGCCAGCGCCCCCACGCGCCTTGATGCACTCGAGGAGCTTCTGGTAGAGGGATTCGAGGGTATACTCCGGCACCTCTTCCCACGGGACTCCACAGGATTCCAGGAGCGTCTTTAGGAACTCGAGGCCCTCGGCGTAGCGGCTGCCGGGGCTAGGCGCCTGCACCACGCCGCCTGCAACCATGCCGAGGAGCTTGGCTAGGCCGCTCCTCCCGCCGAGGACGGTGGCGTCGATAGTATACTCTACTATCGCGTCGGCCGCTATGTTGCACACGTTCCTATCCTGGAGCTTCTCGCAGCGCTCGGGGTGGAGGAATAGGACGTGGAGGGCCTCGTGTATGAGCATCCTTATCAGCTCGCCTAGCTTCCTCCCGCCCAGCGTAACCTGCTCGACGGTCTTCGGGTCTACGAGGAGGCTGCCATCCTTCGTAACCCCCAGCGTCCCGAGGCCGGGCGCTTCTACCACGCGGAGCGAGAGGAGTATCCCGCATATCACACGGTCGGCGGTACATATCTTCGACTTGGCCGCGTCGAGGACTGAGCGCCAGCCTAGCGGCGTGTAGGGCAGGCGAAGCAAGCTACATCACCAGCTGCATCATGTAATGCCTCTTGAGGAACTCGTCTAGCCTCCGGTAGAGGCTCGGGTTCTTCTCGCGGAGCTTGCGGAGCTTGTCGCGTGCAAGGTTGTGCGTCATGCCTATCACTGCGCTGACATAGTCCATGCTGAGCCCCGCCTTCTTCACGATGTCGGGTAGCGAGAGGAGGAGCTTGGCGTAAACCTCCGGGTCCTCCAGCGACGCGTAGGCCACCCTCGCGAGGATATAGTAGGGCGCCATGCCCTCCGCCCTCTTCGAGGCTAGCACCTCGGCCAGCTTCTCTGGGTTGGAGGCTAGGCTCTTGGGGGAGGGGAGCCCCCTCATCACCTTCGCCCAGGTCAGCCACTCGTTTGCCTCGGTGTTCCCGACTGCAGACGCTATCGCCATTACAGTGTCCTCGGAGTCTATCGCCTTGCAGCCGCCGGCCTCCTGACACCTCTTCAGCATGTTGGAGGCGAACTCCCAGCTCCTAGGCGTCGGGAAGGCCTGCGAGTCTTTCATGGCCTCGAAGCCGCAGAGGGGGTTCCTGCCAGCCGCCCCCATGGAGGCGACGTACTCCCTCACCCACGGGTGTATCCCGACCCTCTCGGCCCACTCTAGCCAGGCGCCCGGCTCCGGGCACTCGAGCGTCACGTGGATGAACCTGTTGGCTAGGGGAGGGGCGAGGGGCCTCGCGTACGGATTGTCTATCTGCTCCCTGTTGCCAGCCGCTACCACGAATACCCTCTGGGAGAGCCTCACACTCCCCACGCGCCTCTCGAGTATAACCTGGTAGAGAGCCGCCTGGACTAGGGGGGAGGCCAGGTTGACCTCGTCGAGGAAGAGTATCCCGGCTACGCCGGGCAGGCTGAGTATCCTCGCCCAGAGGGGTGCAGCCCAGATGGTGTAGACGGAGCCGTCGCCCGTCTCGACGAACCTCGGGAGCCCCTGCACGTCGCTGGGTTCGAGCTGAGAAGCTCGTATATCGACGAGCACGAGGTGCCTGGAGGGCTCCTTAACCACAACGTTGTACGTCTCGACGCCCTCGTACTCGACTAGCCTCCTGCCGGTCTCCTCGGCGAGCCTCGCCGCAACCCTCCTCACAGTATCGCTCTTGCCTACGCCGGGAGGACCCCAGATGAAGATAGCCGGAACCTCCCTGGCACCCCTCCCGTGTACGACGACGCTCTTCGCGAGGGCGTACAGAATAGCCTCAAGCTCCGAGTGGTTAACGACCGGGCCGTAGCCGCCGCTCAGCCTCAACCGCGGCAGCCCCTCTAGCCTATAGGTCTGGCCGGTAACCCCCGATTAACCTGCCCTAAGCTCCTCGAGCATAACGGTGGCACGGTTGAGCCTCGAGCTTTTCCACGAGGAGTTTCTCAGGTGGCTGCAGGAGGACATACCCTACTGGGATGTGACGACGCGCAGCGTTGTACCGGAGGGTTTGGAGGCGAGGGCGAGGATAGTATGCAAGAGCGACTGGTGCATCGCCGCGTGCGTAGAGGAGGTCTCCTACAGCCTCAGTAGGCTGGGGCTGAGGGTCGAGAGGAGAGCTGAGGATGGCTCGAGGCTCGAGAGAGGTGACGAGCTCCTAGTATACCGGGGCGATGCGAGGCTGATACTTGAGACGGAGAGGGTGGTCCTAAACACCCTGATATACGCCTCGTCGATAGCGACGTACACGAGGATGATGGTAGAGAAGGCGACGAGGGTTAACCCGAGGGTCACTGTAGCAGCCACGAGGAAGACTGTGCCAGGCTTCCGCTACTGTTCGAAGAGAGCTGTTGAGGCCGGAGGGGGAGACACCCACCGCCTGTCACTCAGCGACGCCGTGCTAGTCAAGGATAACCACGTCGCGGTGTTAGGGTCGGTTGGCCTAGCGGTGAGGAGGGCGGTCTCCGCAAAGAGCTTCATTCACAGGGTCGAGGTCGAGGTGCACAACGTGAGGGAGGCTGTTGAGGCCGTAGAGGCTGGCGCCGACGCAATCCTCATAGATAATCAGCCGCCGGAGAGCGTCGCGGAGATACTCAGGGTTCTGGAGAAGAGGGGGCTGAGAGACAGGGTGATAGTCGAGGTGAGCGGGGGTATAGACGAGTCTAACATCGAGGAGTATGCGAGGCTACCGATAGACGTCATTAGCGTCGGGAGGCTCACAATGCCCCCGGTTCGGGTCGACCTAAGCCTCGTTGTGGAGCCGCTGGGCACGAGCCGTTAACCGGGCAGTCGCTGCACCACGGCCCGGGGGTAGCGCGGGGCTCACGAAGCCCAAGCCAGTATTGGAGGAGGGGCTCGAGGAACCTCACTGAGGCCTCCTCGTCGCAGACGAGTATATGGACTCCCTCGGCTCTCGGAGCCCCTACGCCCTCCAACAGCCTCTCCTGGAGCCAGGAGAGCCTCTTGAAGAGCACCTCGCGGTCTTCGCCCTTCACGTGTATGTAGGTTACACTGCCGCCCCGCGGTAGAGGCGATGCGTGAAGGGCTGCACAGAATGCAGCTGCACGCACGCGGTCTGCGTAATAGAGGCGGTTGGGCCTGGCGGAGGTTGACGCGTAGACAATGGCCTTCACAGCGCCATCCTCGACATGCAGGCCGCGGGGCCTCCCTACGATGGGGACCCCCGCGACTACGCCGGCGACAGGGACGGAGAGTATCATGCTCCGCGGAGGCTCCTCGGGTATCGAGCGTCTAGCTCCCAACGCGAGCTCCGATAGCTTCGCTAGGAGCCTGGCCCTCTCGTCGAGCTCCCGCTCGACCCCCATCGAGAGGAGCGCGTCCAGCCTTGCTTCACACCTAGCCTGCTCTACAAGGTCGGACACCCTGACATAGGCTAGGCCGTGGCGCAGGCTGTACGAGCCGCTGCGAAGCTCCTCAAGCAGCAGCCTGAGCTCCTCCAGAGCCTCCCTGAGCCTCTCCCAGCTCAACGCTTCCTCCTCCTAGCCCTCTGGGCTTCGAAGCTAACCCTCCTCAGCAGCTCGAAGAGCTTCTGGTCCTCCACCTGCTTCAACCTCACGATTGCTATGCTGCCATGTCCCCCTATGTTCTCCGCCACACCCTCCTTCATCAGGAGGACCGCCATCCTGTACGCCAGTCCTCCGGGTGCGCGTATCACCAGCATCGGGTAGCCGGGGGCGTCGGCCAGCACGGCTACGGGAGAGCGGAGTATCTTGTAGAGCTTGGAGGCGAGCGCCGATACACCCCTCTCCTTCCACCTCCCGCGTATATCGACGAGCTTTATGAAGCCGAGTCTCCTCGCGCTAGGAGCCAGGAGCTTCGCCTGCTCTTCGAGCCTACGGTCGCTCTCCTCCGCTATCCTCGTAACCCTCTCGATGAGCCCCTGGTCTACCGGCGCGGGCTGGGGCAGCGGCGAGGCGAGCCACGTCACGAGCCTCCTCCATAGCTCCGCGTCCCTCGTGACGGCGGTCGCCTTCGAGAGGCTGGCCGCGAGCTTCACAACTTTATCCGCGACCTTCTCGCCGGCAGCCCTCCTATCCCTCTCGAGCACACCCACCGCCCTCATGAACGCCTCGAGGCGTGGGGTTGCGTGGCGTATCCCGAGGCTCCTCAGGATGTTATAGACGAGTATCGCGGTCGGCCTATGCCCGATGTACACCTCCTCGCTAACCTGGTAGAGCTTCTTGGCGTGCACGAGGGTCGAGTAGTGGTGGTCTACGTAGACTATGCGTATGCCCGGTATCTCCCTCTGCAGCCTCTTTATCGACTCGAGGACCGCGGGGGTAAGAGGGATGTCGAGGAAGACCGCTACGCGTGGCGCGCTACGCGTCCTCCTATAGGCGTTGATAACCTCCTCGACGTTCCTTGGTGTCGAGCGGGGCCCTCCGGGCCAGAGGCCCACATCGGCCTTCTCGTTGAGCGGGAACCTGCCGCGGTACCTCTGAGCATAGTAGACCAGCGCCGCCGAGACCACGCCGTCCGCATCCCAGTCTGCGAAGACCTGGACCGGTTCCATGCCTTACAGCCTCGTAGTCCTCTCCAGTATCACCACCTTAACCTCGGGCACCTTCTCCTCAACGAGCCTCGCGAACCTCTCAGCCTCAGCCTCGCTCGCGACAATCTCGCCGTAGTGCATCGGTATGGCCACCTTGGGCCTAATGACCGCCACGGCCTCGGCAGCCTCCTCCGGCGTCATGACATACACGCCGCTCACCGGGATGAGCGCGATGTCTACACGGCCGCGTAGAGACTCGTACTCCGGTATATTATCGGAGTCACCGGCGTGGAATATCCTGACGCCGCCGACCTCCAGCAGGTAGCCTACCCTCCCATCCTCCTTCGGGTGGAAGACGCGGCCAGGCGCACGGAACTTGTTGATGTTGTACGCTGGGAGGGTCTCGAAGGAGACCCCCTCAACCTCGCCCCTCTCACCCACACCCACCGGGACGACCTTCAGCCCGGTTCTCTCCGCGCAACCCACAGCGATGCGAGGCGCGACTATCTTCGCGCCGGGCGCCGCAACCTTCACTATATCCTCCGGGCTACAGTGGTCGAAGTGCTCGTGCGTCACAAACACGACCCTACCGTCGCGGGGCTCCACGCGGACCCGGAACGGGTCTATGTAGAGGACTCCACCCTCCCACGAGACCCTAAACCCGTCGTGCCCGAGCCACCTCACCTCAACGCCGCCCATGCGGAAGGCTTCCATCCTCTCCGGCATCGGCTCCACCGGTATAATCCGGGTGCAAGGCTAGGCTGATGTTGGTTACCTCGCGCTGAGCCCACAGAAGGCTCGGAGCGCCTCCTCCTCGACCGGGTGGAGCCTAGGGGCTGCTACTATCAGGGAGTGCGGGGGTGGAGGGTACGCGGCACCAGCAACCCTCTCGGCGTCGCCAGCTACGCACGTAGCCTCCCTCGTCCCGGCCCTCGCGACCCCCACGAGCACCGCACGCCGTATCAGCGGCTCGGCGCCCTCCTCCCTTGCAAGCTCCTCCTCCAGCTCCAACAGTATCGGGATGGCCTCGTTGACCGTCATAGCCTTGCCTTCGTCCAGCCGGAGGTCTAGGAGGACGAGCGTGTGAAGGTTGCGCCTAAGATTATCCCAGATGTACTCTACTGTCGAGAGGGGCTTGAAGCCCTTCTCGGGCTCAGGGTAGACGAGAGTCACAGTCCGCCCAAACCTGTACACCTGGAGCCCCGTGAAGCTAATGACAGCCTGCAGCCCCGAGAGGCCGTGTATGAGCTCAACCTCCACGCCCCTCCTCACAGCCTCTATCCTGAGAGTCACGTGGGTCGTCGCTAGCATCGGGTCGCCGGGCACCAGGACGACAACGTTGGCCCTCCTAGCCTCCTCTATGATAGCCCCCTGCCCCTCCTCCAGCATCCTACGGTTAGCCACGATTATCTCGGCTCTAGGCGCGAGCCTCGCGACGGTCTCGCGGTCGAGGCCCGGCGCGAGGCTCGTATACGAGTCTATGTAGACCTTGTCGGCCTCCCTTAGGACCTCAAGGAGACGCCTAGAGACATAGTCGATGCTCGTGCCGAAGCCCGCTATGTAGAGAGCCACGGGTGGAAAACCCTGCCAGGGGGTGGGGGAGGGGAG
>WAOO01000089.1 GCA_015521195.1 Pyrolobus sp. | reverse complement strand
GCTTCAGCGCCTGCCGAATCTGTTGAGGTGGCGGGAGGCACGGGTGCAGGAGCCGCGAAGGCTGCCGAGGCTCCCGAGAAGCGGCCGAGGGTGATAGGCAAGCACATCTTCCGGCCGACGAGGGTTGCGGATAAGCCGTTGCTCAGGAAGCCTAGGAGGGTTAGAGACGTTCACGGCTATATACTCGGGGTTTATTATGACGGGTCTGAGGCTAAGGCGTATGCAAAGATACTCTCTGATGAAGGGGAGGTTGTAACCGTCTACGACGAGTATGGTCATAAGCCGTACTTCCTCACCGACCTCCCGCCCGACAAGGTGGGCAGCCTGAGGGAGATAGTGACGCACCCCAGCTTCGACCACCTGGAGACCGTGGAGAAGACCGACCTCCTGCTATGGCGCAAGGTTAGGATGACCAAGATTGTCGTCAAGGACCCGAACGCTGTGAGGGTGCTCAGGGATAAGGTGCCGAAGGCCTGGGAGGCCAACATCAAGTACCATCACAACTACATCTACGACCTCCAGTTGATACCCGGCATGCCGTATAGCGTCGAGGCCGGCAAGTTCAGGCTGGACTATGAGATCGGCGACGAGGAGAGGGCAAAGGTCGAGAAGATATTCGCGGATGAAGACGAGGATACCAAGAGGCTCGCAGTGCAATGGATACCGCTCTTCGAGGCCCCGCCACCCAGGCCTCGAATGCTAGCGGTAGACATCGAGGTTTACACGCCCTTCAAGGGGAGGATACCAGACCCGAACAAGGCGGCCTACCCGATCATCAGCGTCGCGTTCGCATCTACAGACGGTCTTCGCAAGGTGATGGTGCTTGCACGCCCCGGGATAACCTTCGGGGAGCCCACCGAGAATTACCCCGCGGACGCCGAGATTGAGATATACGATTCCGAGGCTGCGCTTATACTCGAAACCCTAAGGCTAATAGCTAACTACGAGGTCGTGTTGACGTTCAACGGCGACAACTTCGACTTCCCATATCTCAACAACCGTGCGTTGAAACTCGGGATACCGAAGAACGTGCTGCCATTCCGCCATACACGCGACTATATAGGGCTCATATACGGCTTCCACGTAGACCTATACAAGCTGTTCTCGATTAAGGCTCTACAGAGCTACGCCTTCGGCTCGGCCTACAAGGAGTACACGCTTGACGCGATATCGGAGGCCCTCCTAGGAGAGCGTAAGATAGCAGTCGAGACGTCCATTAGCGACCTTTCTGTCGCGGAGCTCGCCGCCTACAACTTCCGCGACGCAATGCTAACCCTGAAGCTCATGACGTTCAATAACTACCTAGTCTGGAAGCTCGTGGTCCTGCTGATGCGAATCTCGAAGCTGCCGCTCGAGGATGTCACTAGGAGCCAGGTGTCGGCGTGGATACGCAACCTGTTCTACTGGGAGCATAGGAGGAGGGGCCTCCTGATACCAAGGAAGGAGGACCTTAGGCTCCTAAAGAGCCAGCAGAAGTCATCCGCAGTCATAAAGGGTAGGAAGTATGCTGGCGCGATCGTGCTAGACGCTCCTGCAGGCGTCTTCTTCAACGTCGTTGTCCTCGACTTTGCGAGCCTATATCCAAGCATAATCAAGAAGTGGAACCTCAGCTATGAGACGGTCAACCCGCCCGAATGCCCCGGCGGCAAGCTAGTAGAGGTGCCGGACGTAGGGCACGTGGTTTGCATGAGCGTTAGGGGGATTACGTCGCAGATTGTGGGGCTGCTTAGAGACTTTAGGGTCAGGATATACAAGAAGAAGGCGAAGGACAAGAGTCTAAGCGAGGAGGAGAGACACTGGTATGATGTTGTCCAGGCGGCTATGAAGGTATATATCAACGCGAGCTACGGCGTGTTCGGCGCTGAGAACTTCCCGCTATATGCGCCGTCTGTCGCTGAGAGTGTAACCGCGATAGGCAGGTTTACAATCAAACAGACTGTTAGGAGGGCGGCGGACCTCGGGCTCAAGGTGCTCTACGGCGATACCGACTCGCTCTTCCTATGGTCCCCGCCGGAGGACAAGCTAGAGCAGCTGCAACGCTATGTAGAGGAAAACTTCGGGCTAGAGCTGGAGGTCGACAAGGTATACAAGTTCGTCGCGTTCTCGGGTAGGAAGAAGAACTACATAGGCGTCTACCCCGACGGCAAGGTTGACGTGAAGGGCGTCGTCGCTAAGAAGAGGAACGCGCCAGCATTCCTCAAGAAGGCTTTCGCAGAAGTGCTCGAGCTGCTGGGCAGTGCGAGCAACCCTGAAGAGTTCCTCGTTGTCAAGAAGAAGATTAGGGATAAGCTGCACGAGGTCTACCGGAAGCTGCGCGACAAGGAGTATATGCTCGACGAGCTGGCGATACACATGGCTCTTACGAAGCCCGTCAATGAGTATGCGAACCTACCGCCGCACGTGCGTGCAGCAATCCAGCTCATGCAGGCTGGCGTCCACGTCATGCCTGGCGACGTCATAGTGTTTGTGAAGGTGAGGGGTAAGGATAAGGTGAAGGCAGTGCAGCTTGCAAAGCTCCATGAGGTGGATTCGGACGAATACATCAAGACTGTTAGGACGGCATTTGAGCAGATACTGTCAGCCATAGGTGCAAGCTGGGACGACATCGTAGGCTCCGTAAAGCTAGAGGCGTTCTTTACGAGAAGATACTAGACGTGGTTTGGGTTAGCTCTTCTTCCTGCTCCTACGCGACCTCTTCCTCTTCGATGCCGTGGAGGTTGCAGCTGCCTGCTCTTCGGCTTCTACCTGTTCAGCCTCTCTCAGCCCCTCCTCCAGCCTCTGCAACTGCTCCTCTGTCAGCGATACGCTGGGTTCGAGGCTCTTCTCTCTGGCTGTTGTCTCGGCCGCATACTCTAGGAGTTGCTTCTTCACACTCTCGTCTATCATGTATGCGACTACATAGACCTTTAGGTCGCGGTAACTGTCGCCGCTCCACCGGTTGTCAAAGCTTATCGTGTAGACTGGGAGTTTCACTATGAGCTCGTTACCCTCTCTCATCATCTCTAGCTCGAGGGCTTCGATTATATCGTAGAGGTCAGGGTCTATCGGGAGCTTGTAGCGCAGCTCGTAGAACGTCTTCATTATGGTGAAGTCGCTTAACGCGGGGTTCCACTCGTCGAGAGCCTTCTTACCATACTCTCTCAGCACATCTTCGAGGCTCTTATCCGTGTAGATCTTGACATCCTCTATCTTCCCCTCGACGGAGCGTATCACGAGGACCGGCACTATGACTTCAAGCTCCTCCGCCATGATGCTATCCCTTGTTCCACCGGTGCGAGCCTATAACGTAGAGATATATGTTGTGCGATGTAGAGTTGTCGTAGATGGTTGCGGCTACTGCAGGCTTCCAGCCGGTTATCTGGAACTCGTGACTAACTATCCTCGTCCCCGGCTTCAACTCCCTCTCTAGCTTCGGCGCCAGCTCGTCGTTAACGCTTGTTAGTAGGAAGAGGGTGACCACAGTCGCCTCAGAGATGTCCACGTCGAACATGTCACCCTGTATAACCTCTATGCGGTCTTGCAGCCCCTCTCTTGCAACCTTCTCCCTAGCCTCTCTGACAAGCTCCTCTCTAATCTCAACGCCGACGGCCTTCTTGACCCCAAACTCTTTCACCGCGAGGATGAGTATGCGGCCGTCGCCGCAGCCGAGGTCGTATACTATGTCGTCGGGGCCGGCCCCGGCTATCTCCAGCATCTTTCTCGCTACTCCGAGGGGCGTGGGGACGTAGGGGACGCGTACGCTCACGGCTCGGGCCCGCGTGCGCGGGATGCGGAAAAGAGTGGTATAGTGGTATCGTTGCTAGCCCTCCTCTAGCTTCCTAAGCGCCTCTAGTGCAAGCTTCTTAGCCTCGCCTATATCGCTCTTGAGGGTAGCGGTGTCCAGAGGCAGCTTGGATAGTACGAGTTTGCAGCTACCATCCTCCATTATCGCTAAGAGCTGCGGCAGCCATGCCATCCCAAACTCGTCTTGCTCGCCGCACTGGTTTACGAGCACGTAGTCCTCCTCTCTCACCTCTAGCTCGACGCCAGCCTCTTTCGCCACCTCCTCGGCGAGCCTCAGCCAGTCCCTGTGCTGCGGGAGGTGCTTCGCGGTCACAAGGACGAGCTTCTTTACCTTCGCCATTGTGCTTCGACCGCTTCAACCGCCTCCACTCTAACCCTATATGCTCTCCGGCTCCACCTCTCCACGATGCCGAGCTGCTCGAGCCTCTTTAGTACGCGCCCCGCAGTCTTGGTAGATACTCCCAGCATCCTTGCAACCTCTTGGACTGTGATGAAGTTTCTACCGCGTAGCGCATGCCGAGCCCAATCCTCTACACTGATGCTTAGGCTTATCTTCAACCCCCGACACCCGTCGGAGACGACCAGGCATTTCGTTCACAGTCGGTTGGGTGAAAGTAATGGAGTGCTACGAGCGGGCGACCGGAGAGACGCGTGTACGCGCATGCCTGGGCCGCGGGCGCGGCTCCTACCGGGGTGCTACGGGCATACCCTTCTTCGACCATATGCTAGAGACGCTGGTGCGCTACTCGAGCCTCGACTTGGAGCTTGAAGTAGAGGTGCTGAAGAGCGTCGACGACCACCACGTTGTCGAGGACGTGGGCATAGCGCTTGGTAGGGCGCTAGACTCCCTGCTAGGGGACCGTAGGGGGGTGAAACGCTTCGGTCACGTAGTTGTGCCTATGGACGAGGCGCTGGTCCTGGCGGCGGTCGACCTGGCGCGGAGGCCATACTTCGTTATGAGAGGGTATAAGCCTAGGAGGCACGAGATAGGCGGGCTTGCGCTAGAGAATGTGCCGCACTTCCTCAGGACGCTAGTCCATGAAGCTAGGTTCACGCTCCACGTTGTAATACTTCACGGTGAAAACGACCACCATGTGACAGAGGCCGTCTTCAAGGCGGTGGGCATGTCCCTCGGCGACGCTATGAAGCCGGGGACGTCTCCTTCCACGAAGGAGACGCTCCTCTAGCGGGGTCAGAACCGCGCACCTCAGCACCCAAGGCTAAGCTTCTAGCCTGCTCATCACACCCCAGCCCACACACTCACTAACTATTATACGGCTTTGACCTACACACACCACGCGGAGAAGTGGCTATGCCATTTATCTCGAGAGGAGTCACAGTGAGCTTCGTCCGGGCCGATGAGAAGCCGTTGGCGAAGATACTCGAGGAGCTAGTAGACAAGAAGTTCACCGGCCGTGTGGAGTTCAACGTCGTCTGCGACAATACGAACTACGTTGGCGCCGTGGAGCTCAACAATGGTGAGATAGTTGCAGCTGAACTCGAGCACCCTGCCTTAATACGTGGCCTCGAAGCGCTCCAGCGTATGCTGAACAGGTGGATACAGAACTGCCGCGGCTACGCCGAGATAATAGAACTGACTCCAGACAAGGTTGCAGTAGACCTTGAGGAGAACCCTACAGCTCGGATAGACCCCGCTAAGGCGAGAGAAGCTCTAAACAGCGCGCTCGAGACGCTAAAGACGCTGCTAGAGGGCGGCACCGAAACCGCTCCAGAGGAGCTTGCGCCAACGGCGCCGCTCCTGGTTCCAACCGAAGAGGAGAGGGCCCGCCCAGCGCCAGCCCCCGCGCCAGCCGAGAAGCCAGCCGAGGCTGCAGAGGTGGAGGAGACCGGCGGAGAGGTTAGCGTCGAGGCCATTACAAGCAGTGAAGAGCTGATAGAGAGGCTGGATAGTCCCCTCTTCGATGCAACTATAGTGCTTAAGGGTAGTCTCGCAGACAGCGGGTATATACAACCGGGTCAGCTTCAACTCCTCCTCGAGAAGCTAGTCAAGTTGAGCAAGGAGCATCCCGATAAAGCCGTAGTCACGTTCATCAATGACCGGATGAATGAGATTAAAGGCAAGATAGTCGCCCATGATGGCGTCATAGTAGCTACACTTGTCAAGAAGGATGGTGAACGCCTTACAGACAAGCGGGCTCTAGATGTGTTGAACGGCTTTGAGCGACCCCTCCTCTACGACGTCTACCTTGTAGGCGAGAACGTCGACGAGACCCTCTACAGGCTCGCTCAGAGGGCATCCCAGGAGGCGAAAGAGGCGGCTAAGAAGGCGGCCGAGGAGGAGGCTAGAAGGGAAGAGCAGCGGGTCGTAGCTGGCGGCGGGGAGGAGCGTAGGGAGGAGAAGGCCGAGGCTAGGGAGGAGAAGAGGCGTAGAAGGTTCTTCATCTTCTTCCGCCGCTAGCCCAACGAGTTGATAAATCCACAGTTGATGTGGGGGATACCGGGTGGGGAGAGGGTCCCGACCGTGTACTATTACACGCCGCAGCAGGAGGTGTACGTGCCGGACACGAGCGTGATAGTAGAGGGTATAGTCTCGAAGCTAGTGCGTGAGGGCAAGCTCCGCGGGAAGATAGTCGTACATCGTGCGGTTATAGCCGAGCTCGAGCATCAGGCGAACCAGGGTAGGGCCACTGGCTTCGCGGGCCTCCAGGAGATAAACGAGTTGCGTAGGCTGGCTGAGCAGGGAGTAATAGACTTCGAGATAGGCGGCCGGAGGCCAACCTCATCCGAGATAGCTCACGCGAAGAGTGGCGCGATAGACGCGCTTATACGCGACTATGCTATGGAGATAGGCGCGACCCTGATAACATCGGATAGGATACAGGCGCTTGTAGCGCAGGCGATAGGCGTTCCGGTCATCTACATCCCGCCTAGGGAGAAGGAGAGCATAGCGATAGAGAGGTTCTTCGACGAGAAGACGATGAGCGTGCACCTCAAGGAGGGTGTCGTCCCGAGGGCGAAGAGGGGTAGACCCGGCGACTGGAGGCTAGTGGACCTCGACGAGAAACCGTTGACGGCTGAAGAGCTGGAGAGGATAGCGCGGGAGATAGTAGAGACCGCCAAGAGGAGGAAAGACGGCTTCATCGAGATAGATAGAGCTGGCTCGACTATAGTGCAGCTGGGCGACTATCGTATTGTGATAACGAGGCCTCCTCTCAGCGAGGCATGGGAGATAACAATAGTCCGGCCGGTGGCCCGCCTCAGCCTAGAGGACTACAACCTGCCGCCTAAGCTGCTACGCAGGCTCGAAGAGCGCGCAGAGGGTATACTGATAGCGGGTGCACCCGGCGCAGGCAAGACGACCTTCGCGCAGGCGCTGGCAGAGTACTATGCGAGGAAGGGCAAGATAGTCAAGACTATAGAGTCGCCGCGCGACATGAAACTCCCTCCAGAGATAACACAGTACTCCAAGAACTATGCGTCGCTCGGAGAGCTGCACGACATACTCCTCCTAAGCCGCCCAGACTACACGGTCTTCGACGAGATGAGGACAGATGAGGATTTCAGGCTCTACATAGACCTTAGGCTCGCAGGCATAGGCATGATAGGCGTTGTGCATGCGACATCGCCTATCGACGCTATACAGAGGTTCCTGCAGCGCGTCGACATAGGCCTCCTGCCGAGCATAATAGACACCGTGATATTCATAGACAAGGGTAGGGTCGAGTCCGTCTACGAGCTGCGCATGACGGTCAAGCTGCCCACGGGGTTAAAGGAGGCTGAGCTGGCTAGGCCGGTTGTCGAGGTGATAGACTTCTTCACCAACGAGCTCGTCTACGAGATATACACGTTTGGAGAGCAGAGGGTCGTGGTGCCCGTCAAGAGGGTGAAGATGGGCGGGCTCGAGGAGAAGGTGAAGACCCTGATAGAGCGTATGATACCGGTTGCCGAGGTAGAGGTTGGCGAGGACGGCGTTGTAATCGTCAACGTGCCTAGGGTTGCGTCGAAGACACTCATGAAGAAGATTAGGAAGCTGAGGAAGCTCGAGGAGAAGTATGGCGTCAAGATAAGGATAAACATGGTGAGCTAGGGTGCCCGAGCCTTGCCTTCAAGACAGCAACGGAAGGGCTTCGATAAGGAGCGCGACCTGGTTCTACGCCTATGGAGCTACGGCTTTGCCGCTATGAGGGCACCCGCTAGTGGAGCCCGAGCCAAGAGAATCTTCTACCCAGATGTGCTCGCGGCGTACCGGGGTAGGATATTCGTCTTTGAGGTGAAGTATCGCAGCGAGCCAGGCCCCATATACATAGAAGCCTCTAAGGTTGAGAAGCTACGCGACTTCGCCCAACGCGCCGGAGCAGAGCCGATGATAGCGGTGAAGTATGGTAGGAGCGAGTGGAGGCTCATACCCCTAGACGAGTGCCCCTCGACAGGCTCGTCTATACGCGTCGACCCCAAGCTCGTAGAGGAGAAGGGCGTGAGCCTCTCCGAGTTCGTCTCGAGGGTGAAGGGGCAGAGGAGCATATTGGAGTATACCGGCTAGTACAACCGGTGGACCAGGGGCATGCTACTCGCCCTCATAATACTCGTGCTCATAGCGCTCCTCCTCCTCGCGGCCAGCGTGAGGATAGTCCCCGAGTATCAGCGCGCAGTGATATTCAGGCTTGGGAGGTTCGTGGGGGTCAAGGGGCCGGGCCCATTCCTGGTCATACCGTTCATCGATAGAGTCCAGGTGGTAGACCTGAGAGTCCGGACCATAGACGTGCCGCAGCAGGAGATAATCACGAGGGACAATGTCACTGTGGAGGTTGACGCCGTCGTCTATTACCGTGTTGTAGACCCGGTTAAGGCCGTGCTAACCGTGGCCAACTACAATTACGCCGTGATGCTCTATGCTCAGACGTCCCTGAGAGACGTCATAGGCCAGGTTGACCTTGACCACCTGCTCGCGCACCGCGAAGAGATAAACAAGAGGCTCCAGGAGATACTCGACGAGGTGACTGAACCCTGGGGGATTAAGGTAACAGCCGTGAAGATAAAGCAGGTGAAGCTGCCCGAATCGCTACTCCGCGCCATGGCGTTGCAAGCCGAGGCTGAGAGGCTCCGGAGGGCCCGCGTTATAGAGGCTGAGGGCGAGAGGCAGGCTGCAGAGATACTCGAGAAGGCGGCTGCGGTATACGAGAAGCATCCGGTCGCGCTGCGCCTCCGCGAGCTTGAGGCGGTTATACACGCGGCTCGCGAAAAGAGCCTCATAATCATAGTCCCCATGGAAGCCCTCAACGTGGCCGGGCCGCTGGCTGCAGCCCTAGGGGTGAGCATGGCGCATGAGAGGAGTGGAGGGGAGAAGAGCTAGCCTCGCACTGCTCACGGCTATAGCGGTGGTGTTGCTCGCGCACCACGTTGCTGCCTCAGCGGCGGCCGCCTGGGGCCCCGGGGTTATCCTCGTCAGGGTGACGGGGACCATAGACCAGGGTACCTACTACTATATACGTGACGCTGTGAGGCTCGCGAGGGCGAAGCACTGGCCTCTCATCGTATACCTTGACACTCCGGGGGGATACCTCGCATCGGCACTCGATATAGTGGACCTCTTTGACCACTCCGGCGTACCCATCATCGCATACGCTGGTGGCCGTTGGGCGGTCTCTGCTGGCACGCTCCTCCTCATATCGGCTCCTAGGGCTTACGCGGCGAGGTATACCGTGATAGGTTCGATGCAGCCCGTAATCCTAACCCCCGAGGGTGTGAAACCGGTAAACGAGTCGAAGATTGTAAACACGCTGCTCAAGATAATCCAGGTGCATTGCGACGCGTACGGTAGGAACTATAGTGTAGCCAAGCTCTTCGTGACAAGGAACCTAAACCTCGACGGAATCGAGGCGTACAGGCTCCACGTTATAGACGGTGTGGCGGATAGTCTTGAAGAGCTGCTTGTGGAGCTCAACGGTAGCACCTTCCGCCTCTTCGATGGGGAGAAGGTTGAGGTGGTGACGGGCGGCCCAATCCTGGTATACCGGAAGCCCCTCAGCTACCAGGTTATCTCGGCGCTGTCAAACCCGATACTAGCATCGATACTAGCGTCCCTCGCGATGCTGATAATATTCGCGTCATTCGCATCCGGTCACCCTGCGTTTGCAGCGCTGGGAGTGGTGCTGCTTATAGCCTCCCTTATCGGCATGGGCTTCTCAGCTAACACGGTCTCAATCCTCCTCATAATCCTCGGAGCAGCCCTTGTAGCGATAGACGCCATCTACAAGCCGGGCTTCGGGGCCATAGGCTATGCCGGCATCCTCTCCCTGATACTCGGCCTCGTAACCCTCCCACTGGGCGGCAGCATGCTCGTCGCTCGTCAGGTTCTAGAGAGGCTCGCCTACACTGCGGTCGCGATAGGGGTGTTCGTGGCTATAGTCACAAGCATAGTGACGTACAAGGCTTTGAAGGTTGTGAAGAGTAGGCCCGTCGTCCAACCGGAACCAATCGGTCTCACGGGGCGCGCCCTCGACGAGATAACACCGGAGAAGCCTGGTTTCGTGCTCGTGAGAGGCGAGTACTGGAAGGCGAGGAGCAGGGAGGGGGTCATAAAGCCAGGGGATAGGGTGAGGGTGGTTGCTGTCGAGGACGGCCTACTGGTTGTAGAGAAGGTTGGAGGACGGTCAGCCGGGTAAGTTCTCCTCACCCATCGGTCCGGGAGTAACTCGTCACCCCGGGGGAACCCCGAGGCTAGATTCTAACCTCGCGGTGGTAGGGTCTCCCGTGCTTCACCCATACTATCCTGACAGTAGTCCTCCTGCCCTGTGGAGCCTCTATCTCGACTTCCCGCGCCTCCCCCGGCTTCATGGCCCCAAGCTCCATCCTCTTCATCTGCTCGCCCGGCACCATGACCAGCAGCATCGTCTTCTCCGACGCCGAGATGCCGGCGTTTACGAGACGCAGCTTAACCCTGCCGTCGAGCCTCTCAACACCTTCAACCCTGATGTCCGGCAGGGCCCTCTTTGCAACCGTGACTATGAGGGTTGAGACCCTCGCGTTCCTGACGCCGTTCTCGTGGATGAGGCTTATCTCGTAGCTCTCAGCGACAGGTATGTCCTCGGAGGAGGTGTCCTCCACGCCGACGAAACCCGTCAGCCTAATCTTCTCCTCCCCATTGACGAGGAGCCTTAGCACGCTATCCCTCTGCGGCAGCCCCGCCACCAGCCTTAGGGTTGCGTGGGTTGCGTCGCTCGGGATGGAGCCCAGCCTAACTCTCATCCTGTAGGTTTCTCCGGGGCGGAGGGCGAGGGCGCCGGAGAGGAAGGCGTAGCTAACGGTGCTATCTGGCACTGTGTATGTGGCGAGGAGCCCTATGTGTTCTACTATAGTGGTGCTGCTCCCCTCGTAGGCGATAGTCACTCGGTGCACGTCGAGGCTCTGCTTGTAGATGGGCGTCACGTCGAAGACCGCCTTAGAGTAGTAGCCTTCGTCCTCCTCGAGCCTAGCGATGCTCTTCGGCCTATATTCGCGCGAGACCGCTATATCGTCGAACCATAGCCTCCACCTCATCCTCTCCGGGTACTCCTTCGTAACAAGGCCTACCTCGAGCAGCACGCGCTTCACGCTGGCGTCGCGGGGGGTAGGCAGCGTCAGGTTCACGCTCTGCATCCTTGGGTTCGAGAGGCCACCCAGCTTCATCGGTACAACGGTAGTCGAGTATGCTATGTCGCCGTCTAGCCTCTCGAGAGCGTATATCTTGAGGTCGCCCGATGGCATCTATGTTCACCGCTCCATCGTCACGGCTACACAGCTTCACGCTAATAACGGTATGTCAATACGCCCTAGAAGTTGACGAGGAAGAGCTTCCTCCTAGCCTGTGCCTCCTCCATAGTCCCCTTCACTATAATCTCGTAGAGTACCGCCTCGCTCTTACCCGGAGCTGGGCGGAGCAGCCTGCCAAGCCTCTGGATGAACTGCCTCCTCGACCCGCTGGGCGAGAGGAGTATACCGACATTCGCGTCTGGTATGTCGAGGCCCTCGTCGCCGACACTAGTCACTACGAGAATCCTCGCCCTGCCAGTCTTGAACAGTGTGAGTGCCAAGTCGCGCTTCACCTTATCGGTCTTGCCCGTTATCGCTGGTGCGCCCAGCATCGCCGCGAGCTTCTTCGCCTGCTCGACGTACTGCGTGAAGATTATCACCTTGGAGCCTCTCTCGGCCTCAGCCTCTGCTATCTCCTTCGCAGCCTTCAGCTTGTTCTCGGCATTAGCGACAATCTTCCTCATCTCGTTCAACAGCTTCAACGCCTTGGAGGCCCTCTCATCGCCAGCCGCAGCCATCCTAATCAACTCGTTCACGTCGCGGCCAGCCGCCAACTCCTGGAAGGCCCTCCTAAGCTCGCGGTAGCGCTTCGCCTCCGCAGGTGTAAGCGTAACATACTTCGTAACTATCCTGAATGACGCGAGGTAGCCCTGCTCCGCCAGCTCCCACGCACTCTTCCGGTACACGAGGCCGCCCATCAACCTGAAAAGCTCTACGTGCTTCCCGTCCTCCCTCTCCGGTGTAGCCGAGAGACCCATACGGTAAGGCGCGAGTATATTCTCCGCTATGAGGCGGAACCTCTCAGCGGGAAGATGGTGCACCTCGTCGACGATGAGCAGTGAGAATCTGTCCGCAAGCTCGCCGACCCTCCTCCACGCGGTCTGATAGGTTGTGACTGTAACCGGCGCTATCCTCTTCTCCTCGCCATAATAGGCTCCAACCTCCCAGGGCTTGAGGCCGAGCACCTGGACGGCCTTCTCCATCCACTGCTTCAGCTGCTCTCTCGTATAGACGACTATCAGCGTCGGCGCCTTCAACTCGGCTATAGCGGCCAGCGCTACTATCGTCTTCCCGGCGCCCGTGGGGAGCGCGATAACACCCCTCATGCCATGAGCCTTCCATGCCTCGAGAGCCTCAACCTGGTAGGGCCTAAGCTTGACACCGATGGATAGGTCCTCTCTAAACGGCTTGGGGTTCAGGAGCCCAGTCTCGTCGATAACCTCGAAGCCAGCCCTCCGGAGCTTCTCCACGACGTCTACCACCACGTAGGGCCTGACTATGAAACCCTTCTTCTCCCTCGAGTATCTCACATCCCTCCCGAACTCCGAGAGATACTCCAACAGTCTCTCCCGCGAACGGAGGACGAACACGCCATCCTCGACGCGGAGTCGTGCAACCATCTCACCTCCGTAGCCCGGATACTCCTCCACGACACCCCCAAGCTCGTCAACCAGGGCGAGGGCCTCGCGAAGGCTGAGTCCCTCCCTCTTCAATTTCACCGGGTTTATCTCGAAGATGCGGGCTCCATCCTCGAAGCCACGGTAATCAGCTATCCTCAGCAACTCGTAGAACTCATCGTCGCTGAGCCTCCGGGCGAAGCGGATGCGCAGACCCACGGCTCAACACACCTCCCATAGGTCGAGACCAGTATAGATGAGCGGCCTGCGAGTATACGAGCCGCAAACCTCCCGGACCAGTCTCACAGCCCGCTCCTCATCCGGCTCGTCTACCACGACAACCCATATGTTGCCACCACTCCGGTAATACAATATGTCTTCAGCGGGCAGCTCCTTCAGCCTCCCCGGCATCTCTCCAAAACCCTCAAAGCATACCCCCAGGAGCCTAACGCGCTCATAGCTCTCGTCGATGACCGCAGGCTCATACCTGTAGATGAGAGAGGCCCTCAGCCTCTCACCCTGACACACGACCAGCTTTATCAGCGGCTCGTCCCTGACCAACGCGAGGCTCAAAGCGTAGAGGGCGACATCCCAGTCGACGGTCCTCGAGAGCTTCTCAACGCTCCTCATCGAGGGTCCTGGGGGTCCTCGCGTGGGTTCCAACATCACCACTCAGCTCTTAAAACCCCAGTCATCCCCCGGCTTTTAAACCAGGTTTAGCTGTCTGATTTAAAACGGAGGGCTAGTGTTGCCAGCGCTTCAGAAGTATGATGCAATGAAGCTCAGGCTGAGCGTCGTCGAGCTGCTACGCCTGCTTAAAAAGATATACTCTTACCGCGAGCTCTCCGCGATGACAGGCGTGCCGGAGAGCGTACTCTGCAGGTACGTCAGGGGCTCGACCGTCCCGAGCCTACAGCAGGCTCAGAATATACGCGAGAAGCTCGAGAAGAACATAGATATCCGCAAGATAATATCGAGCCGCATCGACCGCCTTGTAGAAGGGTACGTGGACGTCTCGAGCATCATCGGAGACCCCCATCTCCTCCGCCTCATGGCCCACTATGTCGCCCTGAAGCTTGCCGGTAAGAGGGTCACGAAGATACTCGTCCCGGAGACGAACGGCATCCCCTTCGCAACCATGCTCGCCTATACCCTCGAGGTGCCCATGGTCATAGCGAAGAGGAGCAAGGATAACCCATACGAGCAGTACGAGGAGGCCACGGTCGTGGAGCCAGCGCTCCGCTCGACGATAACCTACTACATCCCGAGGAGGATGATATCGAAGAGAGACTCTGTGCTGATAGTCGATGATGTGATACAAACGGGTCGCACGATAAGCGCGCTCGCCAAGGTAGTCTCGAGGCTCGGCGCTAAAACCGCCGGGACGGCCGCCATCGTGAGCGTGGGTGAGCCCAAGGTCTCAATACCAAAGCCCGTCGTGGTCCTCCTGTATCTAGGCGAGCCGGGGAGGGGTCCAGACCGAGAGAGCATAGTTTAGCCTCTATCCGGCCCATTGACATCTGGAGGCGGTGCCCGTGGCTGCATCTGCTCTCGACAAGCAGCGTCAGGAGGCTATCAAGAGGGCTATTGAACAGCAGAAGCTGATAGCCGAGAAGATGAAGAACATCAAGTACAAGATAGTCGTGTTGAGCGGTAAAGGCGGCGTAGGTAAGAGCTTTGTAACCGCAAGCCTCGCCATGGCGCTCGCGATGAAGGGTAAGAGGGTGGCGGTCTTCGACGCTGATATACACGGGCCGAGCATACCCAAGATGCTAGGCGTCCACGGCAAGAGGATGTACGCCCTACCCGACGGCCGTCTACTCCCCGTCGACGGCCCCCTCGGAGTCAAGGTGGTGTCCATAGACTTTCTACTGGAGAGCGAGGAGCAGGCGGTGATATGGAGGGGTCCCCTGAAGACAGCCGCCATCCGCGAGCTCCTCGCCTTCACAGAGTGGGGCGACCTAGACTACCTCCTGGTCGACCTGCCCCCGGGCACAGGCGACGAGCAGCTGACGATAGCCCAGCTCATACCGGGGCTCAGCGGCTCAATCATAGTCACGATACCCTCCGACGTATCCAGGATAGTCGTGAAGAAGGCGGTGACATTCGCAAAGCGCCTCAACATACCGGTGATAGGCATTATAGAGAACATGGCCTACTTCGAATGCCCCGACGGCTCACGCCACTATATCTTCGGCAAGGGAGCCGGGAGAAAGATAGCGGAGGAGATGGGCGTCCCATTCCTAGGCGAGATACCAATCGACCCGAGGATATCCAAGGCCAACGACGAAGGCAAACCCTTCTTCGTAGAGTACCCCGACTCCAAGGCCGCCAAGGCATTCCTAGAGATAGCCGAGAAGATCATAAAGACTGTTGAGGGTAAAACCGGAGGCCAAGAGAGTCAACAGAAATCCTGAGCCCGACGCCGCCATCGACGTACCTCGTGCCCATCAGCATCCGGAGTAGGTCGGCGCCCCAATGCGTGCAGTGTAGTCCGATTGTTACACCCGCTTTTTCATACAGCAGTGCCGCAAGCTCCTCGATGTATCCTCTCGTGGCGTTCTTGAGGTGGAATCCTCCCGCGACAACATCGAAGCTGCCTCCGCCAGCCCAGTAGATGACCTGCTTTACCGGGGCATGCCCGCAGGCTATGAGGAGTAGCCTCGAGCCCGCAGCCTCTATGAGGAGGGAGACCTCTCCGCTTGAAGCCACCGGGCCGATTATCGTGACGCCCGGCGCTATCACCATCCTCCTCCTGACATAGACCGTCTTTTCCACCCTGACGCCCTCAAGCACCTCGGATACGCGTTGAGACACGCCGCGGGGCTCTGGGAGGTAGACGCGGCGCGGGTTTAGCAGGTCAGCGAGAGGCGTTAATGCGGCGTAGTGGTCGCGGTGCATGTGCGATATGACGACATAGTCGATGTTGGCCACGTTGGCTCCGAGTAGCCTCGCGTTGTGCAGCAGCATCCACGGCGAGCCGCTGACGTCGAACAACAGCCTCTTCTCCACGTTGCCTACACGGACGCGGATGTACATCGAGAGGCCGTAGTCGGTGTAAGCCCCCTCCACGAGCGACACGTTATCGCCTACTACGAGTATCTCCGCGTAATCCGCTCTATCCACAAGCGCTCAGCCCGCGAACGCCAAGAACCTACTATGATTAACCCTTCCCGCCGCACCGTACACGGGGGCGGCCCGGTTTGAAGATAACCGAGATTGTACGCGTGGACAGCAAGGGCCGCATAACCATACCCATGGTAGTCCGCGACGCCCTCAACATCGTTGAGGGTATGCACCTCATCCTCGTCGCCGACCCGGATAAACGGGAGATAGTCATCTCCCCGATATTCGCGCCCGTCACCCACGTCTACGAGATATACCTGGAGCTCCGCGACACCCCCGGCGCGCTCGCAAGGGTCTCAGAGGAGCTGGCGAAGATGGGCGTCGACCAGCTCACAACACAATGTGCGGCTGTGAAGAGAGGCGAGCATGCGGAGTGCGTCATAGTCGCCGATTTCAGCAAGGCTAAGATGAGCCCGGAGGAGGTGAAACAGCGTCTTATCAGCCTAGATGAGGTAAGGATGGTGAACATACGCAAGCTCCACAAGTGAGGGCACGCCATGTGCCTCGTCAAGGTGGGTTGCTGCGGGTTCCCCGTCTCAAAGAAACGCTACTACCAGGAGTACCGGCTTGTGGAAGTACAGCAGACCTTCTACAAGCCGCCCCGCATCGAGACGCTTAGAAAGTGGAGGGAGGAGGCTCCACCCGACTTCGAGTTCACCGTGAAAGCCTGGCAGGTGGTGACACACCCGCCCACAAGCCCCACGTGGCGGAAGGCCGGGTTGAAGGTCGAGAAGGGCAAGGAGGACCGCTACGGCCTCCTCAGGCCCACCGAGGAGAACTTCAAGGCCTGGGAGGAGACGCTCAGGGCGGCCGAGGCTCTCGACGCTAGGATTATCGTTGTCCAGACGCCGCCCAGCTTCGGGTACAGCCCGGAGAACGAGAAGAACGCCCTAGAGTTCTTCAGGAGGGCGTCGAGGCCGGGCATACTGATAGCTTGGGAGCCCAGAGGCACGTGGCACGAGCACCCTGAGGCTATCAAGAGGATAGTCGAGGAGACCGGCGTGATACACGTGGTGGACCT
>WAOO01000088.1 GCA_015521195.1 Pyrolobus sp. | reverse complement strand
GCTCGGAGATGTGTATAAGAGACAGCTCGTAGAGCGGGTGAGAGACCACCCTCTCGTTCAACTCTTGATCGCCAAGCCCCGACGCCTCGCCCACCACCCGGTCCACCAGAGCCTCCACCTCGCCGGGCAGGCTCGGCGGGCTACACCGGTACGCGATGCACCCCGGCACGCCCCTCGCAGGGTCACCCTCCCTCCTCTCGAAACACTCGCCACCCTCGATCATCTCCTTCAAACCCTCAATGTAGAACACGCCGGGCCCCGCGACATACACAAGGTCAGTCAGCCGCTCGCCACGCTCCCTCATCCACTCGAGCTCCGCCAGCGCGGCAAGCCTGCTCAACCTGAAAGGGTGCACACACCCGACCCTCGACAGGATGTATGCCAGCAGCTCCCTACCCGACACCCTCGCCACACGAAACACCCAGCAGATTAGGCGAACCTAAACACAGACCTAAAACCCAAACACCCGGCACCAACACCCCAACAACCCAGACGCAAAACAAAAACAAAAGCAACTAACAAACGCAAAACTGACCACCACCATTCCGATACAAAAGAGGAAGCAGAAAACACAGAGAAGACAAACATTTACATCATTTACATTTCAATTTACCAATGACCATTTTTAAGAACATACACTCACCTATATGCTACAGCATTGCCAGTTTCAATTCATTGATAGTTGTTTCACACCGAGGTGACGAAGACTATAGCTGTGCTGCCATTGATAATGGTTTCAATTCATTGATGATTGTTTCCTCGAGGAGCCTCCAGAACCCCTCGATGGGGTTATCCGCGACGGCGTTTCAATTCATTGATGGTTGTTTCGATGCTAGACACGACTGCGGGGTGGGAGAGATGACTAGATTCGTTTCAATTCATTGATGGTTGTTTCTCGCGGTGCTCTTCTACCTGCTGAACAAGGCGAAGGAGATATTCTCGGTTTCAATTCATTGATGGTTGTTTCACTCCCGAATTGCCATCGTCTCCGACACAGACATTCACGGTGGGCTGTTTCAATTCATTGATGGTTGTTTCATACACGCTCATATATAAGCATTGCGCATCACAAATACCGGGGTTTCAATTCATTGATGGTTGTTTCGACAGGTTCAGGAAGCTTGTCGAGAGGTACGGTGAGGATAGACTATACGTTTCAATTCATTGATGGTTGTTTCTCACAGAGAGCCTTTGCAGAGGCGGCTAGACTGGCGAGGGGGGTTTCAATTCATTGATGGTTGTTTCGTACAACCGCGGGGCGCCACGGCCCCACACGGCGGCGGCCAGTTTCAATTCATTGATGGTTGTTTCCCAACCGCCCTGATTACATCCCGTACACCGGGCCGCTGTGCAAACGAGGTTTCAATTCATTGATGGTTGTTTCGCCGGGTGGTCGAAGGCCCGTAGCCCCACAAGCTCCGGGTCAACACTAATCTTGTGTGTTTCAATTCATTGATGGTTGTTTCAATGTGCCGGTCAGGAAAATATCGCCATACACGGCGAACGATGAAGTTTCAATTCATTGATGGTTGTTTCATATTCTGTAGCGTAGCATTCCCGGCTTCACTCTCACGTATCTTGTTTCAATTCATTGATGGTTGTTTCACAAGAATAGCCCCCGGCAACGGTATCTCCTTTGAGAATACGCACCACGTTTCAATTCATTGATGGTTGTTTCTGCACTTGTTCCGCCCTGTTATAGCCTCTTGGCCTTATTTATGCTTTCACGCTTAGAGGTCTATGGCTTATTGATGGTTGCTCTATGTCTCTCATCATGGACCGTCCGGCATGGTCCCCGCGTAATACCAGGCTTATAAATGAGCAAAGCCTAAATACGATGAGTTTGCACCGTGTGATGCCTTACGTGTATGATTTTGACCGTGAGTTATGGTCCGATTGACACGCGGCATATACTTAAGCTTTATGTTTTGTTTTAGATGGTGGTGTTTGTGTTGCATCTCGTTTGCAGCATGGACCGACCTGTTTGACGGTTGTGCCTCGGGGTCTGGTTGTTTCGCGTCCCGGGCTCCCCTTGGACGTTCTTGTATAGTTCCGTGTGGAGGTGTTGCCGAGGGGCGGGTGTGGCGTTGGGTCTTGCCGGTCGAGGCTTGTGTAGAGGCCTGGGTGGCGTGGAATGCTTCTATGTTCCCTTGGCTTGGCTCCCCTAGTCTCCCGCCTTTCAGGTTACCGTGTCTCGGAATGCGGCTATGCTGCCCTTGGGACGTTTCTCATGATGCGGAGGCATATTAACCCCGACGTGGAGTGGAAGGAGGAGTGTTGAGGGAGGCTGGGGCTCAGGCTGCGTGTAGGGTCGTGGAAGGGGTTGAGCCGGCTGGGCGTGAAGGCTTACGCGGTGTTTATGGTTAGCTCGGAGTAGAGCGCCTCTATCTCCTCCACCCTCCTTATGCCCTCTCTCCTGGCGATGACCCTCCCATCCCTAACCACTATTATCGCGGGGAGCTCCTCAACCTCGAAGTACTCGAAGAGGCGCCTGGTGTGCCTGTTGTAAGGTAGGGCTAGGAAGACCGCCTCGCCCCTATGGCTCGCCACGAAGCTCTTCCACGCCCGGAGCAGCCTCTTGCAAACCGGGCACCTCTGGGTGTAGAAGAGCATCACGACCAGACCACGGTACTGTTCACGCGCCACGCTACTCCCAGCCTCCCAGGGCTCAACCCCCACACCGCCGTATAAGCAGCGCGCAAACAGCAACGAGAACCGGAACAGTTCAACCGGGTTGCAGTTCTCGTAGCACCCGTGGCAGCGTGTCTATGCTCGTCTCTGTCACGTTCTCGGCTATCCTCCTCGGCTCCTCCGGGTGCTCCGGATAGACTATCACTAGGTGGTCGGGCCCGAGGTCGTAGAGGTACGCGGCTATCCTAGCCGCGTCTCCTAGGCCTAGCCTCGAGCCCCGCCTCCTATACTTCGCCTCCACCACGGCTAGGCGCCCGCCGAGCTCCACCACGATATCCGGGTGTAGCCTTGCACCTGCAAGCCTCTCTACTATCCTTGAACGAGGCGACGCGTTGAAATACACTGATACCCTCTTGCCGCATATTACTCTCCTTGCACCCTCATCCCAGCTGGGCCTGCTGCACAGCCCCGTTGAGCGGAGCGCTTCTAGCGTCTTGGCGAGCGCGGCGAGCTCGAATATCTTTGGGGAGGGTAGGAGGAGCACCGGGCCGTTTACACCGCCCCGCGTGTAGAGGAGCGAGGCCCTAGCGTACAACGCGGCTTCGAGAACCTCGTCCACATCTGGCTCCGCCTCCTCGGCCTCCAGTAGCGCCCGCGCGACGAGAGGGTCTGCCGCCAGCGCTAGGAGCGGCTGCAGCACCTGCAGGAGGACCTCTCGGGGCGCGTGCAGAGACCTTAGCATACCGGCCGCGGATGCAACCGCCGCGTACACCATGTACGCTGCTGTAGCCATGTCGGCGGGCGAGAGAGGCCTGCTCCGGACCCACCCCGAGATATACTCGGCTGCGAGTATCGCACCGGGGAGCCTTAGGGCGCCTGCAGCAGAGAGCGACGACAAAAGCCTCGCGTATACCTCGCGAACGCCCATCAGGCGGAGCGCACTGAACGCGTAGGAGGCTAGACGGTGGAACCAGTCTACCTTCGGCCGCAGCACTACACTACACGTAGCTTCTCCTACCCTCAGTACGGCTACGCCGACCCAGTCGCCCGTGTAGACCTCGGAGCCCCTCACTGACGCCGGGTTGGCCTCGCTGGCGTCGAAGCCTTCACGTGCGAGCAGCTCGGCGGCCCGGTGCTCGACTTTCGCCAGCTGCTCGAAGGCCTCCAGAACCACCCTCCCCTCTACACCAGCCTCTTCAGTGAGAGCATCCAGCCTGTAACGCCGCGATTCCTCAACGCTCAGAGTGCAGAGCAGGGCATAACTCCTCGGTATTACGGGGATGAGAGTGGGTATGTAGATAGTGCCACCGTACAACCCGTACTTCTTCCAGACGCTGAGCGAGACGAGGCTTACGCCGGAGGCTCTAGCAGGCCAGCTGGACAAGCTGCTGCTCCTCTTCGGGGGGTTTACGCTCCACGCGGCGGGGGTTCTCGGACCACCAGCGGTTTCCGGAGCAACATGCAAAGTCTATACCGACAGGATGGCCGAGGGGCTTGAGAATGGCCGTTGGAGCAGGAGTGCTGCAGAGGCTTTGCTCCTATTGCTGCTCAAAGACGGGCTTAGAGAGCTCACCCAGCTAGACGAGCACGAGGTCAAAAGACTCGGATGCAACCAGCTGTACGCGAAGCTAGCGGGGCGTGGAACATTCCCACACAAGATGCTGAATGACCTTAGGAGAGGCTACGTGCTGAGCCTTGAGGAAGACCCTCAAGCCTGCAGGCCCTGGAATAAAGGCGAGGCGGTGTTAACCAGCCTTGCAGCCTCAACAGCAGAAGCCGTCTCAGAGGCGATGATAAGCGCGAATATGACCGCAAGCATCTATCTCGTTGCAGGCGCTGTGATATACACGCTTGGGGTTTTAACGCGAATCACCCCAGCCTACCACCTGGTTGCGATTAGCGCCGGGTTCGCGAAGAACGAGCTCAAAGAGCCTTGCGAGCGTGAAGCCAGCACCCTTATAGAGCTTCTTGCAGACCGCCTGCTAAACACGAATACGGGCGCCTTTATTGTTAAGAGGCTACGGGAAGCCGCTGGGATCGGCGACGAGCGTAGAGTCGCATATCTCCTTGCGGCAGAGGCCGGGGTGTTGTGCCGCGCCGTCAAGCTCCTAGGCGCCGTCCAGCTGGGGCCAGCGATCTTGGCCGAGTCTGCTAAGAGGTTTGGGTTGAGTCTAGAATATCTAGACCCTAGCATGTATCTCAGAGATATTGGTGTGCTTGGAGTACCATCCAGCAGCATAAAGGAGGAGGTTGAGGCATGCCTGGCAAGGTGTACTCGAACTCGAGAGTAGTAGAAGCTGCCGAGTATCTCCTAAGGCCCGGTAAGTCGTTGTGCCTCGTGGGGCCTCCCGGCTCCGGGAAGACTAGGCTCGCTGTGGCACTCACCGAGGAGAGGGGTCTGGGCTACGAGCTTGTAACTGGGAGGGAGAGCCTGACCTACGAGCAGCTGGTAGGGCTCGGTGGCCCGGTTTCGCGCTCGGTGCTGCGCACCTGGGCGAGGTACACCTGCGGCCTTAGCCCCGTGTGGCTTATCTTCGACGAGGTTAACCGGGCGCGTGTCGAGGTTGTGCTTGGAGAGGTGTTCACGCTGCTCGATGTGGACCACCGCGTGAGGTTTAGGAGGTTTCTCGCGGGCGGCGAGGCTCTCCGGAGGGCTCTGCTCGAGGCGGTCGAGGCAGAGTGCGGAGGGGTCAACGAGGCTGCGGAGAAGCTCGCGGAGCATGCTTCGAGGCATGGTCTGCCTATGCCTCTCTCCTGGCGGATGATAGCGACTATGAACCTCTTCGACATGAGCCACTTGTACCGCATAGGCTATGCGTTCGCAAGGCGTGCACCCCTCCTACCCGTTACCGGAGAGGAGCATTACGTGGAGCCGCTGGAGGTTCGAGAGGCCGGGCTTAGCGGCAGGCAGCTTGAGGCATGCAGGGAGGCTGTTAGGACGCTGTTCACAGAGCTGCCTAGGGTTGTTAGGAGCGAGCCCCCATGGAAACTACTCCCCGAGGAGGTCGTCGCAAGGTTCGAGGCCCCACTGGCACCGCTAGACTATGACGCGATTGTAGGGAAAGTTGCGAGAAAGTCGCCCTTCTGGGGGGTGATAAGCGAAATAGCCTCGCATTTTGAACGCCTCGGGTTGCTGGTGGGGCTCGGCCTGTACATAGACGCGTGTAAGCTGCTCGCGGCCAACATCTCAGTAGACCACATGGTACTGGCCGACGTCTTCGTCGCCAGCCTGCTGGCTCCACAGCTAAGCTTCCTGGCCTCGAGGCTGAGGCTGGAGGCTGCACTAGGCTCGACTAAGACGCTCGAGAAGCTGCAGGAGCTGCTCAAGATCATCGAGAAGCTGCTGGGCGAGAAGAGCCTATCCTACTGGGCGGCTAGAGCCTACCTAGCCCCCGTGGCACCCCTCGAAGCACTATCACCGTAGCAAGACTGAGCCATGACGATGCACGCATACCGTTAAGCTCGAAGCCCGTGCACCGCCTTGATAGCCTCCTAGCCGCATTGCCCCACATCCACATTGTTTAAGCCTGCCCGACCGGCAGAGCTACTCCACGCGGTTATTACCGCGTGCAACGCCCCATGCACCACGGCGTATTGTGCACCTCCACGTGTCGGGGGTGGTGCCGCGGTGGTCAGGGTGCCCGGCGAGTGGTTGGAGAAGGCCAGGTTCTTCTATGAGAGGGCTCGTAGTGACCTCGAGCAGGGTGTCTACTGGGCTGCGTGTTTCGAGGCTCAGCAGGCTGTCGAGCTGCTGCTCAAGGGGCTGCAGGTTGGGCTTAGCGGCTCCCACGAGTTTACACATGACCTCGCCAGGCTGTTGAGGGGGCTCGAGGCGCTGGGTGTCCGTGTGCCGGGGGAGCTCTACCCGTTGGCAGATGCACTCACGCCCCACTATACTATGGCGAGGTATCCCGGTAGGAAGCCTATCGTCTACGATGAGGATACGGGGAGGAGGTGTGTCGAGTATGCGGAGAGGATCTGGAGGTGGGCCTTGGAGGCTGCTAAGGATCCTTAGGGATATGATGCCCCGGGACGAGTATCTCGAGGTGTTTGTGAGGCGGGTTGCCGAGAGGTACCCGAGGTCGACGATAGTGTTGTTCGGCTCCAGGGCTAGGGGGGACCACCTCCCCTACAGCGACTACGACGTGGCGGTCATAATCGAGGGTGTCGGTGACAGGGTGAGGCTTGCCGAGGAGGTTGCGAGGCTCAAGCCTCCGGAGCTCCCCCTCGACCTGGTGGTCCTCGAGCCGGGGGACCTGGGGGACCCTATCGTCGAGAGGATGTTGGAGGGGTGTAAGACGCTCTACGATGGGCTGGGGCTCGACCCGTGCGGGTCTAGGCGTGGAGCTGGGACTCGATGAGCCTGTGTATCAGGGTGGGGTAGAGGGGTGTCTGCCAGGCGTACAGCCGCCCTATGCCCAGCTCCCTGTCGACCCCCAGCTCTCCGTCTCCGAGGAGGATGCCCGTCTCTAGCACGAGGTTCTCCCGGGTGAGCAGGCTCCTTAGCGCAGGCTCGCCGGCGAGGATGTCGGGGTTCCTGGTGGCCTCTAGGAGCCTACCCGCGAGGTTCTCTTCCAGCGCCCTGAGCACGACCCTCCTCAGCCTACCCGCGTACTCCGATAGCATCTCGTCGAGCCTCCATTCGTAGTTGTAGGCCAGCTCTACCAGCTTGCCGGGGTTGCCGCCCAACAGCCTCCAGAGCCCTCCGCGGTCGAGGCTCTCTGGCGCGCCGAGCTTCTCCACGAGCTCCTGGAAGGGCTTCCTGCCCAAGTTCCATAGGAGGCGAGTCACCGCATGCCTATGCCTCTGGATTAGCTCGAGGCTCTCGCCCTCAGACGTCGAGACTATGACGTTGAAAGCCTCCGGCTCATACTCCTCGACAACCCTCCAGGTGAGCTCGTAGAGGTGTTTCACGTACCATTCTACCCTCTCGACCCCGATTGCCCTCGCAACATCATCCACGACGAGCACCACTATCTTGCCGCGTAGTCTCCTCTCATACAGCCTCTCGGCGATGAGCCCTACAAGGCGAGAGACGCTGAGGGCCAGCAGCTTGCCTATGGGTTCGCCGACCGCCGCGGCTACAGCCTCCTCTATGAGCCTGCCGGGCACACTCGGCTTCGATAGGAGCGCGTGCACCGGGCTGCTGGCTTCCAACGCGTCTATATACACTGCGAGCGCGTCTCCACCGAGGAGCTCATCCACCCTCGAGACAAACTCGCGGAGGAGCCTCGTCTTGCCGCAGCCCTCCGGCCCGTAGATGTAGAGCGGCGTAGCCCTCTGCCTCGAAGACCACCTGGCAAGAGCCCCGAGCTCGGCCACACGGTCCACGAACGGCGGCTGAGCCCCCCGCAACACACCCTCCTCGCGACACAACCCTAGACTGGGAAACCGCCATATCTCAACGCTAGCCTCGGGGGAGAGTCAACCCGGCGGGCTCTACCTCGCCACGCGCAGCACCAGCCGCGGCAGCATGCTAGTAGAGTCGTCTACACGGAGCCTGCGTATACGCATCCTCCTCTTACTCGCAACCCTCTCTATGCGGCGTATTGCATTCTGCGTGTACTTGTCGGCCACCAACACATACTCGACATCCACCGATTGCTTCGCAACCTCGATGTTACCATGGCAGTGTTCCAGCTGCCTGACGGCCTCGTCGACATCCTTGTGGTCGCATCTACCCTTCTTGATCTCCACGAGAATCGCCCGAATTCCTCCACTCTCTAGGCTGAAGCATATCGCGTCGCAGCCCCGGTGCTTCTCGCAGCAGTTGTTATCGCCGTAGCCGACACACACGAGACCCTCGGCTACCGCCGCGCATTTGGTCATGCCTGGAGCACCTCGTCGATGGCCCTGCTTATCGTCTCTATCTCCTCTATCTCGCCGTTTTCGAACACCCTAAGCTCTCTGGCAGTGCCGCCGCGGAGAAGGTATAGTTTCAGGCCTCTGCTCCGGTCGCGCCAATAGAGCTTCGCCGCTCTCATCGCGACTATATCGCTATGTGTTGTTACAAGCAGCGTCTTCCCTCTCGCCTCCCACAGCACATCCGTCACCCTGATGTGCCCGTCTGCATGCAGGTTGAGCTCGGGTTCCTCGATTATCACGTACCTGTATCTTGCGGCGAGGAAGGGGGTGAGCCCCGCTAGCTGCAGGGTGCCCGTAGCCATGTGTTGGGGTTCATATGTCCGCCCCTTCTCCTCGAACTTCACGGATAGCTTCTCGGGTTCGAAGCGTATCTTAGAATGTGTAATCCGCATTAACAGCTCGTTAGCCTTCTCGACAACCTCTCTGTTTGAAAGGAGGTCTACAAGGGTTACCATGTATCTCAGTAGGAGGGGCTTCGGGTATACCATCTCCTCTGACGAGAATATACGTGAAACTGCCTGCGCCAACGCCTCCCTTATGC
>WAOO01000087.1 GCA_015521195.1 Pyrolobus sp. | reverse complement strand
GTCCCCTCCCACCCGACGAACATCAGCAGCACGTCTGCAGCGTAGACGAGCAGGAGCATGCTGGCGACGAAGAAGGTGAAGAAGAACCAGTAGCGCGGCGTCCCATCCTCGCCCATATACTCGTAGCTGTATATCCCTATGAGCAGCGAGAGGAACGCGACTATGAACCCGACCCATGCGGAGAGCCCGTCGACATACACGGATACGCTGAGGACCCCCGGCACCTCGCCGAGCACAAGCTTAGCCGCGCCATGCTCGTAGAACGAGACCAGCGCGAGGAGAGACGCTACGAACGCCACGCCCAGGCCCGCCACCGTCAGCGCCGCTCCGGTCCTCCTGCCGCCCCCCAACACCCACGCTAGGAGGATGGCGGCTGCCGCCGCATACCCCGCAACCCAGGCTACGGTCGCATAGACTGCCGCCGGGCCGCCAGCGGCCACCGTGACCCCGGCCTCCACGGCTTCCACCCCCTAGGGCGTCAGGGCTGTGAGCCAGGGGAGTGCAAAGAAGGACGCGATCCCAAAGAGCGCCGCGAGCATAGTCACCCACGCCATGCCCCGCGGCTCCCTGACACCCGCGCCGTCATGGTGGTGGCCGTGTGCAGGCGTCTCGCCGGGCGCCGGGCCGAGGAATATCCTGCGGAAGGCCACCAGCGAGTAGACGGCTGTCAGCGTCGTGCCCACCACTATGCCTATGGCTGCCGCGACGTAGAGGCTCGGTATGCTGGCGAGGGCGAAGCCGCGCAGGATGAGGTACTTGCTCCATATGCCTATCGTCGGCGGTATGCCCATGAGGTGGAGGAAGCCTATGAGGGCCGCGGCGGCCGTCACCGGCAGGTACTTCGCCAGCCCCCCGAGCCTCGACATGCTCCTCGTGTGGACGGCCACTATCAACACGCCCGCCGTCATGAAGAGCGCCGCCTTTCCAAAGGCGTGGGCCACGTAGTGGAGCATTGCGCCGAGATAGCCGAGCTTGTTGGCCGCGCCGAGCCCGAGCATCAGGTAGCCCATCTGGCTGACGCTGCTGTAGGCGAGGAACCTCTTGACGTCATCCTGTGCGAGGGCGACGAGGCCGCCGTATATCATCGTCGCTATCGCCCAGGTGATGAGGATGGGCGAGTAGCTCGCGAAGAGGCTTGGCGCAGTCTCGGCCGCGAAGCGGAGTATGCCGTAGGCGCCGACTCCTATCAGGTTGGGGGATAGGAGGGCTGAGAGGGGCGTAGGGGCCTCCGCGTGAGCGTAGGGGAGCCACTCGTGGAGGCCGAGCAACGCCATCTTGACGCCCATCCCGATGATTATGAGGGGGAGTGCCACCTGGAGGATGTAGGGCGGCACGTGGAGGCTCCAGACGCCCTCAAGGAGGCCCTCTCTCACCGTGAAGATGTTGAACGTCGAGTTGAACCCTGCGAGTAGCACGCCGAGGAGGAAGAGGGTTGAGCCTATGTGGGTCCAGACGAGGTAGAGTAGGGCTATCCTGACCCTCTCGCCGTACCCGTACAGGGCTATGAGGAGGAAGCTGGGTATGAGGGTGAGCTCGAGGAAGATGTAGAAGAGTATCGCGTTCGAGGCCAGCGCGACGCCTATGAGGCCCGCGGCGAAGAGGAGCAGGAGCATGTGGTAGAGGCTCCAGGCGTCCTCGCCCAGCCCCAGCTCCTCGAAACGGTGCGCCATGTACCAGTAGCTGTAGGCTGCGACCAGCGCCGAGACCACCGCCGAGGATATGGCGACCATGAAGCCGTAGGAGTCTAGGAAGAGGCTGAACTCGCCGACGCCTGGGAGAACGGCGTACAACGGGTCATAGACTATCGCGTGGACTCCAAGAGAGTAGGCGTAGGCGGCTATCAGGAGGGCCGCTGACAGGGCGAGCGACGCTGTAGAGACAGCTGTTGTGGCCTTCGAGCCCCTAAGCCCTGCCACTATGAGCGACGCTACTATCGGCGAGGCTATGGAGGCCCAGAGTAGAGGCGCGGGTAGCGCAACCGGAGCCGCAGCCACCATCCCTCACCCCCTGAGCCTCCTCATCCTCTCGGTCTCGACGCCGCCCTTCTCGTGGAATAGGAACACTATAATAGCGGCAACCACCCCAACCTCGGCAGCCGTAAGCACGATTGCGAGTAGGACGAGAGCGCTGGCTGTCATCGCGGAGGCGGACTGGGAGGCTACGAGGAGGAGCGAGAGGAGAGCCGCGTTGAAGAGGAGCTCCGCGGATATAAGCATCCTAATGACGAGCCTCGAGGTGAGGATGCCGTACACCGCGGAGGCGACCAGCACGAATATGGACGCTAGAATCGGTATCGTCGCGAGCTCCAAAGTCTAGACCCGGGACGACCTACGCGCTACCGCCACAGCCTCTATAAGCACAGCGGCGAGGGCTATGAGCGTCACGATAACCGGGTAATCAAACCTTGTGGCGAGCATGTCCACGAACTGCCCGAGGGACACCGTGACCCTCGTGACGCCGAAGGGCATGAGCAGGGCGAGGGGCGCGGCGAAGACGGCCCCGACGGCCGCCGCCAGCAGGGCCCTGGCGAGGCTGTGGGCCGGGGGAGGCTCCTGCTCCGGCTCCACCATGAGCACCGTGAACGCGAGGAAGGAGACAGAGGCGCCGACGTAGATCAGTAGGTGGAAGACGGCGATGTAGGTGAAGCCGAGGAGCGCCATGAAGGCCGCGGTCGCGACGCCGACGACCGCCAGCCAGAAGGCGGAGTAGATGGTGCGCCTAGCCGCTATCACCCCCAGAGCCCCCACCACGCTCATCCCCATGGCGGTCAGGAGAGCTGCGGTCACCCACGGGTTCATACTTCAACCCCACCTCCTCGTCGGGGACCGCGCGCACAGGGCGGCCTTTACCCTCAGCCCAGGGCCTAGGTTTAAACTCGTCCCATTCTATAGGCGTGAGCACAGCCTCCGAAGGATCCTCTATGATCATGTCGGCTGTGTCTCCGTGGTATAGGGCTCCGGTCGGACAGATGTCTACGCAGAACCCGCAGAAGATGCACCTCGTATAGTCTATGCCGGGGCGCGGGGTGCGCACCCCCGGCAGCCTGTACATCTTTATCGCGCGCGCCGGGCATATCTGGGCGCAGAGGCTGCACCCGATGCACTTAGCCATGTCGAAGAGGATGACGCCCCTAACATTCTCCCCCACCTCGTAGACCTCGGGGTAGCGGAGGGTCATCGGGCGTCTGGCCAGGTGGGCCAGGCCAACCGCTATAGCCTCGAGGTGCTTCTTTACACGCTCACCCGCCAATACCTCTAGACCCTCTTACCGGGAGAAGCGCAAGCCTAGTATTTTAACGAGAGCGGCGCACTGCACCGGCCCCGTAAAGCCGCCTATAACAGTGATACGCTCGGTATAGCACCGGGGGCGCTGTGCCAGAAGCGTGGAGCAGGGTGGAGGAGAAGACCGTAGGCAAGTGGGTTGTCAGGCTCATCTACAACGAGAAGGGGGAGGTCATCGCGGCGGAGCTTGAATCCCCCCGCGGCAAGCGCATCCTCGTAAGCAGGGGCGAGCACGTGGCCATAGACGCGCCGAAGAGGGTCATAGCGTTCCTACAGAAGCTGGGCTTCCACGTAGAGAAGGCCGTGTAGCCCGCCGGGTCTTTGTCGGGGCTCCAGTCACCCCCTCCTCCGGGTCACTCCAAGCGAAAGGGCTTCGTCACCCCCGGCGGGCCGCGCTCAGTAGCCGTCCAGGGGGCCTATCACGCTATCCAACGCCGCGATAGCATCGTCCACGCGGTAGGCGTCCAGGCACCCGTTGTCCTCGAGCTTGTACCTCGCCTCGGCGAGGAGCTCGCGAACCCTCCTAAGCACGCTTATAACGGCGGGAAGCTCGACGTTGCCCAACTTGAGCTCCTCGAGGAGGGTGCGGACGAGCAGCCGCGCCTCAGCCAGCTCCTCGGTAGAGCCGCACGCCACCATCAGCGCATCGATAACCACCGCGACGTCCTGCAAAGCCTTTACAAATACAATCGTCAATCCACACCTCCGTATACCTTCTTTTCAGATTCTGTACTAGTTTAGGTCTAGCTTAGCACGCTTCACCCCGGAATTCGATTAAAGCCCTGACTTTGCCTTATCCTACAGCCTTCTCGATTATCCTGTCCGAGTACAGAGCATAGATGAGGCCAGCAGCACCGAGCAGTAACGCAGCGAGTATGTAGGATGCCGCGAGAGGAACACCTATCCTTATCCTAGAGCTGCTGATTATCCGCAACAGCTGCGCCATACCAATGAATACGGCCATGATGAACGCAAACCTTACCGCAGCCGAGTAGCGCGGGGGCAATACGAGGGTCAACAATAGCAATACGAGCGTCTCGGCGATCGTAAGTATAACCGCTGATGCAAAGCCGCTGGCTACCAAGAGAGGGTCAAGCACGTGATGCTGCGCAAGCACCACGCAAACGCCTATCATGTATAGTATGACTAGCGGGAGGGCGACAAGGGTTGTAGACAATGCCTTCATTAGCAGGAACGTCCTGACATCATAAGGGCTATACGCGAATAGGTATTCGAGGATATGCTCGCTCTTCTCCGTATCAACTACCGACGTCACGATAACCGCTATGAGCAGCCCCGTCATGACGTTATCGATGAAAAGCAGGGGGTCCAGAACGGCGATAATGACCTGCGGCGGCGCATGCTGGATAGCGGCGCTTCGGAACACATTATTGATCAACAACGGCATGTATATCGCGACAAAGAAGGCTATACCGCTGATCGCTAGTTTCCCGCTTTTAGCGATAAACGCGGCGTCACTAATACTAGCGCCTACGACCCGCCTCCATACGCCGACCCTAACCTTATTATCTATAGGCATGGATACCGGCCCCCACGGCTCTATCCGGGGCCCGAATATAGCCTTACGTATATGTCTTCCAGCTTCACTTTCTCGACATTCACGTATTTGACGCGTATGTTGTGCTCGTAGGCAATCCGCAGTATATTCTCTACATCATCGTCCGTCTTGACGGCGACGATTAGAGTATCGCCTCTGACGTCGACCACGTTGAAGCCTCTCCTGCTCAGCTCGTCCGCCAGGAGATGTGCGTTGTCAACTCTTAAGGTGAGTTTGAGCGCGCCATACCTCCTCATCAGGTCTTCTAGCGGGCCGTCGTACACGACCCTGCCTCTACGCAGTATTGTAACCGCATCTGCGAGCTCCTGCACGTCGCCGAGATTATGGCTTGAGAATACCACCGTCGCCGCATGCTCTTCGACATACCTACGCAGTATGTGCTTCAGGCGCGACCTCCATACGGGGTCTAGGCTGTTGAAGGGCTCGTCAAGGAGGAGTAGCTTAGGCTTACCGATGAACGCTCTCGCTACAGCAACCCTCTTCCTATTACCCGCCGAGAGGGCCTCCGGCTTCCTCTTTAGGACGTCCTCCAGCTCGAATAAAGACGCTATAGAGTCGACCTCCTTCACGCACAGTCTATGATCGCCCAGTTTTACCAGGCAAAACCTCATGAGGTTATCGTGGACGGTGAGCCCCCGGTAAAGACCCGTGTATTCACCGACGTATCCAATGTCTAGTCGGACGTGGGGGGCGATGTAGGGCTGCACTCCGAATACCCTGACTACGCCTCTATCGGGTTTTAGCAAGCCCAGCATGAGCCTGATTGAAGTTGTTTTGCCGGCACCGTTGTGGCCTAAAAGCGCGTGTATACTCCTCCTCTTCACATGGAAACTTACATTGCTAAGAGCCACGACGCTTCTACCATACGTTTTAGAAACACCTTGAAATGCAACCACGTGGTCTATAGGTGGGTGCATATTTGCACCCTTCAAATTGCCTCATGATGGATAAATACGGTAGGTTCCCTTATTGCGCGTTCCGCTTTAATACGCGGCTTGTGAAAGTTTCAAGTTTTGCAACACTCCTACACGGTTTGCAGCAGGACTTGCATGCGCTGCACCGCGGCGGGCATAGACTCTGCTTCGAAAGGCGTTGGGGGATGCACGGGTATCGGAGACTATGTAGAAAACCCGGTTGATTATGCCTGGTTTTCCGGGCCGGCGCCCCGGTGGCGTGAAGCGGGCTTACCAGAGGGGTGACGAGTGCAGCCGTATCGCTAGGGGCGCTGGCCCCGCCTCTCCATGAGCCTTAGTATGGCTTCGGCTATGTCGCCCCCCGTTTCCTCCAGGGCCCTCCTCGCCTCTTCGAGCGAGACTCCCGCCTGCTCGGCTACGAGCTTCACGTCCTCCTCTGTGAACTTGGGCTTCTCGACTTCCTCCACGACCGGCTTCTCCTCCTCGAATGTAGGCGCCATTATGTTTACGAGGGTGTTGCCGCCGAGCCTCAGCATCATCACCTGGGGGTTCTCCGCCACGAGCCTCCTGCCGTCCTCCAGCTCTATGACGACCCTCGTGGCCTTCAGCTCCTGGGCTTGCGTCGCTATCCCGAGCCTCTTGAGGAGCTTTTGGAGCTCTCGCGCGCTGACCGCAAACCTGGGCATAGGGTCTACACCCGTCTCCCGGGGTGCAGGCCAGAGGCTATACGGGTCTCCGCTGCCCCCGGCGCAGCCCTAGACGACGATTGACACTCCGTCCACGGGTATCACGACGCCTGGGGGTAGCCTGCGGTAGCCTAGGAGCTGGCGGAGCGATATCGGCGTCAGGTGGACCGGTATGAGTAGCTTTGCCCCGAGCCTCTCCCGCAGCTCCAGCGCCTGCGTCACCGTCATGTGGCCGGTCTCGCGGGCTACATCCTCCTTGCCCGTCGGGAGCGTCGCGTCGGCTGCGAGGAGCTGGGGCTCGCCTAGGGCCGAGAGGCTCTCCACGAGCTCCTCTGTCAACGCCGTGTCGCCGGTGTAGACGAGGCGTAGGCTGCCTCCCAGGTAGACTCCAGCCGCGTATGCCGGCACCGTGTGGCTGACGGGGGCCAGCCTCACCTCCATCCTCCCCGCCCTGAAACCACCCCCAACCTCCACTATCTCAAGGCGTATCTTGGAGGGCGCCATCTCCCTCATCGCGCCTAGGCTCCTCGCGACCTCGGGGTGGGCGTACACCGTTAGGCTCCGGCACCCCTCGGCTATCCTCGAGACCATGAGGGGGAAGACGCCCGACCAGTGGTCTATATGGGCGTGTGTAACGTAGACTGCGTCGATGTCGCACGGCTGGTAGCCCAGCCTCCTCAGCTGCTGGACGCAGCCCTCCCCACAGTCTAGCAGCAGCCGGGAGCCTCCGTCGTCCACCAGTATCGAGGGGCCGTTGTAGCCTGGGGGCGGGTCTGAGCCGCCAGCGCCTATTATCGTCACGCGGAGCGTCTCGACCGTCAACGCTTCACCCTCCGGAGGGCCTCCACTATCTCGCGTGTAGCCCTGCCGGGGTCGCCCGACTTCGTTATCGCCGAGCCGACGATTACTATGTCTGCGCCCGCCTCCGCCACCACCGGT
>WAOO01000086.1 GCA_015521195.1 Pyrolobus sp. | reverse complement strand
CGCTGGACGAGCGATGGTCGAGTATCAGGTTGGCTATCGCCTCGGCGTTGTCGACGCGCGACGCTAGGAGCGCGAGACCCGGCACCCTGACACCCGTCGTGCTTCGGCGTAGCTCGCCCTCTTCAACGGGGCGGGTCCTCCGCCCCTCGGGCGGTGGTTCGACTCCACATCCGCCGTATTCAACACGTTACACCAGGTATATTGTAAGCGATTCGCCGGGAACGCTCTCGCGGTAGAGCTTTCTACGCGCCTTCGTCTCGAACATCACCTTATCGCTTGTTATTATGACGTAGTCGTAGAGGAAGCCCCCCGGCGTCACTATGGTGAGGTAGCGGTCGAGCCCTTCAACCTCCGTCAACCTGACCTCGAAGAGGCCGAGGAGCTTGGGGTGCGACGAGTCGATGTCGATTCGCGGTGCCTCCACACCCTTTATCCCGCCCGGTATGTCGATGTAGACCCAGCGTCTCTTCTCATCGCTATACTCTCTAACCGCGAATTCACCCGCCTCAACGTGTACGCTTCTAGGCTCAAGGTCTATCTCGACACCCTCACCCCTCACTATCATAGCGTCTTGGGAGACTTGCAGCTCTAGCGCCCTACCCGGCCCCCATTTAACGTAGAAGACGGGCTTCATCCTCGGCATGAGCTTTACCGCGCATACCTCGCCGAGAGAGCTAGATGTAGGTTTGGAGCGGGGTCGGCCGGAGGTCCGGTCCTCAGTGTTCGGCAGCGGTTGAGCTGGGGCCTCATCCCCCGCGGTGCTAAACCGGCCCTCCGAGCGGTTAGCGTTTCGGTGCTAAGATGGGTGCCGCGGCTGGCGTTGATGTTGGAGGCACATTCACAGACGTAGTGGTATTTGACGGCAGCTCTTTCCGAGCGTCGAAGGTGTTGACGAGAGTATCGAGACCATGGGTGAGCGTCAGGGAGGCTGTAGAGAGGCTCATCGACCCGTCGGCCCTCGAGAGGCTGGTTCACGCTACTACCCTCGGGACAAACATGTTCCTCGGGCAAGTTGGGCTCGAGAAGCCGCGTGCAATCCTCATTACCGGCAGAGGGTTCCGCGATATACTGGAGATAGGGAGGCAGGCACGCCCCGACCCCTACAACATGTTCTTCGAGAAGCCTAAGCCCCTTGTACCTAGAGGCGACCGGGTCGAGATAAGCGCCCGCATCTACCGCAACGGTAGGATTGAAAAGCCGAATGTCGAGGAGGTTAAGCGTATAGTACGCGAGACTTGCGCGCCCGGCGTCGCGTATGTCGTTGCCCTTGTGAACTGTTTCGTTGAGCCCGAGGTCGAGGAGCAGGTTGCACGGCTTGTTGAAGAACTGTGCCCAGGCGCGATTGTAGAGTGGTCGTGTAGGGTTGACCCTAGGCCAGGCGAGTTTGAGAGGTTCTCCACCGCAGTGGTTAACGCCATGCTCCGTCCGATGTTCAAGAGCTACCTATCTAGGCTCGTCGAGGAGTTGTCGAAGGCGGGGTTCCGAGGCCGCCTCCTGATAATGCAGAGTAGTGGTGGTCTCGCGCCGCCGGATGCTGCCCGAGAGCAGCCCGTGTATTTCATAGAGAGTGGGCCGGCTGCGGGGGCAGTGGCTTCGGGGTTCTATGCTGGCCTCCGCGGAGACGAGATTGTCGCGTCTTTCGACATGGGGGGTACTACTGCTAAAGCCGCATTGATAGTCGACGGTGAGCCCCACGTCACCGACTATTTCGAGGTTGGGGGTAGGTTTCACGCGGGAAGACTCGTCCGGGGGAGTGGCTACCCGGTGAGAGTCCCGCACATAGACCTTGTGGAGGTGTCGGCTGGCGGCGGCACGATAGTATGGGTGGATAAGGGTGGCGGGTTGAGGGTTGGCCCGCTTAGCGCCGGAGCGGAGCCGGGTCCCGCTTGCTACGGGAGGGGTGGAGATAGGCCCACGATAACCGACGCCCATTTGCTCCTCGGCAGGCTTCCGGATGTACTGGCCGGGGGGCGCCTGAGGCTCGAGAAGAGGCTAGCTGAAGCCGCATACAGGTCGTTGACGAGGAGCACTGGTCTCGATGCATACGATGCCGCCGTCGAGGCTCTACGCCTGGCTAACGTGGAGATGGCTAGGGCCCTGCGCCTCGTCACGGTCGAGAGGGGGGTTGACCCTTCAGGTGTAACGCTCTACGCCTTCGGGGGCGCAGGCCCCCTCCACGCTGCAGAGCTTGCAGCGGAGCTTGGCGTGCAACGCGTCTACATACCTCCATATGCTGGCGTCTTCTCTGCGCTGGGCCTGCTGGTCGCCAAGCCTTCGATGACTAAGACCCTGCCGCTAATCGGCGCCCTCGACGATAAGCTGCTGGACGAGGCGAAGAGGGCTGCAGCAGAGGAGGCTGAGAGGCTTGCAGAGAAGCTAGGCTGCAGGAGCTACACTGCCAGCGTGCACATCATGCTAAGCTATGCTGGTCAGGGGGATGCAATCCGCGTACCGTTGAGGGGCGCCGCCCAGGAGGTTAGGAGCGCCTTTGAGGACAGGTATAGGAGGAGCTTCGGCCTACTGCCCCCAGAGCCCAGGCCCCCTATAGTCTCCAAAGGCGCCGTGCTGCAAGTGGCGTGCAGGACGAGCATGACGCCTCCGAGGGCACCGGTGGACGGCAAGCTATGCTGCGAGAGGCGCGCATACTTCCTAAACACGGGGTGGGAGCATGCACGTGTGTACCGGGGACTGCCGCGCTCCGCAGAGGGGCCGGCCATAGTGGAGCTCGACACGACCACCATCGTGGTGCCTCCGGGGTGGAGGCTGGAGTCCGACGAGTACGGGGGTGCCATCCTAGAGGTTCTCTAGGCCGCGGTGATACCATTTGATGGGTCGAGGTTGCAGCACGAGCTCATACCATGATAACGTAATACTCCGGTTTCACCACCCGGTGCCCCTTCATGCGTAATGCCGGAGAGTATCTCATAGAGGCTGGGAGCTTGCAGCGACTAGCGTTGCAACACGTAGTTCTGCTAAGAGACTTCCTACTGGGCTATCTCGAGGCCAGGGGTGGAGAAGCGCGGGTGGATGAGCTGGTAGCCGCTGTGAAGGCTGCGCCACGACACGGGATACTAGTGCCAGCATCGCCCAGGGAGGTTGCACACGAACTCAACTACCTGGCGGCACTCGGCATACTGGAGCGCATCGACGGCAGGGTGAGGCTGCGGAGGGATAAAGTGAAAGGCGGTTTAAAGAGAAAGGTTGAAAGATTAGCCGCGCTCGTCGCCAATATAACGGCCTAAGTGGTTTGCCAGGCGGCTTTTACAGGGGGATTAGCTACAAGGTAGTCAAGGACCCGGTGCATACGAGCATCGAGCTCCCCTCCACCTTCTTCCATCTCATCGACGACCCGCTCTTCCAGAGGCTACGCTACATCAAACAGACTGGCCTCTCCCACTACGTGTACCCCGGCCTTAGGCATACACGTTTCGAGCACAGCCTCGGAGTAGCACACCTCATGCTCACCTCGCTAGACTGGATTGCGAAGAACACCAGGAGCGTGTATGGGGACACCGAGGCTGCGAAGATAGCAGCGAGGCTTGTGGACGACCCCCTCTACTGGTGCGCCTCCGGCCTATCCGCACTCCTGCACGACGTGGGCCACCTCGCCTGGAGCCACGTGTTTGAATCCGCTTTGAGAGATGCAAGCGTACTGCTGACGGCGCGAGAGAGCCCAGAGTATACGAGCCTCGTCAGCCTCCGCAGCCACGAGGAGCTCACGATAATAGCGTCTAGCATCCTCCTAGACAGGCACGCTAAGAGCGTCTGTAGAGGCGTTTACGACGACGTAGAGGCGTTGAAGGATACCGTACTGAGCATCCTACAGCTGGCCTACTACGGCGAAGAATCGGTGCCGGCAGACGAGGAGTGGAGCATCCTACGCATACCCGCCAGGCTTCTAAGCGGAACCGTTGACGTTGACCGCGGCGATTATCTGCTACGTGACAGTAGGAGCGCGGGCGTCAGCTACGGCCTCTATGACCTCGACAGGCTGATACGCGTACTGGTGCTCGCGAGGCTCGACGAGAAGCTCTACGACGTGGGCATAGTGGATAAGGGCGTCTCTGTAGTCGAGAACATGCTACTCGGCCGCATGTACATGTACACAGAGGTCTACATGCACGACGTTGTGCTATCGTACGAGGCGAGCGCAGCTAGACTCCTCTCCCTCCTAACCTACCTCTCCCTGAAATACAGCGAGGTGGCCGGTTCGAACAGGGGGTTCGAAGAGAGGATACTCGAGTGCCTAGCGACGATAGTGCAGGCCGGGACGCAGACCGAGGAGACCCGCGAGAAGCTAGGATACTGCCTTAGGCTGATAACAGACCCGCCTATAGAGACGCTGGTAGAGCTGCTCGCTAGCACGAGGAGCATATACGAGGATATAGTAGCGAAAGTCGAAGACGCGAAATGGATGTGCCCAGCGCTACGCATCTACTCGAAGGTGCTAACCTCGAGGCGCCACCCGCCAAGCCTATACCTCTCCCACGATGAGGCTAGGCTGCTGCTCGACTTCCTCGACAAGGGCGGCGGGGCAAACTACGTCAACAATATCAGAAACGTACTCCGCCCCTACGTGGAACACTTGTCAGAGAACCCCCTGATAGTAGTCTCGCACATCAACCCACGAATCTACGATCCGAACGACCCAGTGCGCGTTGTTAGAAGGGAGACCAAGAGGGTCTACCGTCTAGAAGACATAGGCTCATCGGTGGTCGCCAAGTTATTGTCGGCGATGGGGTCACGCGCCAAGGTGATCATAACGCTACCGTATCTGCCTTCGGACATTAGGCCTTCTCTCAGGGCGCGCAGAGGAAAGCTAAGCGAGAGCGACGTGATAGAGGCGTTTACCAGCTGCGGGTATAGCGAGGCAGAGGCTAGGAGAGAGCTGGAAAATGCTAGGAGGGCGTTAGACGAGATAATAGGCGCGATAACCGACGTTACGCGCGTCTAGATATGAAGGCCGCTGCCGCCGCTACAATAGCGGCTAACGCTAAGACTGTAGAGATGCGAGCCTCCGAGACGAGCTTGCCGGTATTCCCGTTTATACGCGATGCGAGCATCTCCACGTTACCGGACAATCTTGTCAAGCTACCCTGCAGGCTCGAGACACTAGCCTGGATTGTAGCGAGACCGTCCTCCAACCGTTTGACCTTCTCTGCGATAAAGCTTACAGTCGAGTTGATAGCCCCAAGCTGGTCGTATACGCTGACTCTAAGCGACGAGATGCTATTGTTGACCCCTCTCAGCGCCTCCTCCAGGAGGGTAAGCCTCTTCTCAACCGCTATGATACTCCCCCGTATGCTCCCAAGCCTAGACTCTACCGTGGATATCCTCGACTCTAGCACGGCGAGCATAGAGCCTAGGCTAGAGTTCAACCTGTACAGCTCTTCCCTGAGGCGCTCGATTCTAGCCTGGAGGCCCTGGAGGCTGGTGACGCTCATCTGCAACGAGCTTATCTCGTCTAGTATCTTGTGTGTATCGCGCTCCACCTTTTCTACCAGCAGCTGCTCCTCTCTAATCATCTCGGCTATACCGCTGCCCGTGTCGGCTATGCGACCTAGACCTGCTTTGATTGCATCAAGCTTGCGCTCCAAGCTCCTAAAGTCTAGGGTGAGCTTCTCGAGCCCATTGTTTATCCTTGACAATGCTGCAGCCACTCTAGACGAGTTTAGCGTAACGTTTCTCCCCAGCCTCTCCACATCCGCCTGTAGCATCCGTAGCCTCGAGTATATCTCGCGTAGCACGTCGAGTATCGATGACAGCGTTGCACTCAGCCTCTTTACAGCCTCCGACTCTTCAACAGCCAGGTTTGACGCCACCACTATCCTAGTCGATGCTTTCACACCGGGGTAGCGCGCATCGACTACCGTCAGGTTTGCCGGGCCGAGGGGCAGCGTGTAGGGGAGCGCTATCAGCGTGTCAAAGCATCCGCTCGAATTAGAGTATATCCTTGTGACGCGGATGCCTTCTACCAGCACATCTAGCGGAGCGTAGGCTGGGAAGCCGCAGCCCCGTACACGTATCCACTCTAGGGTTGACGCGGCTGACGGTGACACGGTCACCCACGGCGCTAGACTCGTGTTGAGCACTACAGTCGCCGTTATGGGCTCGTAGGGGCTCGGCGGCTCGCTGCTACCCGGGTAGTATACGAGGAGGCGTAGCCCTCCGACACCCGCTGTAACCGTAAACTGCGCGACCCCATTCCTGTCAGTGTATACGGTTAGCAGGGGGTTCTTCGACACGTTGAACCCTCCACGGTACACGTAGACGCTTACAGGCTGGTTTGCGATGGGAAGCCCCGTGTCAACCGCGTAGAGCCTTAGGCGGACCGTCACTGGGACCCCTGGCTTAGCGGGCACCACGAGATGCGAGGGGTCGAAGCTAGTGGTATAGGAGTAGGCGAGGCGCGTCGGGTCAAACATTGCAGTCAACGCGAAGAAGACCCTCCTGCTGACATTGCCGAGTATGCCCGGCTGGTCCAGCGGCTCGGCCGTGACATACTCTACTATCGCTTTGAGTAGGGCGTCTCCGAGCCTCTCAACACTCTGGGGCTGCAATAGCGCATTGTAAAGGTAGTAGATGAGGCGTAGGGTGCAGCACCAGTATTCGGGGTTCTGCTCCTCCTCCGGGGGCAGCAGCGGCGCGAACGTTATCCTGTTCCAGCCGAGGTACCCGGAGCCATGGCGTAGGAGTGCTTCTCCGAGGGAGACGCCATTCGGGTTGTCATAGTAGGCTGTGAGGCAGGCTGCCACCGTATACAACAGCTGTGGCTGCAGGCCAGCCGCGTTCGCCGCGCACAGCAGGGGCTTGTAGACTATCTCGCTCTTGTCGGGCACACCATTGCCGTTGGTATCGTTGACCCATATCTTCCTCCACACGCAGTCGACGGTGCCATGCGCCACTATAGTTACGATACCATGCATCCCCTGAAGCGTCACCATTAGGTTCGTGAAGGTGAGGTTCCCGTTTATCATCGACGGGGATGTTATCGACGACGAGGCGGGGTAGTGCTCGTAGAGCTTGACGGTCTTCAGCCACGTATCGCGCGCGAGACTAGTCTGGTATAGCGCCTCGAGTAGCGTATCGCCCTGCGACTCGACAGTCTCGTTGACCTCGCCACGATAGTATAGTATTGAGCCGGCGAGCACCATGTAGTCGCCGGTTGGCGTGTTGAGGGCCAGCTTCTCGAGGACTTCTCGAGCAGTCCTGACATCGCGAACGGGTATCCGCACTGGCAGCAGCTCGGGGTACGGGTCGTAGGCCTTCACGTCCTGCGGGTATTCGCCAAGCACGCCGTTCCCGTTGGCATCCCAATTGCCGTCAAACGTTACGTAATAGATGTCTGAGGGGACGAAGTATCCGCTATGACTGTAGACCAGGTCGTAGCTGCTGGCGGGGTTGTAGAAGTAGGCTGTGGGCACCTCCCACGGCTGGAGCATCGAGCACGAGGTTATATGCACGTTCCATAGTCTACCGCTATCGTCGCCTACTATGACGAGGTAGCGGTAGACGTCAGGTGCGCTCCTGTATATCTGCTCTATCGCGTAGCGTATCGCCGCGCGTAGACCCTGCGACTCCACAATAGCCTTATACTCGCGGCATATCTGGTCGACGGTCACAACCTTGACGACATATCCCTCCATCTCTTTGAGTACAACCCACTCGCCCACCGCCGGTAGGAGGGAATCGCGCGTCAACACTATGATACCGACGCGGTATGGTCCCTTCTCGACACTCCAGCCCACAGGATAGCTGCTGGTCGCCAACTCTTCGACCACATGGTAGGTCCAAGGGTCGAGAGGCCTTGGCTTGACGCCGACCCTCCTAACGTCAAGCTTTACCAGTAGTCCTGTGAGCCTCCTGCCGCCGCTTGTATAGCCAGCCGCCAGTATCGTGACCAGCGTGACCCCACGCCACACCCCCTTCTGGACTATCAGGGCGCGGCACTCCGCACCGAACGGAGCCGCGTTTGGGAGCAGCGGGGCCACGAACGCAGACGGGCCAAACCTTGCAGCCGCGCCTGGAGCATACCTCGCCTCCACTCCTACAACGCGGACGCTGAACCCGGGTGGCACCGCGTACACTACCTGGTAGAACGGGGTGAGCGTACCGTTACAGGGCAGCCAGATGATACGCGCGTTAGAGCCGAGAGGCTTGATGCTGAGCGTAACCACCTCCGCTGCTGCAGCATAGGTCAACATAAGCATGGCGAGCGCCGCAAGGAGAAGACCCGCTGCCACAACCCTCCTCAAGACCCAACCCATAACACGGCACATACCATCCACGGTGGTAAAAAGCAGGCATCCTGCACCCGCCATCTACAACTACTAGAGGCCCTGCATCCAGCGCTATCCTCCGGCCCGCCCACCGCCCGAGACCCGCGGAACACCGCGGGCTCGATGACAGGCGGGCACCCAGCTGCGGCGGGCACCATCGCGATGCACGCGTTACCGCCGCTCCATCCTCCGCTTGCTGCGTGTCAATGCAGCTGTATGCATGTCGCCCTCTCCTGCCGTGTAAGGCTCTTGATGCACTAGCATCTGATTATCAAGACTCTAGCCTGTAAACAACGAGTATAACTATATTGTCCAGGTAGGGTGCCTGGATGAGAAGCAGAGGCTGCACGAGAACCTGCACTTCATATGGAGGCGTGTGTAACACCGTGATAAGTCTACCCGCGGGAGAAGAGAATCTAGCACAGGGAAGGCGTCTAGACTGTGGGAGAATGCGGGGCGGGCATGGGATTCGGTGTGAGAGCCGAGGCTATGCCGGGAGGGGAGGAGCCGCCGTTGTAGTAATGATAGTGGGTTAGGCGGGGAGGATGCGGTAGAGCTCTTCTTCGAGACTCTTATCCAGCCTGAGTATAAGCTGGGAGGCGCGCCTATCCCAGTGGATGTATATCAGGCCGTTCTCCCTGAGCTCCTCGAGGGCCTCCTCGAGTGAGAGGAGCTGGGTCGATATCCTAGAGGCGTCTAGACCCTGCCTCCTGAGCCTCTCTTCGAGCTTAACGCGGAGTATATCGAGCGCGTTGCGGGGGTTATCCGCCCTTATCCTGAGATAGGGGCTTGTAGAGGCGAGCCTAGCTGCTAGCATCGCGACTATCTCGCGTTCGACGGGTTTCAGTCGCCTCATGAGCCTGGTTTCGGCTATCCTAGCGGCTAGCGCCTCGAGTGTGACTATGCGGCTCCTGAGGATGACTCTCAGCGTGTGCTCGACCGCCCTCCTAACCCTCCCCGATATCCTGTAGAGGTTTCTACCGCCAACCTTGGTGACCTCCACGACCCCCCGTTCTATCCACCAGCGGAGGAGCGGGTAGACGCGGTTAGACCTCACCCCGGTTACCATGGAGAGCTCGTAGGCGTAGGCGCCTCCCCTGCCCAGCATATACTCTAGCATCGCTATGACTCGCCTACTCCTAGGCCTCCCGGTGTCGATGGGAGTACCCATTGCCGCATCCGTGGTAACACGGTTTGGGTCTTACCGTGAAGCCGGTGGCGGAGCCGCCCTCCACCTGTACTCGGCGGCGCCGGTGTCACCCTGTATACAGGCGGCTGTATAGAGAGGGGCGTAGGTCGGCAGTTGCCGTCCCGGTAACACCCTCGGGCTATTAGCTTGGGGTGGTGCTCTGGGCGCGCGGGGCGGGTCCAGGTTGGCGGATAGGTTGAGGGCGGCTGTGCTGGGCGCTACGGGGCTAGTCGGCCAGATGTTCGTGAAGCTTCTCGCTGAGCATCCGCGCTTCGAGGTGGTGTATCTCGCAGCTTCTGAGAGGAGGGCTGGGAGGAGGTACTGTGAGGCCGTAGAATGGGTGGTGTCGAGCGACCCTCCCGGCGTTGTGTGCGACGTTGTAGTGGATAGGGTTGACCCGGAGCGCATCCCGAGAGACGTGGATGTGGTGTTCTCGGCGCTGCCTAGCAGCGTCGCCGGAGAAGTGGAGGTCGGCGTGGCTAGGAGAGGGTTCACTGTCGTCTCGAATGCTAGCCCGATGAGGCTTGATGAGGATGTGCCTCTACTCGTCCCCGAGATAAACTGGGAGCATGTGAAGCTGGTGGAGGTGCAGCGTAGGAGACGTGGGTGGAGCGGTGCGATATACAAGAATCCGAACTGTTCGACAGCCATACTCGTCCTGAGCCTGGCTCCACTCCACCGCGAGCTGGGCGTCGAGGAGGTCTATGTGACGACGATGCAGGCTGTAAGCGGAGCCGGGTACGCCGGCGTCCCCTCCATGGCGATACTCGACAACATTATACCGTTCATAGCGAAGGAGGAGGAGAAGTTGGGCAACGAGCCCAGGAAGATACTCGGCGAGCTTAGAGGCGGCCGCGTGGAACCCGCGAGGTTCAAGGTCTACGCCACTACCACGCGTGTCCCAGTGCTACACGGTCACCTTGAGAGCGTCTTCCTGAGGACGGTGAGGGATGCGCAGCCGGAGGATATCATCCGGCTCTGGGAGGAGTGGAGCCCGTTGAAGGGGCGCGGTCTACGCCTTGCACCCGAGAAGCCCGTAGTATACCGGAGGGAGGTTGACAGGCCCCAGCCTAGGCTCGACAGGTCGACTGGCGGCGGCATGAGCTCCGTGACTGGTAGGTTGAGGAGGCTTGGTGAGAGGCTCTTCGCCTATCTGGTGCTAGGCCATAACCTGGTGAGGGGGGCTGCCGGCAACGCCATACTGATAGCCGAGATGCTCGCGGCCGAGGGGATGCTCTAGCCGCGCCTCCGGATGCCGGAGATGAAGACGGGTATCCCGGGTAGCGTCGCGGCAGCGATATACACCATCCTCCACGAGGCTATCCCCGGGCACCTGGCGGCCAGGAGGGCCTCGCCGGGGCCTATGCCGCCCGGCGTCGGTATAACGCCCATGAGCATGAGTTCGGCTACGCAGCCGCAGGATAGCATGGGATTCAGAGGGGATATGGTTGCGTAGCTAGCGGCCTCTAGGAGCCATGCTGCGAGCGTCAACCCCAACGCTACTACAGCGGTCCGGGGCTTCACGTGCAGCTTCTCGAGTCTCGCTATCCACCTGGAGAACCTTGCTAGCAGTCTCCTCTTCTCCAGCCTCTCTGCCAGGCGCAAGGCTATGCGTGAAAAACTGCCGCTAGCTACGAGGAGGAGGCCGAAGACCCAGGCTGCGAAAGGGGCGAGAGCGAGCAGCTCCGGTATAGGCGCGGCGGGTGCACTGCCGGCCGCGAGCGCGGCGAGCGCGAGGAGATAGTTCCCTATCATGTCCATCCCCCCGTCTACAGCCGCGACGCCTATGGCGGGTATCGCCTCGGCCTCCACCTCCCCGTGCATGACGAGCCCGCGGACAACCTCGCCTCCCGCTACGCTCGGCGTTAGGAGCGCGACTATGTTGCCCGCGAACCTCGCCTCCACACCCCTACGGTAGTCGAGCGGGCCTCCTATACACCGGTAGAGGAGCGCAAGCCTCGCGCCACGCACAACCTCTGCGGTCGCGCCGAGCAGGAAGGAGATGGCCAGCATCGGTGTAAGCCTGATGGCGAACGCCTCAGGGTACAGCCTGTAGAGCACCACGTACACCAAAGCCATGTAGACTACCGCGAGTATCCTCAGGAGCGTCCCGCGGTCCAAAACGTCATACCGGATACCTCTGAACAACCTCCCCGGCTAAACCATGACACCCGAGGGTGCGAGCCCGTGGACCCCATGAAGCACTACTCGCGGAGGGAGGTACAGGAGGAGATAGCCAGCTTCCTCTGCGGCCGTTGGGCGGCGGTGGAGGGAGAGGGGAAGAGGTGGGCACGCTGGCACGAGAAGAAGCCTCTCAGGATATGCAAGCCGAGTGATGTCATCCGAGCCCTGCATACATTCTCAGCTATAAAGCCTAGGAGCTTCTACGGCACGATAGAGGTTTTCGAGAGGCTCGAATCGCCTGATGACGTTGAGGAGCGCTACGAGGGCAACGTTCGCGCAGTAACAGTATTCATAGACATAGACATCGTCGACGAGTCGAAGATCGATGAAGCGTGGAGGCATGTAGTCGAGGCTGCCCGAGTGATGGTGGAATGGTTGGAGGAGAAGGGTGTGCGGAGGAGCGTATACCTCCTCTGGAGCGGCGCGGGAATGCACCTGAGGATACACGAGGGGGCGTTTCGCTACGACGAGCTAAACGCTCATCCGCTCGACGTAGCGTTCGCCGTCGCAGAGTATATCCTCGAGTCGCTCGAGACGAGGTTGTGGAGCATCGTGGTGGAGAGCGGCGGCCTAGTGAAGATAGAGAATCTCGTCGCGCCGAAGAGGGTCTTTACGGCGCCCCTCAGCCTACACCGTCGCCTCGACCGCGTCGCTGTAGCGTTGAAACCCGACGCTCTCGACGAGTTTACACCCTCCTGGTCTCTGCCGGGCGGCTATAGGCACGACCCGAGCGCCTGGAGGAGCTACGAGCCCGGCGAGGCTAACGCGCTGGCAGAGGAGGCGTTGAGGAAGGTCGGGAGGGTGAAGAAGAGGACGCTCATGGAGGCCAGGGCGACGAGAGTAGGGCTATCGCAGGCTGTTGCTCCCCCGCCGCCAGCCAGGCCGGGTGAACCCCGCGAGCCTGGAAGGTTCCCTGTTATGGCTTTGCTTCAGGCTGCCCGCTACTACCTGCTGTACGGCGACCTGGAGAAGGCTAAGAGCTTCGGGTTGAACAGGGCGATATTCTACGCATGGGCCAAGTACTACGGGCCTGCGAAACGCTCCAGGATACACGTTGCCGTGTCGTCGGGCGAGGAGAAGGGCGGAGCCAGGAGGTACTCGAGGAGGGCTGGTGGAGAGGGAGAGTGGAGGGTTGTGGCTGGCGAGAGGGTGCAGGTTGGGCCTAGCGGATGGTTCATGATGGGCGGTGTGGAGCAGACGCCGGCGGATTTCGACAGGCAGGTTGCGAGGAGGTTCGAAGAGGCTGGTATACCGTTCGAGGAGGCGTGGAAGGCTGCAATAGAGTACCTCAAGCGTTTCCCGAAGAGCGTGTTGACGGACCCTCAGAAGTTCTACAAGGAGGTTTATGAGCCTGTCAGGGACCGTTTCGTGGAGAGGGTGTTGAGGAAGAAGCCTGGCTCGGCTACACTAGACAAGTGGTTTAGGAGGAAGTAGTCGCCCTGAGGTACTTCTTCACCCGCTCCACGAGCCTTGGGAGCACGTCTGCAGCACGGCCCTGTAGGAAGATGTCGGTTACCTCCTCTGTGAGTGCACTTGGCTCCACATTAACCTCTACCACGAGCGTGCCATTATCCCTGGCAATCCTCGGTAGGAGGGCGGCGGGGTATACCACGCCACTCGTCCCTACGACGAGCATAACCCTGGAGCGCAGCGTGCACTCTACCGCCTCTCTCCACGCATCCTCCGGTATAGGCTCGCCGAACCACACAACATCGGGCCTCATGAGGCCTCCGCATCTGGGGCATCGGGGTGGAATATCGTCGGGCGGCTTCTCGAAGACAAGCCTGTAGCCGCATTCTACGCACCTAGCACGCCATATGTTGCCGTGAAGCTCGACCACTCTCTTCGAGCCAGCCTTCTGGTGCAGCCCGTCAACGTTCTGCGTCACTATACACTCCAGGAGTCCGAGCCGCTCAAGCTCCGAGAGCGCATAGTGGCCGGGGTTGGGCCTGGCCTTTGCTATAATCTCCATCCGCCACCGGTACCACTCCCAGACGAGCCTCGGGTTGCGCCGGAAGGCCTCCGGTGTCGCCAGCTCCTCTGGCTTAAACCGCCTCCAGAGCCCGTCGCGCCCCCGGAAGGTTGGCACCCCGCTATCAGCGCTGATACCCGCACCGGTGAGCGCTGTCACCCTCCCAAGCCTGGCTATCAGGCGCGCAGCCTTATCGAGGAGAGGCTCGTCGACCATACTCGGGGACACCCTGGGCTGTGAGGACCGGTTGTCCCGCCGCGACTGAGGGGTGAAGAGGGTGGGGGTCGCACCGAGCCGCCACTAACCCCTCGCCCTCCGGCCACAGTCCCCTGGTGCAGCCTTGTGCCCGTGTGCGTGTTCGAATGGCGCTATGGCTCGCCCGAGATGAGGAGGCTCTTCGAGCTCGAATCCTGGATGAGGAGACTGCTCGAGGTAGAGGTGGCGGTCGTCGAGGCTATGGAGGAGTTGGGGCTAGCCCCCCGTGGCGTGGCATCGACGGTCCGGAGGGCTGCTGGCGAGATAAGCGTCGGGGAGTGGAGGGAGAGGGAGAGGCAGCGCGGCCACGATATCGCTGCGCTCGCGGAGCTCCTGGGGGAGAAGGCGGGGGGAGAGGCGGCCAGGTACGTCCACCTCGGCCTCACGAGCTACGACGTCGTAGACACGGCTTGGGCGCTCGTACTCCGAGATGCACTCACGCTACTATTGGGCAAGGTGAAACACGTCATCGATAAACTATCGAGGCTCGCGCTCGAATACCGCGATGTGCCCGTCCCCGGCAGGACCCACGGCCAACACGCGTCTCCCGTGACGCTGGGGTTCAAGCTGGCAAACTACGTCTACGAGCTGGCGAGGAGATATCAGGCGATATGCGAGACTGCGGGGAGGGTTATCCGCGCTAAAATCGGGGGTAGCGTCGGCACGCTGGCCTTCTGGACGCTCCTCTGGGGTGCGGAGAAGGCGCTCGCGCTTAGAGACCGTGTAGCGGAGAAGCTGGGCCTAAAGCCGCACACGATAACGACGCAGGTTGCGCCGCGAGAAGGCTTCGCCGAGCTAGCGTGCCAGTTGGCTACACTCGCAGGCGTACTGGAGCGTTTCGCGCTAGAGGTGAGGGAGCTCTCACGCCCCGAGATAGGAGAGTGGCTAGAGGCGCCGCTGGGGAGGGTCGGCAGCAGCGCCATGCCCCACAAGGCGAATCCGGTCGTCTCGGAGAGGATATGCGGCCTAGCCCGCGTAGCCCGCGGCCTGACGACGCCAGCCCTCGAGAATATAGCGCTGTGGCATGAGAGAGACCTCACCAATAGCAGCTCGGAGCGCGTATGGATACCCCACATGATGCTGACGCTGGACCAGATGCTGGAAGACATGCTCGAGCTGCTGGATAAGAGGCTGAGGTTCAACCTAGAGGCTGCAAGACGCAACCTCCAGCTTACCAAGGGCCACGCGTTAAGCGAGGCTGTCGTGGCACTCCTAGTATCCAAGGGGATGGCCAGGCACGAGGCCCACAGGCTCGTAATGGAGATTTCACGTTCAGCCGTGGAGAAGGGTGTCTCGCTGCTAGACGCCCTTGCCTCCGACGAGAGGGTGTCGAGGCTAGTGAGCAGAGAGGAGCTTGAAAGAGTGTTGAGGCCCGAAGCGTTCATCGGAGTGGCGCCGTTGCTCGTAGACGAGGCTGTGAGGGAAGCTAAGCGCGTCGTGGAAAAGGGGTGTGGGCTCTAGGCGCCCCCTGTATACTCCTCCATTATCTTATCCAGCGCCTCGAGTATCTCCTCGCGCAGCTTGTCTATCTTGTCCGCCTCCTCGTTTGGTATCTCGAACTTCGCTCTCATCAGCTTGCCTAGGAGGTCGCTCAGCTTCTCCCTGATAACCTTCACGGGTATACCATGCTCTACCAGCCTCATTGCGGAGCGGTGGAAGTCTATTATCGCTCTCATCAGCTTGAACTGCTTCTGCGGCGTCGTAAACGCGTCTATCGGGTCGAAGGCGTTCTGCTTCAGGTAGCCCTCTCTTATCAGCTTTGCAGTCTCGAGTATCAGTTTGTCACGCTCGCTTAGGCCCTCCGTGCCGACAAGCCTCACTATCTCTTTGAGCTCATCCTCCCTCAGCAGGATGTTGTACATCTCGTCGCGGTACTCCTTCCACCTTGGATCGATATTCTCGTGCCACCATTTGGCGACTAGGTCTACGTATGCGGAGTAGCTGATTATCCAGTTTATAGCCGGGTAGTGGCGGGCGCTCGCCAGCTGGACGTCCAACGCCCAGAAGACCCTCACGAAGCGCCTAGTGTGGCTGGTGACCGGCTCGGT
>WAOO01000085.1 GCA_015521195.1 Pyrolobus sp. | reverse complement strand
GCTCCTCGAGCGCCGCCACCCTCCTCTGCCAGTGCTCCGCGTCGACAGCCTTCGCTAGGAGCGTCTCGAGGCTCGCCCTGTCAAGACCCAGCCTCTCGGCCATCCTCTCGAGCTTCTCGCAGCCGCACTCGACGCTCCTCGAGACTAGCCGCACCCACTCTACGAGCTTCTCGGGGCGCGTGGCTATGGGTATCAGTGGGCCGGATGGCGGCGCCTCCACAGCGTAGAGCATGAGACCGGTTGCGCTCACAGCGTCGAGCACCACCCGGATGTACCATGTGAGGTTGAAGGCGAAGACGGTCACCGTCGCCACGTCGACCCAGGTCGGCGGCGCCCCGAAGGCTGCGAGTGTAAGGTAGGCGGTCTGGCTGAACGCGTAGGCCGAGAGTATCAGCGCCGCTATCCACGCCAGCACGAGGCGCGGCACGAGGCCGAAGGGGGAGGGGAGCCCGGGCGGAGCCTTCATGTCGAGCAGGCTAACCGGCTCCGCGTAGCTCAACGGGTCCTCGAGGCAACGGTAGATCCTCGGCCCCAGCCTGAGCAGATAGGCGCCCTTCACGCCCTCGACCCTCACCTGGTCGTCGTAGCCTACGCGCCACCCGTAGGCGTCCATCACAACAGCGAAGAGCCTCGGGGCGAACGGCGCGAAGAAGAAGCGGACGGCGTCTAGGATGCTGCGCAGGTGCGCCCTCCTACCCCAGGCTAGCAGGAGGAAGACGAGGAGGCCCAGCGGTATCGAGAGTAGGGCGTAGGCCAGGTACTGGGGCTCCCTGGACAAGTGCTGCTCTAGGAGCCAGTGGAGCCAGGCGCCCGGCTGCACACCACCTCGCCCCCTATAACCTGAGCCGGGGTCCCGTCGGGGCAGAGGAGTACAAGCTCGCCGTTAACGAGCTTCTCGAGGATAAGCTGAGCCTCCCTCGACAAGCCACACTCTACTCTCATCCTCTCGATGCACCTCTTCTCGGCCTCCAGCCGTGCCTCCTCCGCAGCCTTCTCGGCCGCGGCCCGGCAGTCGCAGCGGCGCAGCTCCCTCGCGGCGACGGCTAGGAGGTAGAGGCCGAGGGGCAGCGCAATCGAGAATATCGCGGTGGAGAGCAGGTCTAGCACCCCTCTTCACCTCCTCCCCCTGAGCAGCGAGGCTACGGCTGCCAAGCCGAGGATGGGGGCGAAGAGCATGAGGGTGAAGAAGACTGGGTCTGCGGAGTAGAGCGAGTATAGCCTCCAGTACCAGTCCTCCAGTCTAGACGCGGGGCTCGAAACCTTCTCCGCTATACTCGACACCACGCTCTGCAGCCTACCCTGCATCCTAGGCAGCTCCCCCACGTCTACGACCGCCGCCTGCTCCTCCCTCCACGCCACGCCCGCCCTCCGCAGCGCGAGCTTCACCCAGTAGACGCTTGAGTCGAAGAAGAGCTCGCTAGCCCCACCCCTCAGGGCGAAGCTGACGATGGCGACGACGCAGCCGTTGGTGGTCACCACAGGCCCCCCGCTGTTACCGGTATCCGTACGCCCTATCTCGTAGAGGTGCCTGACGGGGTCGAACCAGGATACGGTCGACGCGTAGACCCTGGGCATCATCGATAGCCTCTGGAGGCTCCCGGTCAGCTGGAGGAGCTCGCTCGGATAACCTATGATGTACGCTATGAAGGGGGGTTCAGGCTCGTCGCTGCAGAGCGGGAGGCTCGGGTGGCCAGGCGGGGGATTCTCGACCTCGAGTACCGCCACGTCGCCCTCTCTGCGGCCGGTAGCAGCTAGTATCGAGGCTGGAGACTCCCAGCCCCCTGCAGCACGATAACCTGCTGGCAGGAGCCCCACGCGACCACATGCGACGCGGTGACCACGTGTGTACAGACTTAGAGTACGAAGAGGGGGGCCACGAAGAAGACGAGAGCCAAGGCTGGGGGTGACGGGAGACGAGAAAGTGCTACGAGCTTGAGATCAAGGGTGGTGCTAGGCGCTTTCTGCGCCGTGAGCCTCTAGACGTTGTTGCTAGGATTCTCCGGGCTCTAGAGGAGCTTAGGTGCGAACCGAGGCGCGGGGACAAGCATCTCAAAGGCGAGTACTATTGCTTTTGGCGTAGGAGGGTTGGAGACTACAGGATAATCTACCGTGTAAGCGACAAGGAGGAGAAGATTATCGTTGTGAGCGTTTGCGTCCGCCAGTCTTGCTACTAGTCTCTTTCCTCAGCCGCTCGTAGAAGATCCTCCAAGCCTCCTCGAGGCTAATCCCGGGCTCACTGAGCCTCCTCTTGAGGACATCGGGCGGCGGCAGAGGCTCACCGTCCACGACCCTAACCCTGGGCTCCTCTCTAGCCAAGAGACGTGCACCCCGGGTTATTCCCGGGCCGCGGCCCGGTTATAACAGGGGTGGATTCCCACGGGCCAATCCAGCAGCCCGTGGAGACCCTCGACTACCTCTGGGTGCTCGCCAGGCAAGCTGATCGCGTTGCAGAGCTTTGCACTGAGGTGTTCCGGCCGGGCGAGACGCCTCAGAGGCTGCGTATACGAGCATGCCTCGGCGCAGTCTACGTGCTTGTCGTGCTCTCGGCGCCGCTCGCCGACACCAGCCGGGCCAGGAGGAGGCTCCTAGAGGCGTTCGGCTCCAGGGATGAGCGGGAGGCGCTAAGGAAGGGCATGGAGGCTCTGGAGGAGCTGCTAAGGAGGCTATACGAGGCCGGGTTCCTCGTCCGCCTCCGCACCCTCCTCGCCGGCTCCTTTGGAGAGGAGCGACTCCAGCTGCTCGAGCAGAGGCTCCATCGCAGCCCTCCTCTTCTCCTCGTAGGCTCTCCGCACATCCGGGGGGATGGCGCGGAGGTCGTACCGGTCCTCGGCGAAAGCCTTGACGCGGGTAACCCCGTCGGGCATTATCGTCTTGCGGTATAGCCTCATGACCCGGTAGGGCTGGTGCCAGCCGCTTGGCGCAGTAGGCTGCCCGGCGATCCACGACTTCTTCCGGATCTCCTTCAGGGTGTCTAGCTCTGGAGACGTGAAGATGAAGGCTGCGGCGAGGCTCCGGGCCAGGTTCACAAGCGCGTTTATCAACAGCGTCTTCTCGGCGCCCTCCCTACCCTGCAGGAAGAGGTACTTCGAGAGGTGGTAGCCCGCATCGTCGAAAACCACTGCCCTTATCCTCGGCCTCTGCCCCTTCAACACCTCCTTGAAAGCCGGGAGGACCTCCCGCGGGTCAAACACTATCCATCGGAGCACCTCGTCCCAGTCCTGGTACAGCTCGTAGAGGACGAGCATAGCGTAGGTTGTCTTCCCGGCCCCCTGCGGGCCGATGATAAACGCCTGGACGAAGTCATAGTGTTTGATCGCGTGGCGGATGAGACGCGTCAACACGAGCATATGGGAGGGTACACCCCCTCCCTTGCAAAGGTATCGTAGGGGCTCTACAGGTATCCCTCGGGGGCCTCTTGGACAGGGTGGCGGTCATCCTCGAGGACGTCGAGGTGGAGAGGGTTGAGAGGCTGCTACGCATCCTCAGGCAACACGCCCGCATAGAGATGGTCGTGATAGTGGCTAGGGGGGATCCGCGCAGGATAGGGGGCATCGCCGGAGGCTACCCGGTCCGCGTCAAGACGAGGCCGGTGATAGTGGCTTGATGGTAGGCTGGACCTCGTTCGCAGCCATAGCCTACCTGGCCGTACCAGCCTATACTTTTGTAAAGACGCTTGAGAAGACCGGGAGCCTCGCACGCGGCATCATAGCGGTCTCGGTGATGGCGGATCTAGGGGCAGCGGCCCTGCTCGTCCTCGGTGTCGACAGGCCACTCTTCCTCCTATGCACCCGCCTCGGCTGCGTAACGGTAACGGCCATGACGCTCTTCCTCGCCGCCAAGATCCCGGCAACCGTCTACCTCGTGGCGAAGCGTAAGACACTCGAAAAGCTCCTCGAAGAGCGATAAGTGGGACAATGACCGCTTTTTAAATGGCTCAACGCATCTGATTCCCACGTAGGACGCGATTAGAATGGTGTCGTGGATGAGTGGAGATACCTTGAGAAGTTTCCTCGAGTGGTGCCTTAGAGAGGCCGGGGAGGAGACTTGTCGACGCTACGAGAGGCTGAAGAGCTGCAGCGACGTGTGTAACTCGTGGTGCTACAAGGCTAGGCTCAAGTGGCTCAGGTACCTCCTCTGGAGGGGCGAGATACCGCCACAAGAGTATCTCTTGGAGCATGAGAAGCTGCGGTTGCAGAGGAGGGCGTGCCCCAAGAGGAGGCAGGCTAGGCAGTACGACTCTAGACTCGAGGTTGTTAGGATCGAGCCAAGCCTCGAACCTCTTTATCGTGCGGCCGCGGAGTCTGGTGTCAGGGTTAAGCATCTGTGGCTCCTGGCTCAACTAGAGCCAGACTACTACTTCGACGGTATCGTGGTGTTTGACGTGTGCACCTCCTTCGATCAGAAGAGGGTCAACGTGATAATATTGAGT
>WAOO01000084.1 GCA_015521195.1 Pyrolobus sp. | reverse complement strand
GCCAGTCTTCCTACGACCATAAACCAGCAGCCACCTACCCTCACCCACAAGCCTCCTCAACAGGAGGCACTCCCAACGCTCAAGGACAACTCTACTCCTAACCATATAACAACAGCCATATAACCATGGTTACATAACAAGCTTTTAACTTCGCTGCATGGATAACGGGCTGACATAGCCTGTAATCGAGCTGCTTACAAGGAAAAGAGTAGGATTTACCAGACGGCCACGGAGAGATTCGCTTCCCGCCTCTGCAAAAACAATGAAACGCACATCCCATCCTTATTATTCAGGATTCGGGAAGCGGCTCTAGGAGAGAGTAGCAGTGGATGCAACTATAGTTTCGCCATACTCTACTAGTATAGTTCCTGCATTGTAGACAAGATATGATAAAAGTACTGTCGTGAGAGCAAAGCTGGCAAGCTGTGACAGGCCAGCTAGCGTATAGAAGGATGAAGGTGTAACCATGTCGAGATACGCGAGAGTGCCTATTGTAGGTGTGGTGGCCGGAAGCACGCCTATCATGGAGAGACCAGCAGTTGCAACAACAGCTATTGACGCTGCAAGCGAGGCGTGGCGTGATATACGAGGTGTGATTGTTGGGAGAAGATAGCGCACCGCTAAGCGTATCCTAGTAGCTCCAATTGCGATAGCAGCTTCAAACATAGGTGTTAGTGTTACTCTCCTAGCATCGGAGTATATTGCGTTAAACGCTTGAGCCCCGTAGAGACTGCCAATAAGAAGTCCTACTGTAGGAGGTGAAAGTGTCGCATAAGCAGCTATGAAGGCTATAAGTGCAAACCTCGGAAGCATTGTAAACATTCTTGAGGTTATCCTCGATGCTGTCCCAAGCTTTGTATAGAATGATGCAAGTGCAGCTATAACGCCTATCACGAGCATTGCCGCATAAGCTGTTACGGCAGCAGCCATAGTATTTGCGACGCCCTTTACGAGCCTGCATAGAGCGTCGGTTCCAACAGGGTCTACGCCTAATGGATGCGCGAGGCTAGGCGGCGAAAGTGGAGGCAAACCCCCCTTGCAGCGCGCAAGCATAGAGGCTGCCGTGAGCGCTACTAGGATACACATGGACACTAGGCTACGCTTTAGCCTCATACGCTCCACCTGCAAGTCTCGGGTCCGACGCTATAGCTACGGCCTCGCTGGCTGCCAGTATCGCTGCAGCGAGTAGAGTGTATGTTGCAAGCGTTGCAAGCGCAAGGGGAACGTCTGATTCGAGTATAGCACGGTATGCTAGATAACCTAAGCCGAGGTATCCTATGAGAGGCTCGATAACTATACCCTCCACTAACGCATCTATGGTCATGACCGCGGCGTAAACTATACTGTGAGGAGCTTCGAGTCTAAGCAAGCGTAGCCTCTCGTACCAGACGGGCGCCCCTATAGCGGCGTAGCGGAGCAGATAGCCGCTCTGGTGCGTATAGAGTAGCCTCGACGATACGACGATGCAAACCGTGACACAATAGAATACCGCCTTGGTAAACTCTCTGCCCGGCAGCGGCGAGGGGCGTCCAGTCTCCCATTCTAGCAGCGCGAATGGGAGTGAAAGTATGAAGCCCGGTGTATAAGCAAGTGGAGCAAGCAGTTTGCGTGCACGCTCGCCAAGCGCCACATACAGCAGGACGTAGACCGCATAGCCACCTATAGAGCCCATCGCGACCGGGATCAACGTGTAGGGCAGAAACCTTACAACGAGCTTCGAGACGGGCTCCGAGTATAACAGTGAGTATCCAAGGTTAAGGCCGTGCGCCAGCCCCTCAAGGTAGTAGACTAGGCCTCCGAGAAGCCCACGGTCCAATCCTAGCAGCTTCCGCAACTCCTTCGCAGCCTTCCCCGTAATCACGCCCTCGGCGCCCAACCCGGCCAACGGGTTACCAGCAGCGAGTCTAACCACAAAGTACAATACTAGGAGAGCCAAGAATGTGGCTATGATAGTCTCAGCGGCTATCCTCACCGCTAACCGCAATTTGCCCCACTCTCCTAGGGTCGTCGAGCCCCGGAGTGTATGGCTTAATGTCGAGCACGGGGGTACCGTTCCACGCGTCCAGCCCCAAGACTGTAAGGTTGCAGCCGTCTACCTCAACTATCTTTACGAGGCTAAGGCCCAAAGGATTTGGCCGGCATGGGCTCCTAGTGCTGAATACGCCCGTCTCTGGGAGGCTATCGTCGTGAAAAGGATGGACTAGCAGGCCGCACTCTCCCGCCCTATCGGCATACCAGATTACCCATACATAGCGTCCTGCAGATAAACCGCGTAGTCCTTCACAGAACTCGCGGTGCACGCGTATAACGGCCTTACTCTTCATTAGGAGCTCAGACTCGGTCCAAACATCCAAGTTGCGGGGAGGCTCCCACTCACGTACAACGACACCGATGGGCTTACAGTGGAGCATTGCCCCCACGGCTCTCGACCAACACAAGGCTAAAAGTGGAGAGCGTTGAAGAGCCATGCCGGCTTAGCCTGCATCGAAGAGCATTTTCTTAAAAGAGGTGAGGGCAGTGACAGCGACTACCGCGGCGAATGAGGGCAGAAAAAGGACTAAGGTATATGGTGATGGGCGGTGATGCAGGCGCTCCCATACTAGTGTCTCAACGATCATCGTGTGCTGTGTGTATTGAGCTCTATCAATGCGAGTTTGTTGTAAGGTAGTGGAATGCCCCCATCTATGCCCCCGTAGGTGAAGAACCAGTGGACAGGGACGCCTGGCCTCGTAACGACGAATATGTTGGGATAGTATAGCGGTATTCTGGGCAGATTCCAGGCTATGACCTCTTGAAGCTCTCTCGCTATCCTGTATATCTCGCGTGTGTTATTCGCGGATAGGAGCTTCTCGACGAGCTTCTCGTACGTCTCGTTCCTCCAGGGGAGGCCGAAGCGCCCCGAGAAGTACCATGTGAAGGCTAGGGGGTCGTTGCCTACGGCACCGTGGCCCATTATCACCATATCGAACCTACCGCTTCTCGCTATCGCATCGAGCTGCTTCCAGGATTCGACGGTCTTCACGGTGACGCAGATGCCCACCCTCCTAAGCATCTTTGCGACTATCATCGCGTCACGGGCGAAGCTTGTGGTGGTGACTAGGAGCGGGTGGAACGGCTTGCCGTCGGGTAGCTCTCTACACCCATCTCCGTTGACGTCCCGGAGGCCGAGCTTCTCGAGGAGCCTCTCAGAGAGCTTCGGGTTGTACGGGTAGCGGGTTATATTCGGGTTGTAGAACTTGCTGTAGGGTGGTATATAGCCGGGCGAGCCCGGTACAGCAGCCTCTAGGCTACCCATAGACTCGAGTATAAGCTCGGTATCGTTGATGGCGTGGGCGACGGCCACGCGGAACAACCTGCTGCTATAAGGCCACTTTCTAAGATTGAAGCCTAGGAAGACGACGAAGTACATTGGGCCCTTCTGTACCCTGAACCTTGGATGCTGCTTTAGTAGATGCTCGACGACCTTATACGCCATTCCCATGAAGACGCCGGTGTCCACCTTGCCCTCTGCCAGCGCGGCGGCGAGGGCACGCGGATTGGTAAACCCACCGACAATGACAAGCTTCCTGAACTTGGGTTTGCCGAGCCACCAGTAGGGGTTAGCTCGGAGCACATACCCCCATCCAGGCTTATACTTGACGAGCATGTAGGGGCCGCTGCCTATCGCGGCCTTCGGCGACGTGTAGGTGTAGGGGTTGGTCACGTTCCTCCAGATATGCTCGGGTATGATGAAGAGTGTGGAGGCGTACTCCTCTAGGAAGAGGGGCATAGGCCTAGAGAGGATAATCTCGACCGTATAGTTGTCAAGGGCCTTCACATCCTTCACGAGGTCTGGGTTGATATTCTTCCACTGCCAGCCGTGCTTGAGATAATATTTTATCGAGAAGACGACGTCCCTGGCAGTCAACGGCACGCCGTCCTGCCACTTCACACCGCGCCTCAGGTGGAATATCCAGATGCGCCCGTTATCCCTAGACTCCCAGGAGACGGCGAGCCAAGGTATAACGCCGGTTGCGTTCTTCCAGACGAGCGTGTCAAAGATGAAGCTCGTCACGACATACCCAGGGCCACGCGGGTAGAAGCGGAAGGGCGACGGGAACCCCCAATCGCCGAGGGCAATCCTCAACACCGGATACATCCCGGCAGATGTTGCTCCGCGAGAAGCTCCCGCTGTGACGCCACGACTCGCACTCCTCGAGGTTGCCGTATGGTGCGCTGTCGTCCATGTTGCTGCCGTGCTGCTTGGAGCTGTGCCAGGCTTATGAAGGCTTGCCAGGTATACTGCAACGCCTGCTACAACCACAGCAACCAAGAGTACCGTGAGTATAACGCGAGTCTTCAACACTCGTCTACCAGCAACCCGAAAATATCCGGGGTTTAGACTAGAAGCGCCAACCAGAGCCCAGGTATGCCTCGGAAACTATCCTGCATGTGTATATCCGAAGGACACAGGGAGTGTAAAGTGCGGAGAATAAGCTTGGCAGTCGTGTAACCCTAGGGACATGCATGGATTATCGAGAGTGGCTTGAGAAAGCCTATGAGTTTCTAGAAGAGGCTCAGGATGATGTAAAACGTGGGAGATACTGGCTGGCTTGTTTCCATGCACAGCATTTTGCAGAGCTGGTGTTGAAAGGGCTCCTCGTGAAGCTTGTCGGCAGTTATCCTTTCATCCACAGCCTAGTAGAGCTTCTAGAGGCGCTTGAAGCCCTGGGGTATAGGGTTGGCGACGAGGTGTACACGGTTGCAGAGGCGCTTGAGAAGCATTACACGAGGGCGAGGTATCCTAGTAGGGGTGTAGCGGTTTATGACGAGCGTGTAGCCAGAAGGTGCATAGCCTATGCGGAGCGCATCAAGAGACTTGTTGAGGAGATACTTAGAGGCGAGGAGGAGAAGCCTGCTTAACCGCCCAAAGCTCTTCAGGGAGTACATATCTAGGCTGGTACGCCTACTTGGCGGGAGGGCCTCGATTATAGTCTTTGGCGGGAGGAGCCTGGCCGGCATAGACTCGCCTGAACCCAGGGACTATGATATACTCGTAGTCGTCCCTGACGATGCTGACGTGCAGCGTGTCGAGGATGAAGCCTATAGTGTTAGGCCTCGCGGGCTCCCAGTCGACATTGTAGTGGTTAGGGTCTCCGACCTCTCGGACCCTGTAGTGAGGCAGATGCTTGAAAACTCGATAATCGTCCACGACCCTCTGGGGGTCGGCGGGCTGCTCGAAACCCTAGGTGTGAATGTTAAGAAGACGCGTATTGCTTGATAATGCGGCTGGCGGGCATGGGTATAGTGGGTGTGAAGCTCATACGTATGCATGTTAACCTCGTATTGACGGACGTTAGGCCGGTGGTGGTCTGGAGTGGCGTGGTGGCAGGCAAGATAGTCTATGACGTGATGGGCTCCTGCGGGTTCTCCCCCTCCAAGGGCGGCTTCTTCCGAGTCTCGCCCCTCTACCGCGGGGACGGGGGCGTGGTGAAGCAGGGCAGTATACTCAACCCGGGCGACCGCGTCTACTTCCATGTCGTCCTTTGGGGGAGGGAGGGGGAGGCGGCAGCCAGGAGCCTCGTATCGTGCGCTGCTAGGCCGCCGGAGGGGTTCAGCATAGAGAGTGTCGAGGCT
>WAOO01000083.1 GCA_015521195.1 Pyrolobus sp. | reverse complement strand
GTGTGGCGCCGGGGGCGGGATTTGAACCCGCGCGGGGGTAGCCCCCACCGGCTCTCAAGGCCGGCCCCTTGGGCCGCTCGGGCACCCCGGCAGGCCAGGACCGTTCTCTCGTCTTCTACGCTGCTGGGCTTTTATGGTTGTCCTTGTGGGGCTCGGGAATCCCGGCCGTAGTCATCACCGTTCGGCGAAGAGCGCCTTCCTCACCGCCCCTCCGCGTAATAACCCGGGTTGGGGTCTCTTAACGCGTCGGGTGCCCGTATTGGCCCGCGCTGTTCTCACCGTTCTCGTTGACAATGAGCCTGGGGAGGGTTTGAGGGGCTCCTGGGGGCTTTCTATTCTCGTCGAGGCTGGTGGGCGTCGCGTGCTCTTCGACGCTGATACCGAGCCTGACGTCCTCGAGTTTAACGCGAAGAGGCTGGGTGTAGACCTGGGTGGGGTTGATTTCGCTGTGCTTAGCCACCCTCACAGCGACCATTACGGTGGCTTCGAGTTTGTCGGGAGGGTTGCGCCGGGGCTGACGGTCTACGTGCCGAGGGGGTCTGGGAGGGTCGCCAGGCTCCTCCGGGGCTGGGGCCTGAAGCCTGTCGAGGTCTCTGAGGCCGCTAGGCTCGGCGGGGGGTTCGCGACCACTGGGCCGCTTGAGGGCGTCTATATGGGCCGTGGTATCCCCGAGCAGGCTCTTGTGGTCATCCTGGATGGCGGGGAGGCTGCCGTGCTGGTAGGCTGCAGCCACCCCGGCGTGGATAACCTCGTCGAGGCTGCCGTGAGAGCATTCGGCGTGAAGCCGGTGCTCGTGATAGGCGGTTTCCACGGGCCCAGCAGGGAGACTCTCGATAGGCTCGCGTCGCTGGTGGACGGCAGGATATGCGCGATTCACTGTAGCGGCGAGGAGGCCAAGAGGTATGTCAGGGAGAGGTACCCGGAGAAGGCTTGCGACGCTAGGACGGGGAGTGTTATCGAGCTCTAGCCTCCACCCTCCTCGGGTAGACTACACGCTGCGAGAGAGCCTTGGCGGCGACGTCCGGGGGGTTTAGCCTCGGGGCCTCCGGCAGCGGCTCGACCCATACGCTCCGGTAGCCCGCGTTGGCCTCCTCGGCTCTAATCTCCTCGAGCTCGCCCCTCTCGGCCAGCTTCTCGAGGAGCTTCTTCACCCTGTAGACTAGGAGCGCCTCTCTCCTCGGATAGCGCCACAGGTGGTGCCTGACGAACTCCTCGTAGGGTATCTCGCTGTACCACTTGCGGTGCTCCTTCTTCAACACCGCCTCTATGAGCCCAGGGTCCTCCAGCTCCTCGGTGACCGTGAACTCGTGGAGGGATTTGAAGGGGCAGAGGTGGCATGCGACCCGCGGCAGCCCGTCGAGGTACGCGGGGTGGACGAGCCCCGAGTCCCTAACTATCCTGACAACGTCTAGGAGGGTCATGAGGTAGGTGGGGCGGAACTTCCTCCCCGAGAGGTACTCGTGGCGGGAGGCTGGGCCGGCTAGCTTCTCGAGCCTCTTCGGGGCCTCCGTCAGCCTATCGGCTACCACCTCGAGGGCTCCCCGGTGCCTCTTCTTGTACTCTCTCATCGGCTTCACCTTGAAGAAGGTGCACCACCTGTCTCCCCTCCGCGGCAGCCCCCTCCACAATAGGTAGCTCCTGAACTTCTTCCTAGGCGCCTCGACTATCTCTATGTCGATGCTGAGCCTCTTGGCCACCTCCTCGACGAACCTGACGTTCCTCGGAGACTCTATGTAGGGGATGTGGATGTACATGACGTCGAGCCTGAACCCCACCCTCTCCTGGAGCCCTAGGAGCACTAGGAGGGCTGCGGTGGAGTCCTTGCCGCCGCTGTAGCCGAGCACAACCCTCCTGCCCCGCAGCTCCCTACCGACGAGCCTCGCGAGCCTCTCGGCCTGCTCGTCCGCGCTCTCGACGGTGTAGCCGTGGATGTAGGGGGCTGAGAGGAGCCACAGCCTCACCGGGAGCGCCACATCCCCTATCCTCGCATGGCCCCTCTCGTCGAGGAAACCGGTGATGTCCACGCCCCTGCCCGGCTCCAGCCAGAAGTAGACGCGGGGCTGGAGGGTCTCCGGGTCGTAGCGGACGAGGGCCTCCGCGGCCCCACCCTGGAGGGCTGTGACGGCGCCCTTGGATACCACCGGGTAGAGCTCGGTCATCCGCCGGGCCTACCCCTCCTCCTCGACGAGCTTAGGCGCCTTCACGAAACCCTCGACCACCTCCACCGCGTCTCGGAGCGCCTTCTCCCTCGGCAGGCTCTCGCCCGGCTCATCCCTCCTCAGCAGCCCCTCCTGCTCCAACGGGTGGTAGAGGGGCTCCGCCTCGACCCTGGCCTCGAGGAGGGCGGACATCCACTCCAACACCTTGTTGAGCTCCTCGACCATCCGCTGCCCCTCCTCGGGTGTAAGCGCAATCCTAACCATCTCCTCTAGCCTCCTGACCGTCTCCAGGTCCACCCTCAGCCTCAACCAGCAGCCCCTCTACAACATCCACAGCCTCCCTTATAGGCGCGGCTCCATCCCCCACCCCGCACTCCACGAGGTAGACCGTGGGCCTCCTGCCTAGAGCCTCTGCAACCTCCACGGCCATGCAGGCCGCCTCGACGAGGCCAGCCTCGTGGAGAGACTCGGGCGCCTCGACGCCGCTGCACGACAGCCTCGAGACCCTAACCCTCCCCGGCTCCACCCTCCTAGACGCGTCGACCAGGATGACGACGTCGTACTTGGGGAGGAGGTGTATCAGTGCCTGCACACCCCTCCCCAGCCTCCTGACATCAACATCGCCGCGCCCGCCCAGCCTCTCTCTAAGCTCCTCCACCGCGCGTAGGCCGCAGTCGTCCCCCGGTACGAGCTCGTTCCCGAAACCCGCCACCAGCACCTTGCGCGCCACAGGGCCACCCGTGGAGGCTTGCCCACCGGGGTGGATAGGTGTGGCTCCGGACCGGCGGCTGTGAGTTACCAGCCTCACACATAATTACTGGTGGCATACATATTGTAACGGGACTATTCATGGGAACTGAACGAGACGCAGCCAGGCGCCTTATAGAGCTTCGCTCCGCCTATGGCCTCGACCCGGTGCTCCTCACTAGGCCCCTGGTGGTCGGAGAGGAGGAGATGGCGTTCATAGAGGCCTCGATAAAGCTCATCGCGATGACTGTCGCTGGCCTCGAGAGGGCTGTAGGCGTACAGACGAGCAGGGTCCTGGGCAACATCATGGGCCTCGAGCTGTACAAGATGAGGAGCGAGAGGTTCAAGGGGCTTGGGCTCAGGGAGGCGCTCGAAGCCCTCAACAGGAGCAGTTTCAGGCTCGACGTTTACAGGATGAGGGGTAGGCTGGTCCACACCGACCCGCAGACCAAGAGGAAGGCCTTCTACCTCATAGGCCGCGAGTGCCCAATCCGCCAGATACTCTACCACGAGGACCTCCCAGCAGGCAGGGCGTTGTGCAGGGTGATGTGTAGCTTCCTCGAGGCGCTGTTGAAGGAGAAGCTCGGCGGCAGGTACCGCGTCAGCCTCGTCCGCTACGGGCCAAACGCTTGCTTCATACGCTCCGAGATACTCGAGGGCCCCGAGCCACCCGAGGACCTCGAGGTGTACTCGATGAAACCCTCGCTCAAGGAGTACATCCCGCTGCTTGTCGACGACCTGCGCGACATCCTCCTAGCCTTCGACCGTACCGTCGAGAGGGTGCTCGGCGGCAACCCGAGCATGAGCTACGTCGCCGGGAAGAGCTACGGGACGCTCGACGGCGAGAACCTCCTAACCTACCTTGGGAAGCCAGTGTCCCTCAACGAGGCGATAGACGTTGTCAACAAGGTCTACGAGCCTATCCTCAGGCTGAGGAGGGAGGGAGGCGACACCCTAGTCGTCGAGAAGAGCCTCTACCATGAGCTCGCAGCCAAGTACAACCTCGAGAAGAGCATCTTCATCTATAGGACGGTGCAGGGGTACATCGCCGGCCTCCTCTCGGTGCTGACTGGACAGCGGCTGGACCTACGCGCACTGGACGATAAAGCCACCCGCCTCAAGATATACGCGAGGTGAAACAGCGAGAGGTGAGCATGGATGGCTGAGAAGCGTAAGCTCACCTTCGCGTTCGTCCCGCTGACGGGCTGCGGAGGCTGCGAGGTGCAGGTCCTCCGCGCCTTCACCCTATACCCCGAGCTCCAGGAGATGTACGATATCGTCTACTGGCCTTTCGTAGTCGAGGAGGAGGAGCTGCCTGAGCACGTCGACGTCGTGATGGTGGAGGGCGCAGTGAGGATGAAGAAGGATATCGAGATGCTGAGGAAGGCCCGGTTCGCCGCCAAGTACCTGGTTGTCGTCGGCTCCTGCGCCTCCTTCGGCGGCATCAACGGCCAGGCCGACTACTTCCCGACAGTCGAGAACATGAAGGTGGTGTATAGGAGGGAGAAGCTCGAGAAGACCGAGGAGATACTCGAGAGGGTGTACTCGCCCGCTGACCTAGTCCCAGTCGACTATATCATCACCAGGTGCCCGCCCCTCCCCGAGACCATCAGGATGGTGCTGGTCAACCTCTATGAGGGTAAGAAGCCGCCGGCCACCGTCGAGACCGTCTGCGCCCAGTGCCCGAGGAAGATGAAGCCCATCGAGCAGCCGATAGACGAGAAGTTCTTCAAGAAGGGCCTGCCTGGGCCCGACGTCGACCCAAACACCTGCTTCCTGAGCCAGGGCTACCTCTGCCTAGGCCCCGCTACCATCGTAGGCTGTGGCGCCCCGTGCACCAGGGCTGGTATACCGTGCTTCGGGTGCGGAGGCCCCGCGGCCGACATCGCGGTGAGGCGCGACGAGGATATCCCGGTGGTGATAGCGAGGATTATTGCGACGCTCGCCGGCATGGACCCGATAGAGGGTGGCGAGAAGGTCCTAGAGATACTCAAGAAGGTGTACGGGCTGAGGAGGTTCTACACGTTCACGCTCGAATCGGAGGTCTTCCGTAGGAAGCCCCGAGGCTTTGCTATACAGGTTCTCTCCGAGAAGAGGGTTAAGGGGGAGGCCAAGTCGAGGTGAGGAATCGTGACCCGCGAGCTTAAACTCGAGATGACCCTAATCGAGGGCCACGCCTTCGTACTGATAAGGGTTGGCGACGACGGTAGGCTGGCGGACAGGGTGCTCTACCAGGGTGTAGACACGAGGTTCTTCGAGAGGCTGTGGATCGGCATGGAGGTCGACGAGATGCCGAGGGTCACGCCGATGATATGCGGCGTGTGCAGCGCAACCCACCACATCTGCAGCGCCCTTGCGACAGACAAGGTGAGGGGCATCAAGCCGCCGGAGACCGCGCAGAACATCAGGGCTATGATAAACCTGGGCATCCACCTCAACAACCAGGCGCTGCATCTAACCGTGATGGGTCTGCCCGACTTCCTGCCGCCCAGCGAGAAGAAAAGGAGCGTCTTCAAGCTGCTCGCGGCGAGGCCCGCGCTGGCGAAGACGGGCATGAAGCTGATGGAGCTGGGCCACAGGGTTGTAGCTGTCTTCGGCGGCCGCGAGGTCCACCCGATAAACGCCGTGCCTGGTGGCGTGGCGAGGCCGCCGGAGGAGCAGCAGGTGAAGAGGCTGGTGGAGGAGTTCGACAAGCTCGAGTCCGACCTCAGGGTGTTCAGGGATGAGGCGTTGAAGCTCCTCGAGGAGTCGAAGGAGAAGGTGAAGAAGTACCCGAACGGCACCAAGTTCATGCTGGCCGTTGTCGACGAGAAGGGCGGCTTCACGCCCCTCGAGGGCAAGGCGGTGGTTATAGACGAGAAGGGTAACGTGGTGAAGGAGTTCCGCGCCGAGGACTACCAGAAGGTGTTCGAGGAGAAGGTCTTCGACTACACCTATATCAAGATGCCGGTGCTCCGCGAGTACGACTACCCCGACGGCGGCATGAAGGTAGGCCCCCTGGCTAGACTCAACATAGTCAAGACCTACTACGACGAGGAGGCTGACGAGCTGCGCGACCGGGTGCTCGAAGAGTGGGGTAGGCCCGCGATGCTACCACTACTCTACCATTACGCGAGGGTCGTGGAGACCATAGCGACCTTCCACCTGATAAAGAGGTATCTCAGGGAGCTCGACTTCTACTCGCCGCCGCTCCGCGAGTACACCGAGAGCGTGAAGGGGGAGGGAATCGCGATGATAGAGGCTCCGAGGGGCACGCTGATACACCACTATAAGGCTGACGAGAAGGGCCTAACCACCTACATCAACGTGATTACCCCGACGACGTTCAACGCGGTGGCGATGGAGAACGACCTGACGGCCTACTTCCGCGGCAAGGACGTGGTGTCCATGGACGACCGCGAGATATACGCGGATGCGGTGGCTATAGTGAGGCCCTACGACCCGTGCATGGCCTGCGCGACCCACACGATAACCGAGAAGCAGTACGGCAAGGTACTCATAGTAGATAAGAATCTGCGTGTAATCCGGGAGGTGGTGCCCAGGTGACGGCCGAGCAGGTTAAGGCTCAGGAGGCTGGCGGGGAGGACCCTCTGGCGCGCGTAGAGAAGTCTACTGAGGCCGAGCAGTACCCCGTGAAACACCCGGTGGACATAATCATCGACAAGAGGATATGCATGCAGTGCTATAACTGTGTGAGGGCTTGCACAGTCTTCGACAGCGTCTATGAGATAGGCGAGGACGGCTACCCGTACGCCGCGCGGAAGGAGGACTGCATAATGTGCCTCATATGCCACACCGTCTGCCCGCCCCGCGCGATAACGCACGTCGGCGTCAGGAGGACCACAATGGTGATACTCGACAGGGACATTGCGGAGAGGATGACGAGGATAAGGTAGCGGGTCGGCGATGCGGGGCTATACTCATCGCCCCACGCGGGGCTTGTAAGCCGGGTTTTCTCCGGGCTTCCTCCTCACCCCCGGTTCTCCGGAAGCCCACAAGCCCTTGTTATCAGTCCATCGTCGTCAGGGCCTCTCATTTCTAATCCATCTGTGCCTGGAGGCCCTCGGTAGCGCCGGCCCCCCGGCATCCACCCGGGGGCTGCCCCGGGTGTCCCGGGCAACCCCACGGTTCTTCCTCATAGGGCCTCCTGGGGCTCTGGCCGGCTGGTGTGGTGGGTTGTTGCGGGGTTTTATCGGGAGGGTTTTGGGTGATGCTGGTCTCGTTTGGCTGGTCTTCTCGTCGGGGTATCCGTGGTACCGTGGTGGTGTTGAGGGGTGGGCTGGTCGGAGTGGGAGGCTTGACATTGTGGCGCGTGTGGCCGCCGCGGTGTGCCGTGAGGGTGTCGTGGTTGCGGCTGTACTGAGGGGTCTGGGTGTCCTGCTGCTGCCCTGCAGGAGGGGCGGTTTTGTGGATGAGGTTGACGCGGGGCGTGCTGTTCTCGATGGCCTCTCCGGCGGCCTGTTCTACGCTGGCGTGGGTGGCGGGGAGCTGTTGGCCGCGTTGAAGGGCTATGGTTTCAGGGTTGTGGTGCTCCGGGAGGGTTGCCGGTTCTCTGCTAGGCTTCCGGAGGGGAGGGTGGCGGCCGTCATAGGGGCTGATGTCGACCCGCCTGGCTGGGTCGAGGGTATTGCGGATGACTGTATTAGCGTTGGTAGGGTGAGCTACCTGGCTAGCGTTGTCGCCGCCTACTACTCGATGCTCTATGGGCTAGACTAGCTCCACCGCCGGCCTCATGCTCGTGACTCTCAGCCTGTAAACCCTGCCCAGCCTGGAGAGGAGCTCCTCGAGGGCCTCTCCGCCACCCTCTCGGGGTATGGCCGCCAATGTGCCCTTCTTGTAGACGAGCAGCTCGGCATGCCCTCCAGCCTCCCTTGCAACCCTCTCGACGCTTGGCGGCGGGGGTGTAGCTCTCATCGTGAAGCCCCTCGCAGCCTCCGCGAGGGTCTCCAGCCCCGGCCTCCTCCTGACAGCCTCGTAGTAGTGTTTCGCGGTCGCGTATAGCTCTTCGGCCGCCTTTATCTCGCGTAGAGTCTCACCCGCCTCCACGGGCACCGCGTATAGCTCCAACCCCGGAAGGGTGTAGGCCTCCGCGAGGCCCCCGGCGCCCGGAGCCCCGGGCCTGACGCGCACCTCCAGCCCCCATGCGGTGTAGACGGCTGTGACGTCGCCGAGCCCCGTAGCCTCCAAGACCTCCGCCACGTGAGCCTCGTCTGCGGCGCGCAGCGACGATAACCCCTTCAACGCCGCGTAGGCGAGGCAGGCTGCGAGCGCAACCGAGCCGCTCGCGCCCAGCCCGTAGCCCAGCGGGTAGGGCGCGCGTATCTCTACCGCCTCGCCCCTCCAGCCGAGGGCTTCGAGACACCTCCTGGCGGGCGGGGGTAGCGGGCCCCTCGCCGGGCCCCTCTCGCTACACACCATGGCCTCGACGGGTGGCTCTAGGATGAGGCCTGCGCCGAGACTGCCGGTCGTCTTAGGGTCCCCGGTCTCCACAGGCACCCAGACTATGCTGAGGTGGAGGGGTGCGCGGGCTACCGCGCATCTCAACGCCTCTTGCCCCCCATGAGGCTCAACGCTATGTCGATGAGCCTCCTCGCCACCAGCCTCTTCGGAGCCTCTGGTATGTACTCGACGAGCCCGCTCCTCGTCACCACTACCACCTCGTTCGTCTCGCTCGCGAAGGCCCTCCTAGCCGGGTTGGCGGCGACGGCGTCGAAGCCGTGCTTCTCCAGCTTGGAGCGGGCCTCTTCGACGAGCTCCTCGGGCGTCTCGGCGGGTGCCGCGGTGAACCCGAAGTGGACCGCCTTCGGCGCAGCCTCTCTAACCGCGCTTGAAACCCTCGGGGTGGGTTCGAGCTCGAGTGTCAGCCTCTGCCCGCTCCTCAGCTTACCCCCCAGCCTCTCAACGGGCCTATAGTCGGCGGGGGCTGCGACGTGGAAGACTATGTTGGGGAGGAGGAGCCTGGCTTCCTCCGAAGCCCTCTCCGCCATCTCCTCAGTCGTCTCCACCCTGACGCTCCTCGCACGCCTGGGCGGCTTGAGCGTCGTGGGGCCGTGGACCACCGTAACCTCGGCTCCTCGGTCGAGAGCCTCACTCGCTATCGAGAACCCCATTAGGCCGGTCGACGGGTTCGAGATGAACCGGACGTCGTCTATCCACTCTCGCGTAGGGCCCGCCGTTACGAGCACCCGTAGCCCGGCCAGGTCCCTTCCCCTCGCTAGCACCGCGTCGACCCAGTCGATGACCTCGTCTACCGGAGGGTGCTTCGCCTTACCCTCTTCCACAAGCGGCTCGAGTATGTAGACGCCCTGCTCCTCCAGCATGTCTACCAGCTCCTCCTCCGCCCTCCTCCACATCTGCATGTGCATCGCTGGGACGACCAACACTGGTTTACCGGCGCCGAGGAAGCTCTGGGCGAGGAGCCCGGCCTCGTTGTCGGCGTGACGGTAGGCTATCCTCTCGAGCGCGTCGAGCGTCGCCGGGTCGACTAGGAGGGCGTCACACTCCTCCGAGAGGGCTACGTGGTCCCTGATGGTGGAGCTCCAGACGCGGTAGAGGGGCTCCCCGGTCGCCCACTCTAGTAGGCTCCTTCCCACGAAGCGTAGCGCGGAGCGCGTCGCGGCCGGCACTATCCTCGCGCCCCTCCTCCTAAGCCCCCTGGCCACGTCGACCGCTCGGTAGGCTGCGACGCTGCCGGTGAACAGGTGTACTATGCAGCGGCCGCTGACGCCCCACGAGAGTGGCAGGGCTCGACACCCCGCGGGTGCCGCTGGCCGCCGGGTTTAGACCCGGCCCCAGACGCCGCTGCAGGATAACGCCTTGCTCTCGAGGGCCAGGCCCCTAAGCCCCCCGTCGAGCCCCACGAGGACCGCGATGAAGACGTCTATCGAGAGCCCCGTGTCGAGTATGAGCCTAACGCTCCTCGCCGCTCTACACTCCTCACCCCTCTCCTCAACCCTCCACGGCTCCAGGGTCACAGCCACGAGCCGCTGAGCAAGGAGCCCCCTGTGGAGGACGGAGCTGCATACCCTCGCCAGCATATCCGCCAGGCTGTTTATGTAGCCTCTCAGCGCGTTCTGCTCGTGCCTGGGCTCCGGCGAGTAGACACCCAGGGGCTCCGCCCACGCCGCCTTCAACCAGACCGGCGCTACCCTCCCCGCCCTCGAGACCGCCTCGAGGCAGGGGCTTGTCAAGGCGCAGCCCGTTGCGCTACACGGAGGCTCCAGCATCTGGTTAGGATTTCGCGCGTGGAGGGGACGGGATGTAGACGCTCGGCTTGTCGGGGAGCGTCTCTCTGCCCACCTCGAACCAGTTCTCCTCGAGCCTCACAACCCTCCTCCTCTTCCTCACCACGTCCAGGAACTCGTCGAGGGGGTCGAGGGGTAGGAAGTAGCCGGGCAGCCAGTAGTGGATGGGCACGCCTATCGCGGCTCCGAGGGTATCCAGGGTCTCTGCGGCCTCCCTCGGGTGCATCGTGTACACCCCGCCCGCGGGCACGAACACCACGTGAGCCCTGAGCCTCTCTGCTGCCTCCCCCTCCGGCGGGACCCCAGCGTCGCCGAGGTGGGTGAAGCTGAGCCCGTCCACCTCGACGCGGTAGGCCACCACGAACCCCCTCCTCTTGCCGCCATACTCGTCGTGGGGCAGCCTAACGCCGGTCACGCTGAACGGGCCTAGGGTGAAACTCCCGGTCTTCTCGACTACGACCTCTCTCGTCTCGGGCCCCTTAACCGCGTCCACCGCGTCGTGGTCGTAGTGCCTGTGGGTGACGAGGATGTAGTGGGGGTTGGAGGGGGGCTTTGGCACCCGGAGACCTATGCTGGCGCCGTCGTGCGGGTCTATCATCAGCCTGACGCCGTTATACACGAGCTCTACGCACGAGTGGCCCCACCAGTAGACCCTCACGGTCAACGCGCTGCTCCCGGCTAGTCGATGTAGGCGTTGAGCCTTATTGTTGGCGCGAGCTCGGTCTGCAGCATCTTCTTCTCCTCGCCCAGCCGCGGCCAGAGCCTCCTACCCAACGCGTCTATCGATGGCAGCTCTCGGGCCACCCTCAGCCTCACACGGGAGAAGCGGAGCGCCGCCACGACCTCGCCGTTCTTCACCAGCCATGCCAGCTCCGGTATCATCGTGATGACGCCGCTCTCGTCAACCCATGCTGCGGCCACCGTCTCGACCAGCACGCCCCTCCTTGTCTCCTCGACTATCTCCCGCTC
>WAOO01000082.1 GCA_015521195.1 Pyrolobus sp. | reverse complement strand
CTTCAATATGTGTTTTATTAATACTTTTAACGCTTATATTGCAAAGCCCCTCATAGTACCATTTGACAACATATATATTTGGCGCTCCTCCTGCAGCAGGAAACCTGTTTTCCGAAGTACTTTCATATCGAATATTACACTTATACATTTGGTGTTGAATAGTATATCGGAAAGCGTATGCGTTAACGGCTGAAAAAGCGAAATACGCAAGTAGCGACAATAGCATTATTAATGTAAGCGTTGTCCGCTGAAAGCGTTTGGCAACCTTTTGGCGCATTGTATCACCCTCTTTTAAACCCTCGACTTAAGAATTTTTAATGCTAAACCGGGGTACACTATAAGCATGCATTTAGGCGTTAAAAATACTAAGCTAAGTATTGCGAAAATCGATATAATGGAGATGAAAAACCTGGCTGTGAAGTAGTTAGAGAGTCTCATGTACATTTGCCAAAAGCTAGGGATTATTTCTCTCAAAAATACATGTGCTTGAACTAGTTTGTGCAGGAGACCATATATCTGAGCGCTCTATTCTAATGTTTTTAGAAGTTGTGCTTTGCTTCATTCCTATATTTTGCTCCTTAACGCTATTACTTAGGAAAATTGGTGTCGATGGTGATCAAAAGTTAATTTTTAAATTGTATATTGTGGGTGTGGTGTCGAGATGCGGGATTCGTGTTGACGAGTGTTGTGCGTTTCTGTCTCATTGAGGGTGACGGTATAGGCCCGGAGGTTACTCGGGCGACGCTGAGGGTCCTCGAGGCTGTCTCGAGGAGGTTTGGTATTGGCTTCGAGCCTGTGCTGTGCGAGGCTGGTGATGAGGCTGCTAGGAGGAGGGGGACGCCTCTCCCCGAGGAGACTCTCCGCAAGGCTAGGGAGCTTCGCGTTGTGCTCAAGGGGCCTGTGGGGGAGACTGCCGGCGAGGTTGTCACGGTGCTTCGTAGGGAGCTTGGCACTTTTGCGGCTGTCAGGCCTGCGAAGACCCTGCCGGGTGTTAAGCCGAGGTGTGGGAAGAGCCTCGACCTCGTCATTGTCAGGGAGCTTCTCGAGGGGCTCTACGTCCAGACGGAGTATACGGATGTTGTTGCAGGTGATTTCGCGGTTGCGTTGAGGGTTGCCTCGAGGAGGGAGGTTGAGAGGGTTGCGAGGCTCGCGGCTAGGATTGCGAAGGAGAGGAAGGGGATGGTGGCTGTAGTTCACAAGGCTAACGTGTTGAGGCATACCTGCGGCCTCTTCCGCAGGGTTGCACTCGAGGTGCTCCGCTCTGAAGGCATCCACGTCGAGGAGTACTATGTTGATGCTGCGGCCGCGCTTCTGGTTAGGACGCCGGAGAGGTTCGACGTGATGCTAACCCCCAACCTCTTCGGCGACATCCTCAGCGACCTTGCCGCCGAGCTCTCCGGGAGCCTCGGCCTCTCGCCCTCGGCGAACATCGGGGAGGGCACCGGGATATTCGAGCCCGTCCACGGCGCTGCCTTCGACATAGCGGGGATAGGGATAGCCAACCCCACCGCCATGATGCTCGCGGCGGCAATGATGCTGGATTTCCTCGGCTACAGGGAGGCCGCCAGGGCGGTGGAGAAGGCTGTGGAGGACGCGTTGGCCTCTGGGGCGCGGACGCCCGACCTGGGGGGCAACCTGAAGACCATGGAGTTCGCCGAGGAGGTTGCGAAGAGGATAGAGGCGACGGTGCAGCATTAACCCCCGAGTGTAACGCCGTTTAGCGGTGCGCGCGGTGGAGGAGCCGGACAGGAGGCTCGCCGCGATACTAACGGGGCTCATAGCCGGGACGGGCAGGAGGGGGTTAACGGCGGACGAGGCCTACATACTGCTCAAGATGTATGAGAGGGCTAAGGGGCTTAGAGACGCGTGGAGCAGAGAGGATGTCGAGAAGACCCTCGACTGGCTCTACGACCATGGCGTGTTGACCCTCCGCTTCGAGAGGAGCGGCGGCGACCCATTCTACACGATAGTGGAGCCCGACGCAGTCGACTGGATACCCGAGACGCCGGAGTTCCTCGACGCCCTCGACTACTCGGAGAAGCTGTTCCACGGGAGGCACGTCACGGGCAAGGAGCTGAGGATGCTGGCCTACCTGAACGGAGTCATAGACGAGCATGGGCTGGGCAGGGATGAGGCTGCGGAGGCCGCCGTCGCGCTCGTCATCAAGGGGCTTGTGCCCCGCGAGAAGGTGAGGGAGAAGCTGGGGCTCAGCGACGAGGAGATAGACGAGCTCGCAGAGGAGCTTGAGGTGATAATCCAGGCTATGGGGGGCGAGGGCGAGAAGACCGAGGCATAGAAGAGGGGCTCTTCCGCGTCCCGTAACCGGCGGTAGAGATTGTACTTTGTGGTTATACTCGGCCCGGCCGGCAGCGGCAAGTCTCACCTAGCGGCGGCGCTGGCCGACTGGATGGAGGCGAACCAGCTCGACGTCACCAGGCTGAACCTCGACCCTGCGGTCGAGTGGCTCCCCTACAACCCCGACGTCGACGTGAGGGACTATGTGAACGCCAGGAAGGTGATGGAGGAGTACCAGCTGGGCCCCAATGGGGCGATGATAGCCTCCGTCGACATGCTGATAAAGTACATCGACAAGATAAGGGAGGATGTCGAGTCGACGAGGGCCAACTACGTCATTGTAGACACGCCGGGCCAGATGGAGCTATTCGCCTTCAGGGAGACTGGGCCAATCGTCCTATCAAAGCTCCTCGAGGGCTATAGGAGCGCGGCGGTCTTCCTCATAGACGCGGTGATGGCTGCCAAGCCCTCCAGCCTAGCCTCCTCGATACTACTTGCGAACTCCGTCCGCTTCCGCCTTAAACTCCCGCAGATAAACGCGGTCTCGAAGGCCGACCTTCTAGACAGGAACGCTATGGAGGAGATCGAGCGTATGATGAACGACCCGGACTACTTCTACTCGAAGCTTGTCGAGGAGCGTGTAGACCCCCTGCAGGCCGAGGCTTTCGCAAGGCTCCTTGACGCCCTCCAGCCCAGCGGGGCTAGTCTAGAGGCGGCGGTTCGCTTTGTATCGGCGGTCTCGGGCTACGGCCTCGACGACCTATATGCCGCCGTGCAGCAGGTGCTTATAGGAGGCGAGGACTTCTTCACCGAGGAGCCGAACCCGAGGCTATAGGCCCGCCCGGCATCACACCTTATAAGCCGAGCTTACAACGGCCGATGTATCGGTTGTCGAGCGGTGGCGGATGAGAGGCGCTGGAGGCGCTACGCGCTCCAAATGGCGCTGATATCGTTCCTGGTGACCGTGGGCTTCTCAGCAGCCAATATCATCCTCCCATACTTCCTCATGGCGCTCCTAGGGAAGCTCCACAAGCTCCCAGATGTCATAGGCAGGGTTAACACTACGGGCATTGCACTCGAGTTCGGCTCCCTAGTCTCAGCCTTCATGGCTACAAGGGCCTTCCTCGCCTTCATCAGCGGCGGTTTAAGCGACGCCTTCGGCAGGAAGAGGATGATACTGGCGGGTCTCGCGTTATACACGATAGCCGGCGCCCTCTACGCCTTCATAAACAGCTTCGCGGAGCTCCTAGCGCTTAGGGCTCTTCAGGGAGTCGCATCCGCCCTCGTATGGCCTGTAGCAGAGACGCTCCTAGTCGAGCTAGTGCCCCCCATGTACCGCACCAGAGCCCTCTCGATATACGTGATGTCGATGCAGCTCGGCCAGATAGTGGGCCCGGTCTTCGGCGTTGGAGCCTACCTGATAGCCAGGCGGCTCTACGACGGTAACCTGATGCTAGTGCTTCGCACCCCCTTCCTCATACTGGCCCTCATGAGCTTGGCGGGCCTCCTCGTCGCTGTGGGGCTTCCGGAGACGCTGCGGGGGCGGAGGGCGAGGCTAAGCCTCTCAACGGCATTCGGCTTCATATCTATACTCCGGGAGGCTGCGGGGGAGGTCAGGCAGAGCATACTCGCGCTCGTGGCCAACAGCGGGATAAACGGGCTCGCAATGGGCATCTTCGTCTCGATAGTCCTCATCTACGTTATGAGCACGGTGACCGCGAACATGGTCGTCCTGGGCACGGTTTTCGCAGCTGCAAGCATAGTGGGGATGCTCTTCGCCTACCCCCTGGCGCGCAAGGCCGACAAGCTCAAGCTCGCCGGGAAGAAGGCCATGGTTGTAATCGTAGCCGTGCTGGCTAGGACAACGTGGATGCTGATAGCCTTCGCGCGCGACATACTAACGCTCTTCATAGCCATGACCCTCGCCAACGTGGGGTTCGGCGTCCTACTCCCGCTGATACGAGTGCTGCAGGCGGAGCTGGTGCCCCCGGAGAAGAGGGGGGCGTTGTTCGGGGCGCAGCAGGCGTTCTTCAACCTAGGGATGATTATAGGCCCGTTGTTCGGAGCAGCCCTCTACAAGGCATGGGCTAACCTGAAGCTGCTCGGCGGCCTGCTGACGGGCCACGAGCTGATATTCATCATTGCGGCTGTACTGGGGTACATCGGTGCAGCGATAATCGCGGTATGGTATAAGCCGGTGAGCGTCTACGAGGCTAGGGGCTTGAAAAAGGTGAGCGTGGAGGCCGGGAGGGTGGGGGAGAGAGCCTAGGGCTTGGAAGCCTCTATAGCCTCTATGGACTTCCGGTAGACGTTGTATATGGCGCGGGCGGATTCGACCAGCTTCCTCCTCTCCTCGTCGCTCAGTATCTCGAGGAGGGGTTTCACGTACCCGCGTGTCACCATGGTCGGCACGCTTATGATGACGGGCTCCGGCACCTCCTCGAACTTCAGCTCGACGCCGAAGGCCAGCAGGTGGTCCTCTGGTATCGCGAAGCCCCTTATCACCTTGATGAATGCCCCTGCCGGCCCCCACATCGTGGCGCCCGTGGTGGCAATCACCTCGGCGGCTACCTTGTGCACCTTCTGCTCTACGGCCTGCTTGTCGAGAAGCTTGCCCTTCCTCCTCACCCACTTGTCTACGTGAATCCCATCCACGTAGACGGTGCTCCACGCGACGAACCCGGTCTCGCCGTGCTCCCCTATGAAGAAGCCGGTGACCCTGCTGGGCTCCACGCCGAGCTCCCTGGCCAGTATCGAGCGGAACCTCGCGGTGTCGAGCATGGTGCCGAAGCCATACACCCTATCCACCCTCGCGTACCTCTTGAACACCATTGTCATCGCGTCGACGGGGTTAGTGGCGACGAGGAAGACTGCATTCGGGTTCCTGGGTGACACTGCCTCAGCGATATCCTTCATTATCTTCGCGTTGTGGACTGCCAGGTCCCTCCTGCTCATACCCGGCTTCCTCGGCACACCGGCAGTCACGATTACAATGTCGGCGCCCGCCACCTCCGACGCGTCGCTAAGAGCCTCTATCTCGACGTCGTGCATGCTTGCTATGGCGACATAGTGGCGGAACTCCTCAGCCACGCCCCTCACGAAATCCTCTCTAAGGTCGACGAGGAGCAGCTCCTTGACATAGGGCTCCTGGAGGACGCGGAAGGCTACAGCCTGACCGAGCCTACCCACGCCGATAACAGCTATCCTCAAGTGCGCCAAGACTATCCTCCGGTTGCGAGGAGAGACGCCCCAGTATGAAAAGCCTAGCCCTCCGCGAGGCTCACTTGGAGCGCGCTACCAGTAGCCTCCCCGGCGTCGTGAAGGCCCTGCCCGAGGCGTGCATGAGCACATGCGCCTTCTGAAGCTCCCAGCCGTACCTTGGGTTGTAAACCCCGCTCCTAGCATAGGCTGCAGCGACGTCAGCCACGACCAGGTCCACGTCCTCCGCGACGTCTTCGTAGACGCGGAACACCCTAGCCTCTATGAAGCCGAGCGCGTCGGCCAGGTGCGGCGCCGGGAACCCGCCGGGAGACTCCTCAAGCCTAAGCCCACACTCGCGCACCTTGTCAACCTCCCTCCCGCTCCTGGTGCCTACGCACCACACCAGCTGGAGCTGCTCCGGCGAGACGACATTCACTGTGAAGACGCCCGAGGCGCGTATCAGGCTGTAGGTGTAGGAGTCCTTCTCGAAAGCAGCCATTATCCTCTCAGGCTCCTCGGATAGCGGAGAGACCCACGAGGCGGCCATCGCGTTGACGCGGCCGTCGTGAGAAGCGATTATCACGTAGACCGGGCGCGGGTGGAGGAGGCGATACCTCTTAGACTCTACGCGCTCGAACTGCGGCAACCGGAGACCCTCGTCTTTAAAGGCGCTCCGAGGGTAAAGAGGGAGGCTGTGATGAGGCCTTGGACGGGCGGAGTGGTGAAGACTAGCCGTGGCCACTGAGCCCCGTATCACCCGCCCGCCATAGGCCAGGCTCTGGCCCGCGGCATGCTAAGAGTGGCGGCGGGCCGTGTCTGCGGAGGCAGAGGCGGAGACTCTGGTAGCCGAGGCCAAGCCGGTGCCCGTCAGCAGATTCGCCCGTGAACTGGAGCATATACACTCCAGCCTCGAGGATGTGAAGAGCAGGGTTGACGCGCTCGACGCGACGGTATCCATGCTCCTCGAGGGGTTCTCGAGGCTTGAGGGTGAGGCTGGGCAGGCGAAGAGGCTCTACCTGATAGCCGTCAGTATAGGCGAGTGGAAGAGGAGGACGTGCAGATACCAGCGCAACGGCCTCTGTACAGCGTGGAGGGTCTCGGATGGGACGCCCATACCCGCCAGAAGAGATGAGAGCGGGGTGGCTAGACCCGACGTCTCCAAGGAGCCGTTGCTCTGCGCGCTATGCCCCCTCTACGAGCCCCGCTGATGCCGCCACCGGGCGGAAGCCAGCGGCCCTAGCCTCCTTGAGAAGCTCGTCTACATCCTCGGCGTACGTCTTTATTATCACGAGGTCGCCCTTCTCGAGTATCGTCTCGGGGCTCGGCGTCGGTATCCACCTCTCACCCCTCCTAATCGCTATTATAACCGCCTCCTCCCTCGCAAGCCCAGTGTCCCTGAGGCGCACGCCGCTCGGACCCTCGTAGCGGAGGGCGAACACCCTCTCCATGCTCTGGTTCTCGGCCACGGCTATCACGCGGTGGACGGGCTTGCGGCTCCTAACCATCGACGCCATTGAGGCAGCCGCATCCGAGACTATCTCGACGGTCTCGGCGAACTTGTGCAACGCGTACTCCTGCTGGGGGCTAAGCCCCAGCTTCGAGACAAGCTCATAGTAGTAGAGCATGTCGTCGTCAAGCCTATGCTCAATCTCCAACACGTGTATCGCTATATTGTCGTCGCCGTAGAGGAGGCTGTAGAAGCCCAGGTCGAGCAGGATGTCTGCAAGCTTCTTCAACCTAAGGGTCTCCTCTACAACCTCGCTCCTCTCGAACCTAGCCTCGACCTTCAAACCGGTAACCCTCGCGACGTTCTCCGGCGAACCCCTCACAATCGCGACGTCGCCCTCCCGGAGCACCGTATCGTCGCCGGGGTTGAGGAGCCACTCCCCACCCCTCCTCACGGCAACCACGTCGACGCCAGCCTCCTCAAGCTCGCCCACCCTCAACGGCTTCGAGATGCGGAGGGGGGCGGTGACCTCGGCGCCGGTCAGCAGCGCGTAGCGCAGTAGGCTGGGCGGCTCCACGCCCCTAATCACCAGCCCCGCCAGGTCACCCGCCGCATCCGTGACCCTCAGGAGGCTATCGAGGAGCCTGAATACGCTGACCATCTCCAGCGCATCCTCTACACCCCGGGCGGCCAGCGTAGCCTCGACAACAGCCCTCTCCCAGAGGCTCTCGACAAACCGCTCAATCTGCACGACCTCGTAGGATGCCGAAGAATCCCTAAACGCCAGAGCATAGAACCCCAAATCCAGCGCCGTACTCGCATAGCTCATCATATCCCGCAGCAGCTTCGCAAGAGGAACCGGGCTGAACCTCAACCCTCCCTACAGACCCTCCCGATACACGGGAGACACTCCACCCGGAGGTTAACAGCCCCTTCGGAAACCCGGCGACAACACTCATCACAGCATCAGGCACTGGCGGTCTCCACACACGGGGCCGTAACACAGAAACGCACACCAAACCATATAAACCCAGCCCAATCCCAGGCCTTCAGACGGAGCGGTAGCCGGGTCGTCTAGCGGCCAAGGATGCGGGGCTCTGGCCCCCGTGACCGGGGTTCGAATCCCCGCCCGGCTACCACTCGCACCACACTCCCACACCCGCCTCTAGGTGGCCCACATGGACACTCGTAATACGCGCGGTTAAATCGAGCCCGAAGCCAAAAGAGGTGATAATGCAAAAGCGGAGAATGGTGACGCGAAACTGAAACTGCTTGAAAAGTTCGTCTCTAGAGACGCGGTCGTTGTTAGGTCCTCAAGGGTTCAACGGAAGAAGGGTGGTCGCTACAGCTACATAGCGATATACATACCGTTGGAGGCCGCCGAGAAGCTGGGCATCGAACCCGAGACCTACTACATTCTCGAGAGGGTTGAGGGAAGTGTCGTGTTGCGGAAAATAGCTAGCCAGGAGGTAAAGAAGTTGCGCATACCTGTACACCTCTAACATCTTTTTGAGCCCTCGGTGCAGCCTGCGTTGAAACAGGTTTCAACGCAGCCTTGGGGCGTCTCGACACCAGCGTTGCAACCTAATGCAGCACGGCGTCGCGCAACCCCACTCTACTATTAATAAGAGGCGTTAGAGGTAGGGTAGAGTAGCGGGGCGTCCCGCCCCGGGGGAGCCCCGCGGGGCTCTGGGGCTAAGCGGCGTGGGTCCTCCTCACGGCTCGGCTCAACACCCTCCAGTCACCGCCCCTTCACCGCCCCGCGGGCCCCAGCCGGGGCCTCGGGCCCCGAGCCGCTCCTCGACCCGGGTTTCACCCGTGCAACCCGCGTTGAAACAAGTTTCAACGCGAGCCTATCGAGACGAGCCTACGCAGCCTATGTTGCGAGAGACCAAGCCCCCTAAGCATCTCCTTCAGATACCGTTCGATACACTCAAACAACACGCGGAGAGCCGCCGCACGCTGAAGAAGCTTCACAACAAGCCTCACAGCATCACTCCAACCCCTACGCGTCCTCGCATGCCACCTAAACACCGTCACACAACGAGAACCACTAGAGTCGCCGCGAGAAG
>WAOO01000081.1 GCA_015521195.1 Pyrolobus sp. | reverse complement strand
TTCGAGCTGCTTGTCCGTGATTTTTGGGGTGAGAGGGTGTATTGGAGTAGGGATGATTGCCTGAATAGTGATGGGCGTCGCCTCCTCTACTCTGCCACCAAGGCGTTGTTGGAGGAGGCGCCTTGGCTGCGTAGGCTTGTGTATCGTGTGCGGCGTGAGCCTTGCATAGAGGAGGTTGTCCGCGTGTTAGAGGCCCTGTTGGAGCAGGGGGATGGACTCTAGGTTGTTAAGCGGGGTTGTCCATATGCTTCTGTTCATCTCTGCGAGGCGGCTGGGGTTGAGCGCGGGCTCCCTGTCTTCGAGCTTCTCTTTGAGCCTGTGGAATGCTTCTGCTATGCGCGGGGGGTACCTCCAGTAGTGGTTCTCGGTGAAGTCGTGGAAGGGTATCCTGCGGTACCATCTCCGCCACTCCCTCCTCAACGCGTCTTCTATGAGGCCGGGGTCTTCGTCGCCCCCGGCACCCTCCTCTATGAGGAGCTCTCCGAGGCTCTTGTAGGGGCAGTAGCGGCACGAGACCCTCGTTAGGCCGATGAGGTAGTCGCGGTGGACGAGGCCGTAGCTACGGACGAGTAGCGCGACGTCGACTAGGCTGAGGTGTTTTATCGGCTCGAACCTCTCCCCGTCGAAGAAGTCGCCTGGCTTCAGCCTCCGCCTCCTGGCCAGGCTCTCCCCCGCCCGGTCGCCCACCACCATATAGTCGTAGCCCTTCTCCTCGAAGTGCTCCTCGAGCGGCCTCGTCTTGTAGTAGGTGCACCACCTGGCCCTCCTCCATGGCAGCCCCTCTTCGAGCAGCCTCCTCGCCAGCACCCTCCTCGGCGGCTCGAGGACCTCCACGCTGTACCCGAGCCTCTCGGCCAGCCGCAGAGCCTCGTCGACGTGGTACTCTGGCTCGAGGTACGGCATGTGGACGTGTACCACGTCGAGCCTGAACCTCACCTTCTCGTACAACGCGTCGAGGACTATCAGGGCTGCTGTAGAGTCCTTGCCCCCGCTGAAGGAGAGGAGGAGCCTCCTCCCCTCGAGCCTGTAGCCGACCAGCCTCGCAAGGGCGGCCGCTATATCCTCGAGGCTCTTGAGCCTCCTCCAGGCCTCGAGGGGCGCGTAGACAGCCCAGGTGGAGGGCTCGAAGACGAAGCCGTCTGCGCGCAGAGGGCTCCACGGGACCTCGACCGCGCCCCTCGGGGTCCACAGGTAGAGGCGGCGCCCCTCCCCAGCGAGACCCACGACTGTAAACTCGGTGCTGGATGCTACGAAGCCCGCCAGCCTACCCCTGAACACCGGCAGAGCCTCGCTCACGGCCGGCTACACCTCGTGTTTCTTCTAGGAGGGTCGGTCCCGCCGAGTCTCGCCACGGGCCCAGGTAGGCCTCGGGGAAAGGGCGTCCATCCTCATCCCCGCCTGCGAGTGGCGCGAGTTGTGTGCGATGGGGCGGGAGGACCCCGGGTCACCCACCCCCAGGCGGGGGCGTAACCCGGAGCCCCACCTCCGGCCCGGAACCGTGCCTGGATAGCCTCAAGGGGGGTTATTGGCGCTCCTCGAGCCTCGCGTAGGGGCAGAAGCGGCGGAAGGGGCAGTAGCGGCACTCCCAGTCGAAACGCGGCCTAGCCTCGTTCCTCACCGTCTCCGCCACCAGCCTCTCGACATCTATCCCCCTCCTCGGCACCTCGAACTCGAGTATCTTGTCGGGCGTCACGTAGACTATGCTGCCGCTCTTAGCGTCGAGCAGCTCCATGTACACCTGCAGCTGCATAACGTGGTGCTCGAGGGGCCTCTCGACGCTCCTCGCCGTCTTTATCTCCACGACGTGCTCCACGCCGCCCTCGGTGAAGAGGACGGCGTCGGCCCTACCCCTCAGGGTGTACACCCTGCCGTCGACCTCGACCCTCTTCTCTACCTCGACCTCCGCGACCCACCCCTCCTCCTCCAGGAGCCTCTCGAGGCCCAGGTGCACGAGGTCCCCTAGGAGGAGGGGTGGGTCGAAGCGGAAGGCGGCCAGGGGCATCTCGAGCCTGAACACCCTCTTCTGGCTGCACGAGACGAGGTCAGTCACATAGACTATGCTCGGGTCTGTCGCCTCCTCCAGCTTATCGGCGAACACCCTCTCCTTAGCCCGGTAGATTACCGGGAGGACGCGCAACGCTCGACACCACAGCCGTCGTATATCCGGGGTCCGCGTCTCCCCACCGGGCGGCCGCCGGTTGAAGAGGAGAACGTGGCCCTGGCTCGAGAAGCCGGCCCTCCAGGTGGCCCTCGACCTCACGGACCTCGACTCCGCGCTTAGGATAGCGAGGGCCGCGTGGGCCAACGGAGCGGAGCTCCTGGAGGCAGGCACCCCTCTCATAAAGGCTGTTGGGGCCGAGGCTGTAAGGGCGCTTAGGAGGAGCTTCCCCGACGCAGTTGTAGTCGCGGACACGAAGATTATGGACGCTGGTAGGCTCGAGGCCTCCACGACATCCCTTATCGTCTCGTCGCTCGCAACCCCCAGCACCGTGACAATGTCGGCTCCGGCGTCTAGCGCCGTGGAGGCCTCGAGCCTACCAGCGTCCATAATCTTCGTGTCCGCGACTACAACTGCGTCGGGGAAGCTCCTCCT